>CAYWDQ010000106.1:0-10701 GCA_964457065.1 uncultured Acidimicrobiaceae bacterium | reverse complement strand
CCGCGCACCACGCCGGCCTGGTCCCCCTCTTCCGCGAGACGGTGGAGGAGTGCTTCGCGGCCGGGCTCCTCAAGGTGGTCTTCGCCACCGAGACGCTCTCGCTCGGCATCAACATGCCGGCCCGGTCGGTGGTGATCGAGCGCTTCACCAAGTACGGCGGATCGGGCCGCGCGACCCTCACGTCGGGGGAATACCTCCAGCTCACCGGGCGTGCCGGCCGGCGAGGCCTCGACGAGGAGGGCCACGCCGTCGTCGCCTGGTCCACGGAGATCACATTCGCGGAGGCGGCGAGAGTGGCGTCGGCGCCGCCTCCGGATCTGCGGTCGGCGTTCCGGCCCACCTACAACCTTGCGGTCAACCTGATCTCGCGGTTCGACCGCGACACGGCCAACGAGGTCCTCCACCGTTCCTTCGCCCAGTGGCAGGCCCGCCAGCCCGATCTCCTGTCCCGGCAGCTCGGTCACCGCGTGGCCGTCCTCGAGCAGATGGGCTACGTCGACGACTGGACGCTGACGGCCTCCGGACGTCGCCTGTCGCGCATTTACCACGAGGCCGACCTGCTCATCGCCGAGGCTCTCGGGAGCGACGTGCTGGCAGGGGCGGAGCCGTCGGTCGTCGCCGGCGTGCTGTCGGCCGTCGTCTTCGAGCCGCGCCGTGCCCGCAAGCTCCCCGGACCGCCGAGCCAGCGGCGAGGAAAGCGGCGGGCCCACCTGCAGGACAGGCTGGGCGACAAGCGGACCGTCGAGCTCGCCTGGCGCTGCGACGCCGTCAACGTCATGGCCGAGAGGATCCGAGTCGTCGAGGAGGCCCATCTCGTCCCACGCACCCGCCAGCCCGCGGCCGGCCTGGCCACCGCCGTCGCATCGTGGGCGAGGGGGGCGTCCTTCTCCACCGCCCTCGACGTGGCCGCCCGCGACATCGGGGAGCTGGCCCCCGGCGACTTCGTGCGCACCATGAAGTCAGTGGCCGACCTGGCCCAGCAGGTGTCGCACACGGCGGCCGACCCCGGCGTGGCGGCCGCGGCCAGGGAGGCGGTCGACCTCCTGCTGAGGGGCGTCGTCGCCGGGGGCCTGCCCGGCGCCTGACCTATCCGCCACCGTCGCGTCACCCTCGTTCTATCGTGGGCCGGGCATGTTCCCCTACTCCGAAGAGCGCTTCAGCGCGGACGAGGAAGCCATCCTCCGGCGTTACGTCACGAACCTGGACAAGCCTGTATTCGCCCTGGTCAACCTACCCGAGGTGGTCAAGGGAGCGCTCTTCGCACGGTACTCGCGCTCGGCCAAGAGCCTGCGCCGCCTGTTCCTCGAGGAGTTCGTGGGTGACCTCGACATCTCCGGGGACGCCACCGTCGACGCCACGGTCGGCCTGGCCCGGGCGGAACAGCTCTACGAGAAGGTCTTCGTCGAGTACGGCGACGACTCGGTCGCCCAGCTCGGCGGGGTCCACCTCGCATGCGAGCAGTCGTCGAATGTGCTGTCCAAGGTGCTGGAGTGGGGACGCCTCATGTCCTACCTGGAGCAGTCCACGCGCTACATCGCGTACAACCAGCGCCTCGACAACGGGCAGTACCGCTATTTCCGCCCGCCGGAGCTGCTCGACTCTCCGCACGGCGCCCGCTTCGTCGGCGAGATGGACCGCGTCTTCGACACGTACGGCGCGCTCCTCCCTCGCATGCAGGCCTGGGTGGCCGAGCAGTTCCCCCAACAAGCCGGCGACAGCGATTTCGTCTACCGCCAGGCGACCCGCGCCAAATCACTCGACGCGTTGCGGGGGATCCTGCCCGCGGCGTCGCTGTCGAACATCGGCATGTACGGCACCGGACAGTCCTACGAGCAGTTGCTGCTGCGCATGCGCGCGCACCCGCTCCCCGAGGCGCGCCACTACGCCGACATGATGCTCGTCGAGCTTCGCAAGGTGATCCCTTCGTTCTTGCAGCGCGTCGACGTCAAAGAGCGCGGTGGCGAGTGGTCGGACTACCTCTTGTCCACCCGCGCGCAGACAGCACGCCTCGTGGAACGCCTCTGGCCCGACCTGCAGTCATCGCACCCGTCCTCGAACCCGGCGCTCGACGCCGGAGAGGCGGAGGTCACGCTGCTCGACTTCGATCCGGAAGGCGAAGAGAAGGTCCTGGTCGCAGCCTGTTTCTCGCATCTCGGATGCTCCGAGCGCGAAGCGGCGCGCAGGGTTGGGGTTCTCGCACACGACGAGCGCGTCGCTCTGTTGCGCGCCTATGTGGGGGAGCGGCGCAACCGCCGCCACCGGCCCGGTCGCGCCTTCGAGCGGACCGACTACCGCTTCGAGCTCGTCACCGACTACGGGGCGTTTCGCGACCTGCAGCGCCACCGCATGCTCACGATCGAATGGCAGCGCCTCGGCATCTCCCTCGGCTACGACCTGCCGAACCTCGTCGTCGACGCCGGCCTCGCGGAGCGCTACGACGACGCGATCGGTCGCGCCGAAGAGCTGTACCGCACACTGGCGCCGGACTTTCCCGAGCAGGCCTCCTACGCCGTCGCGCTGGCTCACCGCATCCGCTACGTCATGCAGTTCAACGCGCGAGAGGCGATGCACCTGATAGAGCTCCGCTCCGGCACACAGGGCCACCCCGCGTACCGCCGGGTGGCCCAGCAGATGCACCGGGCCATCGCCGAGGTCGCCGGGCACCGGGCCCTGGCCGACGCGATGTCCTACGTCGACCACGGAGCGACGGACCTCGAGCGCCTGGAGTCAGAGCGCCGGGCCGAGCTGCGACGTTCGGAAAAATCCGCAACGCATTGACCAGGAACAACCCTCGTTCTCCCTGGTCGCGGCCGCTTCGAACATCTTGACGACCCCACCCCCGACTTGCCTAGTGTACGGCGCAGTCCCCGACGCCCCTAAGGATGCTGCAGAGGTGAAAACCCGCTGAAGCAGCGAGGGGGGGATGAGCTGTGAGAGGCGGTGGTTGGCCCTGGGGGTCGAGTAGAGAACGTGTTGCAGGCCTGGCTATCCCAGGCGTGCGAGATGGCGCCAAAGACCCCAGGGCCCGCCCGCCGGGACCCTCCCGTTCCCCCTCACCGAGCCCTCTCGGGGGACGCCTTCACAGCGATTGAACGGTCTCCCGAACCGTCTATGCTCCCGCGGCACATGGCGACCAAGAAGAAGGCAAAAGTCGAGGAGCTGGAGGCCGAGAGCCCCGACGCCGACGACGAAGTGGCGCTCGACGACGAGCTCGACGTCGACGTCGACGAGGACGTGGACATCGACGACGAGGAGGCGCTCGAGGACATCGGGGACGACGCCCTCGCGGACGACGCCGACGACATCGCCGACCTGGACGAAGACGAGGCCGATGTCGACGAGATCCTGACACCCTCGCCCGCGGCGGTGGTGGAGCGGTCCGGCGAGGGCGACGAGGAGGAAGAGGAGGAGGAGCCCGACGACGAGGACGTCGAGGCCAGCCTCGACGTCATCCTCAAGGAGCGGCTGGTCGTCGAGGACGAGCCCGAGGACGAGGAGGCGACCGACCAGGAGGACAAGACCGAGGGCAACGAGCGGGTCCTGCCCAAGCAGCCCGATGAGTTCGTCTGTCGCTCGTGTTTCTTGGTCAAGCACCCCAGCCAGCTCGCCGACAAGAAGAACATGCTCTGCCGGGACTGTGTCTGAGGATCTGGAGCACGACGACGAGCAGGACGGCAAGAGCCCGCTGCGCCGCACCCTCGACCTGTGCCTCTTCGCACCGGTCGGCGTGGCCGTCACGGTGGTGGAGGATCTCCCCGAGCTGATCGCCAAGGGGAGGCGTCGGGTGGAGGTCGAGTTGGGCAATGCCCGCGTGGTCGGCCGCTTCGTGGTCAACAAGGGCCAGCGGGGGATGTCCGCCCGTCTGGACGAAATCCTGAGCAACGGCACCGACGCGGCGGATGAAGGAAGCCACCGCGATGTCCAGCCGCCGCCGATGCCCGTCGCGCCGGCCCGCCCGGCTCCGGACCCGGCGGCCGAGGCCATCGTGGGCGGCGCGTTGGCCGACTACGACACGCTCAGCGCCTCCCAGGTCGTGCGCCGTCTGGAGAGCCTCGGCCCCGGCGAGCTCCGTGCCGTCCAGCGCTACGAGGCGTCCACCCGCAACCGGCGCACGATCCTCAACCGGGCCGGCCAGCTCCTCGAGGAGCGGCCGTCGGCGCCGCCGCCCTCCTAACCGGACATGGAACTGGCCCGGCCGGCCGGTGCAGCGGACCGTCAGATCTGCACGCGCCTCTTGTCGCAGGTGCTTGTCGGCGCGGCGTCCATGCGGGGCGGCGGGGCCCTCGTCGGTGAGGCCACTCCCGTGTCGCTGCTCGACCGGTGGACCGGGCCCGGGGCAGCAGCCACCCTGCTGGTCGGGGAGTACGAGAGCGCCGTGGTGGGGCTCCTCGGCGTCACGGTGGGCGCCGAGTCCGGGGGGCGCCGCAGCAGCCTGATCGAGTGCTGCTATGTCGAGACAGGTGCCCGCGGCGTGGGCGTGGGCACGGCGCTGATGGCGGCGGCGGTGGCCTGGAGCGCCGCGCAGGGTTGCAGCGACGTGGACGCACTGGCGCTCCCGGGCGACCGCACCACCAAGCAGCGCCTGGAGGCGGCGGGGTTCACCGCCCGCCTGTTGACCCTCAGCCGCCGGTTGGAGTGAAGCGGCGCTCCGTGTTGACCCGCCGGGGCGGCGGGGGCGGGATGCGCAGCCCGAGGAGCTTGGCGAGCGCGGGGACCGAACCGGCGGCATGGCGGGCCGCCTGACGCGCCACCTCGTCGTCGGGGATGCCGGCCGGCTTCACCGTCCGCCGCACCGGGGACGCCACGACGGCGTCGAGCAACCGCATCCACTCCTCTGGCGCCAGATCGGCCGACAGGGCCTCTCCGGCGGCGCCGGCGAGCCTGACCGCCAGCTCGGCCGGGCAACGTGTCCCGGGCTCCGGGGGGCGGATGGAGGCCTCGACGGCCTGCAGCACGCGCCCGTCGTTGAGCGCGTTCGTGATGCGCGCCAGCCATTCCTCGCGCAAGGCGGTCGTGCGCTGGTCGAGCGATTCCTGGAGCGCCTTCGCCAGAGTTCGCCCCTCCTCGTCCAAGGTGACCGTGCGGGACGCGGCCACCACGGCGCGCAGCTCCCGCAGGCGGTAGTCCTTGCCGGCGGTCTGGGCCACCGTGGCGCGATCCTTCCAGTCGGCCAGCCGCACGGTCGGGAGCAGCTCGTCGGCCATGGCCAGCAGAGCGTCCGATGCCACCGGGGGCTTCCCGGTGGCCTTGGACGAGGCGTTCTGGGTCTCGATCGCCTGACGCACCGCCTGCAGGCCGCCGCGCAGCAACTGCTCGGCCACAGGGATCTGCTCGGGGCGAAGTGCCGCCAGCATGGCGTTGCGGTGGACGGTCGAGGTCGGCACCACGGGACGCTCGCCCCGCGCCGGACGCCCGTCGCCTTCGGCCGGACGGCGCCCCCCCGGTCGGCGCGGACCGCTGCCGGTGGACCCACGCGGACGGTCGCCCCGGCCGTCGCGCGAGCCAGCTTCGGCCTCGGCGCCGACGTTGGCGCCGGCGCTGCGGCGCCCGCCGCGGCGTTCCCCGCGTCCCCGCTCATCGTCGTCGTCACGGCGCCGCTTCCCCGAGCCCGGTGCGAAGACCACCGACACGTCAGGGGTCCGCTTCGGGGTGCCCTTCACCTCGATGCGGCCCTCGCTCTTCTCGGGCGAACGCGCGGGCTTGGCGGACGTGAGCGACAGCACCTCGATACCCTCGAGGCCGACCTCGACGTCGGCCCGCAGGACGGCGCCGACGGACTCGCCGGGCGGCACCAGGGAAGCCCCGACGGTGCCCTTGGGCTGGCGTGCGCCGGCGGCGCGCCAGGTCCACGACCCGTCGCCCGTCTGACTGGTCAGCTCTATATCGATCCGGCGTGACATGCGGCGGACACGCTACCTCGCCTGGCGCCGTGCCCCGATGACGGCCCCGGATCTGCATCCCGTAACATGGCTCAGGACGTCCGCGGGAGTGCGGGAGCCGCCGGGACGGGCGACCACCCATCGTGAGCGGTGCGACGGAACCACGTCCCTTCAGGAGGATCCACATGAGTGAGGACACCGAGCAGCCAGGGCCGGAGTCCGCTGCCGGCCCGCCTGAAACGACCCCTCCAGCTCAGCCCCCCGCGACGACCCCATTCCCGGGCCCGCAGCCGCCCCCGCCCCTCACCGACGCGGCCCCTCCCGCCGAGGCGTTCCCCCGACCGTTGCCGCCCCCGGTGGCACCGTCGTCGTACCCACCGCCACCCGCCTGGTCGCCGCCGAGGGCTGACGACACCCAGCCGACGCCCCCCGTGGCGCCGCCGTTCGTCCCGTTCTCCTACCCGTCCCCGCCCGACCCGACCCTGACCGGTGCAGAAACGCCGTCGTCCGGGACCACGAGCGGGTCAGGCCGGTTCCGGACCTGGCTCCCGGTGGCCCTGGTCGCGGCGCTCATCGGTGGAGCGGTCGGCGCCGCCGTCACCGCCATCGCCGACCACAACGGCAATGGCAGCTCGCCCGGCGTCACGATCCACGAGAGCAACGCGTCACCCGGCGCCGCGGTGCTCAGCGGCAACGTCACCATCCCCCAGCTCGTCGACAAGGTCATTCCCGCCGTCGTGTCGATCGACGTCAAGTCCGGGTCGAACGAGGACGAGGGCACGGGCATGATCATCACCTCCGACGGGGAGGTCATCACGAACAACCACGTGATCGAGCTCTACACCCAGGGCGGGAACACCGGCACCATCACGGTCACCGAGTACGGACAGACCAAGGCGCTGCCCAGCACGCTGATCGGCTACGACCAGACCAAGGACGTCGCGCTGCTCAAGATCAACAACGCCTCGAACCTGCCCACGGTGACCTTCGGCGACTCGTCCAAGGCCGTGGTGGGTGACGCGGTCGTTGCCATCGGCAACGCGCTCGGCCTGTCGGCGGGAACGCCCACCGTCACCCAGGGCATCGTCTCGGCTCTCGGACGCTCCGTCACCGCGGGCGGCGTAGGCACGGAGACCGAGAATTTGCAGAACCTCATCCAGACGGATGCCGCCATCAACGCCGGCAACTCCGGAGGGCCCCTGATCGACACCGCGGGCCAGGTCATCGCCATGAACACCGCCGTCGCCGGTACCTCGAGCGACGGGACCTCGTCGCAGAACATCGGCTTCGCCATTCCCATCGCCCAGGTGGAGTCGCTGCTGCCCGAGCTCCAGAAGGGCGGCCTGGCCGGCAACGGGGGCGGCTACCTCGGCGTCGACATCACCACGCTCACGTCGGCGCTCCGCCAGCAGTACGGGTTCACACCCACGTCGGGTGCGGTGATCCTGAGCGTGGTCTCCGGTTCGCCGGCTGCCAAGGCCGGACTGGTCCAGGGCGACGTCATCGTGGACATCGCCGGCACCCCGATCACGTCGGCCGAGGACCTTCAGAAGGTGATCCAGGACTCCAAACCGGGACAATCGGTGAGCATCACGTACTACGTCGGGGACAGCAAACGGACGACGACGGCGACGCTGGGCAACCAGCAGGAGGCCCAGCAACAGCAGTCGCAGTCAGGCAGCACCACGAACCCCTTCGGCGGGGGAGGGTTCCCCGGGTTCGGCAACTCCGGGAGCACCGGGAGTACCGGCACGACCCCTTAGTCAGGGGGCCGTGCCGGGCGGGATGTCGAAGTTCCGGTCCGGATGCGCAGGTGGCACGTTCATCGACCCTCCGCTGGGCTGCCACCCACTGGCCTCGATGTCCTCGAGCACGTGGGCCATGTTGTAGGTGTCCTCCTCGTAGGAGAACTTCCCGTCGCCGGCGTAGATCAGCCGCGAGTAGCCGGACTGGCGGTACGGGGTTCCATCCGGCCTCGTGCGCGGCATGATCTGCGTCCACTTGACCACCACGTCGTTCCCCTCGATCGCGGTGAACTCGACGGGGAACTTCCAGTCCTCCATGCCCAGCATGGAGTCGACCAGCCAGCGAGCGATGGCGTCACGCCCCTCGATGCGACCCCAGGCGCCGTCGATGTAGACCGCGTCCTCGGTGTAGAAGTCTGAGAGCACGCCGAAGGCGTCGGGCTCGAGCCCCTCATCGATCCGGCGACGCAGCTCGTGGTAGCGGTCAACGGTTGCCTTGACCTCCTCGCGGGGAAACGGCATGGTCCTCCCTCTCTCAGTGCCCGGCCGCATGGTCGCGGTAGGCCTTCCGGCAAGATTCCAGCTCGGCCAGCGCCCTCTGGCGATCGCCGAACCCCTGCACCTCGGTCGACTTCTGCGGCTCGAGGTCCTTGTAGATGCTGAAGAAGTGCGCGATCTCGTTGCGCAGGTGCTCGGGCACGTCCTCGATGTCGCCGGCACCGTCCCATTGGGGATCGTGCTCGAGGACGCAGATCAACTTCGCGTCGACGCCCTTCTCGTCGCGCATGGAGAACATGCCCAGGATCCTGACCCGGACGACACAGCCGGGGAAGGTGGGGTCGGCGACGAGCACGAGCGCATCGAGCGGGTCGCCGTCGCCCGCCAGGGTGTCGGGCACGAAGCCGTAGTCCGCCGGATACGTGGTGGCCGTGAAGAGGCGGCGATCCAACCGGATCACGTGCTGCTCGTGGTCGTATTCGTACTTGTTGCGACTGCCGGTGGGGATCTCGATCACCACGTCGATCGCCTCGTCGGGCCGGGTGTCGGGCACCGGCCCACCGTAGTGCTCAGGGGTGGTAGTACGCGTTGCGCGGCGTGTGGCGGGCCGCCAGCGCGTCCGGGACCGTCGGCTGACCCGCTCGACCCGCCCGGAGTGCCCCGAGCGTCGCCGCCTTGTTGTTCTCGAACACCGCCTCCTCGTCGAACGCCTGCGGGTTGACCCAGACCGCCGCGATGAGCAGCCGTGCCGCCGCCTCGACCTCGGGCACGGTGCCCTCGGCCACGGCCTCCATCACACCCGCGGCCACGCCGGCGTGCGCCGCACCCCACGTGAGGGCCGCATGGCGCTCGCCCTCCGTCGCTGCCTTGTTGACGAACAGCGTGAATGGGCGCACCGCGATGCCGGGCGCCACCGTGACCACGAAGGCGACGTGTCCCGCCCGCGGCGTGGCCAACGCCGTCACCCAGGCCGTCTCGACCGGGCCGCCGATGGCGCCGAGCACCGTGTTCACGTGGGCCGCGTCGGCTCCCTCGCCCACGAAGGACTCCCCGTACTCGGTGCTCATGCCGAGCCCGGCCAGGTCTCGGGCGGCACGGGGAGCGCGTCGGTCCGGCCGTAGCGATCCGTCCGCAAGAGGTCGCTGCCCATCGTGCCCGGCTCCGTGTCGTAGGCCAGGAGGCCGACGTGGCGCCAGCGGTTCCCCGAGACGCGGCTCACCCGGTGCAGCGAGTTGCGGCCTTCGAAGATCAAGAGGGTGCCCGGCGTCATGGGCAGGGTACCCACTCGCGAATTGTCACCCGCGAGCACCGAGGCGACCTCCTCGTAGCACTCGTCGTGGGCGCTTCGGATACGGGGGACCACCTCGAAGTCGCCACCCGCCTCGGCGGACTGGATGGCGAGCGAGACGACGAAGTCGGTCTGGTCGAAGTGCCACTGCAATTGGTCGCCTTCGCCCATCACCGCGAGGTTGAGCGCGCCGAACGGATCGGCATACCGGAAGATCGGCCCGCGATCGAGTGCGGCCTCGATGAGATCCTTCAGCGGGTCCCACTCGTAGAGGCGGCGCAAGGGCGAGTCGAGCGGAGTGACGTCGTAGGCGACGGCACGCACCGCGTAATCGGCGAAGTGGAGGCGGGGGTGGTCCGGGGGCAGTGAGAAGTCCGGGAATTCGAGGTACGCGGTGCCCTGCCCGCTGGAGGCATGGGCCCGTAGGGTCAGGGTGTCGGCGTCACGCACGAGCTCGGCGACACCGGCGGGGGAGACGAATCCGGGCATTTCCGCCGCGCCCGTGTCGCGCAGTTGGCGGCGGGCCTCCTCGACGCATTCCACGTAGCCGGGTGAGCCGGGCTCCAGCAGCGGGTAGCGGTCGAGGTCGACGAGGAGGGCGGGAGCGCCCCGGTCGGTCTCCATGTCGTTCCCTCCAGTCCTCGGGCGCCCGGTCCCGTCGTCGTGCACCAGAGCCGGTTGGCAACCCCGGCGCACGGTACCAGTGGGCCCGGCCTGGAGCGTCCGGGGCGGTCGCCCCGGCGCTCAGCCGCCCACGAAGGTGCTGGCCGCGCCGCCACCGACCGAGCGTTGGATCCTGAAGGCGCCGCCCCCCGCGAAGCCGCCCCCGCCGAAGCCCCCGCCGCCGAAGCCGCCGAAGGTGTCGGTGTTGGAGGAGGGGACCGGCTCGGCGTAATCGGCCAGGACCACGCTCTGGCCGATCGTGAGGCCCGAGAGGACCTGGGTGTAGGTGTCACCCACCATGCCGACCTTGATCACCTTGCGGGTCAACGTGCCGTTCGAGAGCATCTCCACGTACGAGCGCGACCCGAGGCTCTGCACGGCCGACGTGGGCACGGCCACGACGTTGGCGACCGAACCCGTGGCAATGACCACGTTCGCCGTAGAGCCCGTGAACAGGCCGGTGGCGGACGTCGGCAGCGCGACCACGACCGGGTAGGTGTACCCCGACGTTCCCGACTGGACGGGGCCGACCTGGGACACCGTGCCGTCGATCGTGCCATCGATGCCGTCCACCTGGACTCCGCCCGCGTCGCCGACCTTGACGGAGGGGACCTGCGAGCTCGAGAGC
>CAYWDQ010000105.1:0-10765 GCA_964457065.1 uncultured Acidimicrobiaceae bacterium | reverse complement strand
GTGTTGTCCGCGTCGTCGGGCCGCTCCGGCGTGGCCAGGATGTAGGCGATCGCCTTGCCGACATAGCTGAACTTGGTGGCCCCGAAGCGCCGGACGTCGTCCAGGAAGGCCGACGCGCTGAAGCGGGGCCGCACCGCGATGGCGGCCCCGACCATGACCGTCGGCCCCCACAGGGCCATGAGGGCGTTGCCGTGGAAGAGCGGCATCGGGCAGTAGCAGATGTCCCCGGCCGTATAGCCGTACCCCGGGGCCGCCACCTCGGCGATGCCGGCGAGGCGGCCCTGCGTGCAGCGGACCGCCTTGGGCACCCCGGTCGTCCCCGACGTGAAGATCAGCAGGAACAGCGATTCCTCGTCGACGTCGCCCGCGTGCTCCACCAGGTCGTGTGCGGCCTGTGTGCCGGCGAACTGCTTCAGCAGCGACTCGTAGCGCTCGCTCCCGGTGACGAGGATCTTGTCCTCGCCGATCCCGAGGGACAGCCCCTCCAGCAGGGCGGCGCCCTCGGCGTCCGTCACGATCAGGGCGCAGTCGGTGGCCCGGATGTCGGCGGCCAGCGCGTCGCCGCGCCGGGTCGGGTTCACCCCCACCACCGCCGCGCCGGCCAGCGCGGCGCCGTTCAGCCAGAACAGGTACTCGGGCCCGTTGGGCAGGAGCACCCCGATGTGCGGCGCGGCGTCCCCGAGCAGCGAACGGGCCAGCGCGCCCCGGGTCGCGCCCTCGGCGATCGCCTGGCGCCAGGTCCAGGTCCCGCCGGCCTCCAGCACACCGGTCCGGTCGTCCTCTGCGCGCGCCGCCAGCATGGTCGCCACGGTCGTCACGGCAGCCTCCCCTCAATCGCCCAGCCCGGCGCCCGGCGCACGAGGCTGCGATCCAGCGCGTCGACGGTCGCCGCGCCGCACAGCGCCATGGCCCGCCGCAGCTCCGACTCGTACCAGCGCAACAGCGCGGCGACGCCGTCTGCGCCACCGGTCGCGAGCGCCCACAGGGACGGGCGACCGACCAGCGCCGCCCGCGCCCCCAGCGCCAATGCCTTGACCACGTCGGGGGAGCGCCGGACGCCGCCGTCGACGTACACCTCGGCCTGCCCGTCGACGGCGTCGACGATCTCGGGGAGGATGTCGGCCGTCGCCGGGGCGTCGGCCAGCTGGCGCGCCCCGTGGTTCGAGACAACGATGGCCGCCGCTCCCGCCTCCATGCACCGCACGGCGTCGTCCGCCCGCTGCACCCCCTTGACCACGACGGGGAGCGCGCTGAGCCCCGCCAGCCAGCCGATGTCGTCGGGCGTCAGTGCGGGCTCGAACTCGTGGGTCACCACGGCCATGAAGCCTCCCTCGTGCGCGCGGTCGGCGCTGTCACCGACCAGGTTGGGCAGCGCCAGGTCGTCGGGCAGGTGCGCGCCCATGCGCCACTCGCGCAGGCGGAGGCCCGACACCGGCGCGTCCACGGTCAGGACCAGCGCGCCGTAGCCGTGCGCGGCGGCCCGGCTGACCAGCTCGGCGGTGCGCGCCCGCTCCCGCAAGATGTACACCTGCATCCAGCGCGGCGCTCCCGGCGCCGCGGCCGCCACGTCCTCGAGCGGGCAGGTGGCGAGGGACGACAGGATCATGAGCGCGCCCACCTCGGCGGCACCCCGCGCCGTCGCCGCCTCCCCCTCGGGGTGGGCCAGCCCCTGGATCGCCGTCGGCGCGATGACGACGGGCGAGCTCACCGGGGTTCCCAGTAGGGTCGTGGCGGGGGTGACCTCGGCGATCCCGGCCAAAACGCGTGGGTGGAGCTGCCAGTGTGCCCACGCCGCCACGTTCCCGGCCAACAGCCGCTCGTCGTCGGCCCCGCCCGCGTAGTAGGCGTAGGCCATTTCGCCGATGGCGTGGCGGGCGTCCAGCTCCAGGTCGTCGAGGGACAGGTCGGTGACCAGGGGCGCCTCACTGCTCAGCCGCACGGGGTTGTGCCCCGGCGTGCCCGTGCTGGCAGGATGAGCGGTCACGGGCCGCATGGTAGGCGGCCGATCACAGGGGAGGTGTCGTGCGGTTCTCGTTTGCGGAGTCGATGACGGATCCGTCGTACTACCTGCCCCTGGCGCGGGCCGCCGAGGACGCCGGCTACGACTCCATGGTCGTCCCCGACTCCATCTGCTACCCCGAGGTGTCCGACACCACCTACCCGTTCAACCCCGACGGCACCCGGGAGTTCCTCGAGGACAAGCCGTTCCTCGAGCCGTTCTCCCTGATCCCCGCCATGGGGGCCGTGACCGAGCGCATCCGCTTCGTGACGTTCGTGATCAAGCTCCCCATCCGCCAGCCCGTCCTCATCACCAAGCAGGTCAGCTCCACCGCGGTCCTCACGGACAACCGCCTCCTCCTCGGGGTGGGCACCAGCCCCTGGCCCGAGGACTACGAGATCTGCGGCGTGCCGTGGGAGCGCCGGGGCACACGGATGGACGAGGAGATCGCCATCATGCGGGGACTCATGGCCGGCGGCTTCTTCGAGTTCCACGGCAAGGTGTTCGACGTGCCGTCCATCAAGATCTGCCCGACGCCGAGCCTTCCCGTGCCGATCCTGATCGGCGGGCACCACGAAGCCGCCCTGAAGCGGGCCGCCGTCGACGGGGACGGGTGGTTGCACGGTGGCGGCGACCCCGCCGATCTCCCGGGGCTGCTGGCCCGCCTGGCCGAGCTGCGCCGCGAGCACGGCACCGAGGACAAGCCCTTCGAGACGCACGTGATCTCCGTCGACGCCTACACGCCCGACGGCGTCCAGCGCCTGGAGGAGCTCGGCGTCACCGACGTGATCGTCGGCTTCCGGTGGCCCTACGGCACCGAGCAGGACACCGAGACCCTGCAGACGAAGGTCGACAGCCTGAACCGCTTCGCCGACGACGTGATCGCCAAGGTCCGCTGAGGACCACGGGGAGGGGAGGAGACCTCATATGACCGACGAACCGCTCAACGCCCGCGAGCTCGGCATCCGGTCCCGGGCCGCCGTCACCGCCGGCGACCGGGATGGTTGGCTGGCCCTCTTCGCCGAGGACGCCTTCGTGGCGGACCCCATCGGCCCGTCGGCCTTCGACCCCGAGGGCAAGGGCCACCACGGGCGCGCCGCCATCGCCGCCTTCTACGACACCGTCATCGCGTCCAGCGAGGCGATCACGTTCGAGATCGCCGAGTCCTACCTGTGCGGCGACGAGGTGGCCGACGTCGGCGTCATCCGGACCACGCTGGCCGGCGGCACGCACCAGGCCATCGTCCACGGCGTCTACACCTACCGCACCGACGGCGCCGGCCGGATCGCCTCGCTCCGGGCCTTCTGGGAGTTCGACGCGCT
The DNA here is from genome assembly GCA_964457065.1 of uncultured Acidimicrobiaceae bacterium. Lineage (GTDB taxonomy): Bacteria > Actinomycetota > Acidimicrobiia > Acidimicrobiales > RAAP-2 > Bog-473. The sequence continues at coordinate 7,444 of CAYWDQ010000105.1, read as the reverse complement.
CGAGCTGGTGGAGCTGGAGGCCTGAGACCGTCCATGCGCGTCATGGTCCGTGAAGGGCTGTTCACCGACCCCGATGCCGGCCCGCCCGCGCTCCTGGGCAGCCGCTGCGCCGCCTGCGGGTCGGTCCTCTTCCCGCGGGCCGACGCCTGCACCTACTGCGCCACCGAGGACCCCGACCCGGTCGAGCTCTCCGGCACCGGGACGCTGTGGGCCTGGACGGCGGTCACCGCGGCGCCGCCGGGGTACACGGGGGAGGTGCCGTTCGGCGTCGGCGTCGTCGAGCTGCCCGAGGGCGTGCGCGTCATCGCCCGGCTGACCGAGAGCGACCCCGCCGCGCTCGCCACGGGCCAGCCGATGGAGTTGCGCATCGAGACCCTCCACCGCGACGACGAGGGGAACGACGTCGTGACCTACGCCTTCGCCCCGTCTCGTCCGTCATGACCGGCGTCGCCGTCACCGGGGTCGGGCTCCACCCCTTCGGGAGGTTCGACGGGGTCTCGACCACCGACATGGGCGTCGCCGCGGTGCGGGCCGCCCTGCGCGAGGCCGGCGTCGGCAAGGGCGGCTTCCAGGCCGCCTTCTGCGGCACGGCCTACGGCGGGGTGGCGACCGGCCACAAGGTGCTGAGCCGGCTCGGCATGACCGGCATGCCGATCGTCGACGTCGAGGCCGGCTGCGCCAGTGGCAGCGCCGCCCTCATGCTGGCGGCGGCGGCCATCCGGGCCGGCCAGTACGACACGGTCGTCGTGTTCGGGACCGAGAAGATGCCCAAGGGGATCATCCGCTCCTCGTTCTTCGAGCCCTGGCAGGAGGAGGCGGGCCTGGCCTCGACCCCGGCCTTCTTCGGGCTGCGCGCCCAGCGGCTGTGCCTGACCTCGGGCATCACCAAGGACCACCTGGCCCGCGTGGTGGTCAAGAACCGCCGCCACGGCGCCGCCAACCCCGACGCCATGTACCAGAAGGAGACGACGGTCGAGGAGGTCCTCGCGTCGCGCGTGGTGTGCGAGCCGCTGCACCTCTTCATGCTGTGCTCGCCCAACGAGGGGGCCGCCGCGCTGGTGCTGCGCCGGGCCGACCTCGCGTCGTCCTCGCCTGCGCCCGTCACCCTCGCCGCGGCCGTCCTGCGCTCCCACATCCCGGGCCCGGTCCTCAGCGAGTCGACGCCGCTCGCCGGATTGGCCAGGGACGACGTGCCCGCTCCCACCACGCTCTCGGCCACCGCCGCCTACGAGGAGGCGGGCCTCGGCCCGCCCGACCTCCATGTCGTCGAGTGCCAGGACACCGACGCCGCCCGCGAGCTCGGGTCGTGCGAGGAGCTGGGGCTCTGCGAGCCCGGCGGCTCGGCCGCGCTGCTCGATTCGGGCGCCACCGAACTCGGCGGCCGACTCCCGGTGAACCCCAGCGGGGGGCTGCTCTCCAAGGGGGAGCCGCTCGGCGCCTCCGCCCTCGGTCAGGTCGTCGAGCTGGTGCGCCAGCTCCGTGGCGAGTGCGGTCCGCGCCAGGTCGAGGGGGCCCGGACCGCCCTTTCGCACACCGTGGGCCGCGGCGCCAACGCCGGCGTGGTCATCCTCACCCGCTGACCCCGCGTCATTGCGACTGCCGCCGATCCGACGAGGGAACGAGTGACGCACATGCCAGCGCCGTATGCCGACAGTCCCGGTCGATGGGAGTTCCTCTCTTCGCGGGACGGTCACGCCGAGATGTCCTGGTCGCCGACCCCCGACATGGCGAACCCCTTCGGGAGCGTCCACGGTGGGATCATCGCCACGGTCATCGACGAATCCTGCGGGGCGGCCCTGATGCCGTTGATCGAAGCTGCCTCCGCGCCGACCGTGTCCCTGAGCGTCGAGTACCTGCATGCAGTCCGGATCGGAGGCACCTACACCGTGCGCAGTCAGATCGTCCGCCAGGGCCGGGCGATCGCCATCGCGGACGCGCACATCCTGAACGAGGAAGGCACGGTGCTGGTCCGGGGCACCTGTTTCTTTCAGATTCCCCGCCCGAGGTAAGTCCCAGGTCGCGGGATCAGTCGCCGTACAGCCGGGGGAGCAGTGCCGGCAGATCCAAGAGGGAGGCGATCACGGCATCGGGCCGCGGACCACCGTCGGGGAAGCACACCGCGCCGTCGCGATCGATCCATACCGAGTGCCAACCCGCACCGTGCGCCCCGGCGACGTCGTTGATCGGGTGGTCACCCACCAGCACGCACGCCTCGGGCTCCACACCCAGTTGACGCTCCACCACCTCGAAGATCCCCTTGTCCGGCTTGGCGACGCGGTGGTCCTGCGCGAACACGACGGACTCGAAGTAGCCCTGGAGCCCCACTGTCTCGGGCAACCGGCTGCCGTTGGAGAGCAGCCCGAGCCGGTAGCTCGCCGACAGCGCGTCCAGGCAGGGGAGCGTGTCGTCGAAGAGCGCCGGGTCGCGGTCGCGGTGCTGGAAGTACGAGGTGGCCATCCCCCGGGCCAGCGCGGCGTCCGCCGCCTCGTCGCCGCCCTCGAGGGCGCGTCGCCGTGCCAGCGTGCGGGCGAACCCGAGGACCCGCAGGCGTTCCAGGCTCCAGACATCGGGGTGCTCCCTCACCGCGGCCGTGCGGTCGTCCTGCAGGTCCTGCCAGCGCAACCCGGCGGCAAAGGGTCCGGGCCGCGCCGCCCGCAGCTCGTCGGCCACCGCCACCAGCGCGTCGCGCATGACGCGCTCGAAGTCCCACAGCGTCTGGTCCCCGTCGAAGAGGACGGCCTTCAGCACCGGCTCACTCGTCGACCAGGACGACCTTGCCGAGCTTGGCGCCCTCGACGAAGCGGTCGTAGGCCGCCTGCGCCTCGGACAGGGGGAAGGTCTCGCACACCGGGACGCGGATGCGCCCCGCCGCCAGCACCGGCACGACGTGCGCCGCCATCGCGGCCGCGACGTCGGCCTTCTCGCTCCGGCTGCGGCCGCGCAGCATGGAGCCTCCGATGCGGGACCTCGTCCCCATGAGCGAGTACAGGCTGAGATCCGTCCGGGCCCCGCCGCCGACGCCGATCACCACGACGCGGGCGCCGGTCGCCAGGTGCGGCAGCACCGCCTCGAGGGACGGCGCCCCCACCAGCTCGAGCACGACGTCATAAGGACCACCGTCGGCCTCGCTCCCCGGCGCCAACACCGCCGACGCGCCCAGCGCCGCCACTCCGTCGCGTCGCGCCGCGTCCCGCACGGTCGCCGTGACCGTCGCCCCCGCCGCGGCGGCGAGCTGCACGCCCGCCGTCCCCACGCCGCCGGCCGCGCCGCTCACGAGCACCCGCTCGCCCATCTGCAGGCCGGCCTGGGTGAAGAGGGCGTCGTACGCCGTCGTGAACACCTCGGGGAAGCCCCCGGCCTCGGGCCACGTCACGACGTCGGGGACGGCGAGGGCGTGGGACTCGTCGACGCGGGCGAGCGTCGCCTGCGCCCCGCCTCCGACCACGGCCATGACCCGGTCGCCCGGGGCGAAGAGCGTCACCTGCCGCCCCACGCGCACCACCTCGCCCGCCAGGTCCATGCCGGGGATGTCCTGGGGCCAGCCCGGCGGCGCTGGATACTGCCCGGCCCTCTGCGCGATGTCTGCGTTGTTGATCCCCGCCGCCCGCACCGCCACGAGGAGCTCGGTGTCCCCGGGCTCGGGGTCCTCGTGCTCCTCCCACCACAGCCGGCCGTCCCGGATCACCGCCGCGTGCACGCCGCCACCCTACGCGGGCCGCAGGCCCGAGCGGCCGGCCGCCGGCGGCCGGTAGGGTCCACCTCATGGCTCTCTACGACATCCCCATCCACACCCTCCAGGGCGACGACACCAAGCTCGGCGACTACGCCGGCAAGACCCTGCTGCTGGTCAACGTGGCCTCCAAGTGCGGCCTCACCCCGCAGTACGAGGGCCTCGAGCGCCTCCAGAAGACCTACGGCGACAAGGGCTTCAGCGTGATCGGCTTCCCGTGCAACCAGTTCATGGGCCAGGAGCCCGGCACGTCCGAGGAGATCGCGCAGTTCTGCTCGGCCACCTACGGCGTCACCTTCCCGCTCACGGAGAAGATCGAGGTCAACGGCGAGGGCCGGCACCCGATCTACGCCGAGCTGACCGAGAAGCCCGACGCCGAGGGCAACGCGGGCGACATCACGTGGAACTTCGAGAAGTTCCTCGTGTCCCCCGAAGGCCAGGTCGTGGCGCGCTACCGGCCCCAGGTCGAGCCCGAGGACCCCGCCATCGTGGGCGACATCGAGGCGCAGCTGGCCGCCGCTTGACCACCGCCGGACCCGTTCCGGCGGGGTCCACCCTGACCGCGTCCATCTTCGACATGGACGGTCTGCTCATCGACTCGGAGATCCTCTGGCACGAGGCCGAGATCGAGATACTCGGCGGGCTCGGCGTCCCCCTCGCCGTCGAGGGCTGCCGCACGACCAAGGGCATGTTCGTCGACGAGGTCACCGCGCACTGGTACGGGCTGTACCCGTGGACGGGTCCGACGCCGGCCGAGGTCGCGGTCACGATCGTCGACCGCGTGATCGACCTCATCTTGACCGAGGGCGAGCTGAAGCCGGGGGCGGCGCAGGCCATCGACCTCTGCGCCGAGCGGGGTCTGGCCCTCGCCGTGGCGTCGTCGTCGCAGTACCGGCTGATCGACACCGCGCTCGCCCACTTCGACCTGCGGGAGCGGTTCGCGCTGGTCCACTCCGCCGAGGACGAGGACTACGGCAAGCCGCACCCCGCCGTGTTCCTGACCGCCGCCGCCAAGCTCGGCGCCGCACCACGGCGGTGCTTGGTGTGGGAGGACGCGCCGGCGGGCGTGCTGGCGGCCAAGGCGGCGTCCATGGCCTGCATCGCAGTGCCCGAGCACGGCGAGGGGCACCACCCGGCCTTCGGCCTGGCCGACCTCGTGGTCGACTCGCTCCTCGAGGTGGACGGGGCGGCGCTCGACGCCGTGGCGCGCCGCCACGCCGGCCACTGAGCCGTCAGCCCCGCAGGACGCCCTCGAGCCGCGCCGCCACCTCGCGGTAGCGCGCCACGGGAATCAGGTGCACCCCCTCGAAGGCCCCCGAGTCGCGGATGCCGGCCACTAGGTCGCACGCGGCGTCGACGCCCGCGTGGCGGTCGCGCTCCAGCCGCTCGACCAGCTCGGCCGGAACCTCGAGCCCGGGGATCTCCTTGGCCAGGTTGCGCGCCATGGCGGGGCTCGCCACGACGATGACCCCGGCGTAGACGGGGACGTCGACCTCCACCCGGGCCCGCCAGGCCAACAGGTCGTCGAGGGAGAAGCCGATCTGGACGAAGAGGAAGTCGGCCGCCCGCTTCCACTCCGGCAGCGGCCGCAGCCCCGTGGCCGCCCCGAAGCGCATGCCTCCGTCCTGCGGGCCGCCGACGTACGCGCGCCCCTCGGTGAGCATCGTCCGCACGGTGAGCTCGCTGGTGCGCGTGCCGGCCAGGGGCTCGTCCCCGTAGACGAAGAGGAACTGGTCGACGCCGTAGGCGGAGGCCGTCAGCAGGTCGCGCCGGAAGCCGAGCAGGTTCCGGTCGCGGGCGTTGAGGCAGGCGATGGAGCGCCCGCCCATCGCCTCGACCTCGTGCGCGACGGCCACGCTGCTGACGGTCGCCCGCCCGATGTGGTTGTCGGGGATGAGGAAGGAGCTGGCGACCGGGCTCAGCACGCCGATCTGGTGCCGCACGCGGGTGAGGTCCGGCGTGGTCGCCGGCTCTATCTCGCAGACGATCTCGAAGCCGTCAGCCCCCATCGGGCTCGCTCCCGGCGTCGCCGGCCTCCGCCAGTTCCTTGACGAAGCGGATGTGGCGGGGCGGCACAGGGCGGCCGCGGCGGTCCGCGAAGACGCGCACCCACCCGGTGGACTCGTAGAGGGCCACCGCCTCGGGCTGGCGGTCGCCCGTGCCGAGCCGCAGGGCCGAGTGCCCGAGCCGGTGTGCGGCGTCCTCGAGCCCCGCCATGAGCGCCCTGGCGACGCCGCGGCCCCGCCAGGTCGGGTCGACCCAGAGCCGCCTCACCTCGCCGGTGCCCGGCCCGACGGTGCGCAGCCCGACCCCGCCGACCGGCGGTCCGGCGGTCCCGGCGCGGGCCACCAGGAAGGCTCCCCCCGGCGGTTCGAACATGGTGGCGACGAGCCCGATCTCCCCGTCGTCGAGCCCGCCGTAGCGGACCACGATCTCCGCCTCGGCCCGCGCCACGACCCAGCTCGGGCCCTCGCCGTCGTAGGCCTCCATGCACACGACGACAGCCGTCGCGGGAGCGGAGGTGGGCCGTTCCATACCCTCTATCCTTTCCGACACGCAGGGGGTGTCCGTTCCCCAGCCGCCGATCACCCTTTCCCCGTGTTCTCACCCGTCCCCCCCGACATCGACTTCGTCGCCCTCGAGCAGGCCGAACTGGCCCGCTGGGCGGAGCACCGCGTCTTCGAACGGTCGGTGTCCCAGCGCGAGGGAGCTCCCCCGTGGGTCTTCTACGAAGGGCCGCCCACCGCCAACGGGATGCCCGGCCTGCACCACGTCTGGGCCCGGGTCTACAAGGACCTCTTCTGCCGCTTCCGCACCATGGACGGCGCCTTCGTGGCCCGCCGTGCCGGCTGGGACACCCACGGGCTCCCGGTCGAGGTCGAGGTCGAGAAGAAGCTCGGGATCACGGGCAAGGAGCAGATCGAGTCCCAGGTCGGGATCGCCGAGTTCACCCGGCTGTGCCGCGAGTCGGTGTACTCCTACGTCGACGAGTTCGAGCGGCTGACCACCCGCATCGGCTACTGGGTCGACATGGGGGCGGCGTACTGGACGTTGAGCCCCGAGTACATCGAGTCGGTCTGGTGGCACCTGCAGCGGCTCTTCGACCAGGGGCTCCTCTACGAGGATCTCAAGGTCGTGCCGTACTGCCCGCGCTGTGGCACTGCCTTGTCGTCTCACGAGCTCGGGCAGGCCGACGTCTACCGCGACGAGGAGGACGAGTCGGCCTACGTGCGCCTGCGGCTCGTCGACGCCGTCGACCCCAGCGAAGCGACGGCCGACGATCCCCTGGCCGGGGCCGAGTGGCTGGTCGTGTGGACCACCACCCCGTGGACCCTGCTGTCGAACACCGGCGTGGCCGTCAACCCGGACCTCGTCTACGCGGTCGTCGACGGGCTGGTCGTCGCCGAGGACCTCGTCGACGACGTGCTGGGGGAGGGGGCCAAGGCCCGAATCTCGTCGCGCCTCCCGGGTGCCGCGCTGGTCGGGGCCCACTACGAGCGCCCGTTCGACGACCTCGACCCGCCGCACGGCGCCGACGGCTGGCGGGTCGTCCCGGCCTCGTACGTGACCACCGAGGAGGGCACCGGTCTCGTCCACCTGGCGCCCGCCTTCGGCGAGGTCGACCGCCAGATCGGGCGTGAGAACGGCCTGCCCTCGTTGAATCCGGTCGGCCCCGACGGCCGCTTCACCGACGCCATCGGGTGGCTGGCCGGG
>CAYWDQ010000104.1:0-10781 GCA_964457065.1 uncultured Acidimicrobiaceae bacterium | reverse complement strand
CACCGGGATCACGGTGTAGCCCACGCCAGCGGCCTTGAAGACGATGCCGCCGAGCGCCTGTGCGCCCTGGATAGCCGCCGGCACGTTGTCGACCAGGAAGGCGACCTTGGTCAAGCCGTGCTGCTTGGCGCTCAGCGCCATGGCACCGAGATAGGCCGGGAAACCGCCCTCGATGGCGAAGGCACCGGGCGAGGTGAGCTCTGCCGTCGACGCCCCGCTGATCGTGATGTAGGGGATGCCGGCACCGACGATGGTCGGTACCTCGGTCTGGCCCTGCCCGGTGAAGGGCTCGACCACCGCGACCACGCCGTGCTGGACCATGTCGTTGGCGCAGGTCTGGCCACCGGCCGGCGTCGACTGGTTCTCGCAGATGTACAGGGTGATCTTGTGGCCCTCGAGCCCGTCGCCGTACTCGTTCTCGTAGGCGACGGCAGCCTTGGCGCCCTGCTCCTCCAGTGCGGCGGTGCCGATGGAGCTGCTCCCGCCACCGTCACTGATCAGACCGATCGTGACCGCCGGCAAGGTCGCCGGATGCGCTGTTCCGAGCGCGCTGCTGGCGCCGGCCGTGCCGATGCCGACCACGGCAATCGACACGGTTGCCACCGTCATGACGCCGGCGGCGAGCAATCCGGTCGCCAAGACCTGTCGCGCCTTCCTGCCGGACCGCCCCATCGCACCTGTTCTGAGCACTGTTTCCTCCTTGGGGATCAGGGGGCGACGTCGGCGCCCAACGGCCAGCCGCTGCAGCCCCCCGGCTTTGACTGAAAAAGAGGATACCATTTAGCCCCTCCAAGAGCCAACGTACTGCAACACTTTTGAAATAAATCGTCACCCCCGTTTGACGGTCCCGGACCAGCCGGGCGCAGGCCTGACCACCCGCCGGGGTCTCCTTTCTCGCAGACCTAGAGATCGATCCTGTGGCCCTCGAGGCCGTCGCCGTACTCGTTCTCATAGTCGACGGCCGCCTTGGCCCCCTACTCGACCAGCCCCGATCCGCCGTCGCTGATCATGCCGAGGGTGACGGGACTCCCGGTCGCGGGATGCGGCGCGCCGAGGGCGCCGGAGGCGGCGCCGGCCGTACCGGGCAGGCGAGCGCCACGGCGGCGAGAAGTCCGACGGCGAGGGCGGCGCGGGCCGGCGCGGCACGGATCCGGCCGGTGCGACCTGATGGGTGCACGCTCTCCTCCACGACGCGGTGTGCGATCGGACAACAGGTCCAATCCACTGACGAGAAAAGAGGACACCGAATGGTTGGACGACAAGGTATCGCAACACATCTGACACAACCGGCACTCCCGTCGGGTCGCATGGGCCTCCTCGCCGGCGGGGCCAGGACGGGCATCACCCGGCGAGGACGTCCTCCAGGGCACGGGCGAGGTTCCGCTGGGCGCGGAAGTGGGCGTCGAGCCCCGAGTGGGCTGTGAGGAGATCGCGCTTGGCGCCGGTGCGGAAGAAGTGGCCACCGGTGCGGCTGGACATGCAGGCACCGAGGGCGAAGAAGACCCGGTAGAAGGCGACGGCCCGCTCGTCCGTCGCCTCGGGCGGGCCACCCGCAGCTCGATACGCGTCGACGAACTCCTCCCACCTCATGAGCGCCGTGGCAGCGGGCCAGGAGGCGGCGAGCTCGCGTGCAGGGGGGCCGACGGTTGCCGCCTCCCAGTCGACCAGCGCGGTGACGCGGTCCCCCTCGACGAGCATGTTGTGCAGGCCGACGTCGCCCTGCAGGAGGTGGAGCGGGCCTGACGGCACCACGTCGGTCACGTGGTCGAGCAGCCACTGGCGCGCCAACGGGACGGCCACGATGGGCGGTCCGCTGAGCTCGCCGATGCGCGCCGTCATCCCTTCCACTGCCGCCGTCACCGACGCCTCGGTCACGGCGGCGTCCACGTCGAGGCTCGACGTCGCGAGGGTCTCGAGCGGCACGCCGTGGACGTGGGCGAGGGCGGTGGCGAGCTGCTCCCCGAGGGCACGGCGGTGCTCCGTCGGGGCGGCGAGGTCGGGGAAGTACTCCCCCGCCTTCTGACCACCGACCCGCTCCATGACGAGCAGCGTGCGCGCCCCGTCTGCGTCGTCGTCCAGCTCGTCGGCGAAGAAAGGCCGCGGGACCGGGACGCCGCCGTGGGCGTACACGGCCCGGAGGACGGCGAACTCGTCGGCTGCCCTCGTCTGGAGGATGCCCACGGGCCGGTCCATGCGGACAATGACGTCGGCGGGGAGCTCGGTCGTACCGCTGAGCGTGACCAGAATTGTCTCCTTGGAGCGGCCGCCGGGGACGACCTCCATGGTCGTCACCGCCAGGTCGGGCGAGGCCGTGAGTGTGCGGCGGAGAGCGGCGGCCAGCTGCTGCTTGGACAGCGAGCATTCCGTCGACGAGGTCGCGCCGTCGGGATCGGGCTGCTCGTCGAGCACGGCGCGACGGAGCTCGTCGACCCGCTCGAGGAAGCGGCGCTCGACGTCGACGAGGCGTCGGCAGAGCTCCCGCTCCGCGGCATCGTCGCTGGCGGCCCGCTGGGCGACGACCTCGGCGGCCCGGCGCCGGAGCTGGCCGAAGCGCTCCGGCGTGATGGCGACGTCGACGGCGTCCGACGGAGGCAGCAGCGCCGCGAACTCGGCGCCGAACTCCCGGCTCAGCGCCTCGGACGACTCCTCCTCGACGATGAGCTCGGCCAGGATCCGGTCGACGAGCCCCGCCGCGTCGATTGCCGATGGGCTGGTCAGCTCCGGCAGGAAGGTCGCGGTGACGGTGGCGCGCAGCTGGCGCAGGTACAGCGCCCGGTCGTCGGACGGGGTCACGGCGCCGACGGTGGCCGCGTCACGCCGTTGGTGAGGGCGTCGGCCAGGACGAAGGCGGGCGGGCTCTGCCCGTTACGGGCGTTGAGGTTCGTCTCGAGGAAGCCCCAGCCGCCCGGCTCGCCGTCCACGCGCACGTCGCCGACCGACTCCCAGCCGTAGCGCTGCGAGGTGGCGCCGATCATGCCGCCGATGGTCTCGATCCGTACATGCGTCGTCCCGCCCGCTTCGAGCCGGTAGAGGACCTCGGCGGAGGGGCAGCGCACGGAGTCGTCGTCGACGTGCACCAGCATCTCGGCGCCGGCGACCGGGATCGGCTCCCCGCCACGGGAGAGCGAGCCGATCCGGAAGAAGCTGCCGTTGACGCCGACCATGGACGCGAAGCGGAATTGGAGGTCGCCGTGGGTGCCGCCGAAGCTCCGGCTCGAGACGAAGCTGTCCCAGCGGCGCGCCCCCCACGAATGGTCGCGCCAGGCCGGTGCATCGACTTCCGCCTTCGTCCCGTCGAGCTCGACCGTGCCCCGGACCCGGCAGAACACGTGGAAGTTGTTGGAGAAGATGGTGCCCGCCGCCCCGGCCGTGCCGGTGAACGTCTGCGCGTTGGCGAAGGACCGTGACCCCTCGTCGGTGATCTCGAGGTCGGCCCGGCAGCCCTCGCCGTCGAGGGCGAAGCGCAGCCGTCCACCGTCGAGGAAGAGCCGTTGCGGCCCGGCGCACAGGCCCTCCCCGTCGAGGCGGACCAGCGGCAGCGCCTCGCCGTTGCAGCGGAAGCGGGTCCCGCGCTCGTGGTAGACGCCGCACCACAGGTTGGCCGTGCCGCGGTTCAGCTCGTTGCCGATGCGGTGGTTCCCGCCCAGGCCGCTGACCGGGTCGCGCCACGCGAGATACGCGCTCTCCTGCCAGTCGGGGTCGTCACCCGCCGGGTGCAGCCCCTCGTCGCTCGCGTCAGCGCCCACCGGGCTCAGGATAGGGAACGGTCGGCGCACGGGCCGACCCTCATTCGTCGCTGACCTTCTCGGTCCCTTCGGCGGCGGGGATGTCGGGATTGCAGATGTAGCGCACGTTGGCGATGGTCATGTCACAGGCGGCGAAGCTGGCCGAGACGGGGATGTCGGGCACGAGCCGGCCGTCGCCCCAATCGGCGGGGTCGAATCGGGTCAGCTCGGGCCGGCCCCGGTCGGCCCGGCGGAACACGTACTCGGAGTCCACCTGCACGATGCGCGGCTTCAGCACCCCGTCGCGGGTCACCCGGGCCAGATGCATGCCCGGCGGGTACTGTACGTCGTGCCCGGTCACCGGAACCGGGTCGACGAGCGACACCTGCAGGATCGTCCGGCCGTCCTCGTGGACCGAACAGTCCACGCGGTCGTGGAAACGACGCAGGCTGATGTCACCCGGCGTGACCCGGAATCCCCACGAGCCGGCCAGCACCCCGGCCAGTTCGGGGTTGTCGCAGCGCGCCGAGATCAGGTAGGCGCGGGGCCGGACGCCGGAGCGGGCGGTGAGGCGCAGCTGGGCGAGCGCGAAGGGGCCGAACACGCTCTCCTTCGCCCGGTAGACGAGGAAGCTGATCACGGGCGGGATCGTCGGGTTGAGCGCTGGCGGGACGAGCGCCTCACGGTCCGCCACCCGGACCTCGTAGAGCACCTGCAGGATGTCGACGTCGTCGACCTTGAGCTCGCGGTCGCTCAGGACGACCTCGGGCGCGCCGTCGACGAGCGGGCGGATGTCGAGCGAGCCGGCGAGGGGCATCAGGCCACCCCCGCCGCCACCGGACGCCGGTCCGCCGCCGTCCCCGTCCCCGTCTTGAAGCGGGGCATGACCTCCTCGGCGAAGAGCCGCATGCTGTCGAGCACGTACTGCTGCGGGATCACCTCCATGAACTGGTGGATGAAGTTGATGCCGTCGAACCCGACGTTCTCCCAGGCCGTGATCGCGTCGGCCACGTCGTCGGGGGTGCCCATCGTCACGCCCTTGAACGACCTGGCGGCGTCGCCCGGGCTGCCCGACTCGCGGCGCAGGGCGGGGAGCAGGCCCTCGGACGGGTAGGAGTGCGTGGGCAGCACCTCCTTGGCCGAGAGCAGCTGCGCCGCCATGTAGCTGAACATGGAGGCCACCTTCAGCCCGTTGCGCCGGCCCAGGTCCCCGTCCTCGTTGCACGAGAGGAAGTTGACCGTGAGCACCTTGTCGTTGACGAAGGCGCCGACCGGGTCGCACACCTCGATCCGCTTGCGGTAGTTCAGGACCTTCTTCTCCGAGTCCGCGAACCCGCCCGGCGACAGCCCGAGGCAGCCGAGGCCACGGTCGGCCGCGTCGACCTCGGTCCCCGGCGAGGTCACCGCCACCCACATCGGCGGGTGCGGCTTCTGCAGCGGCTTGGGCAGGATGGCCCGCTCGGGCATGGAGAACATGCGCCCGTCCCAGGAGAAGCGCTCCTGCATCCACATCTTGGGGATCACCCGCACGAACTCGTCCCATGTCTTCTTCGTCTCGTCGGGGTCGGCGTTGAACCCGCTCAGCTCGGGCCAGGTGGCGGACCGCCCGGTCCCCAGCTCCAGGCGCCCGCCCGAGATGATGTCGAGCACCGCGGCGCGCTCGGCCACCCGGATGGGGCTCTGGTACTGGGGCACGCACGGGATCACCCCGTGGCCGACCCGGATGCGCGAGGTCTGTGCCGCACAGGCGGCGAGGAAGACGTCGGGGCCCGAGCAGTGCGAGTACTCCTCGAGGAAGTGGTGCTCGACCGCCCAGACGTAGTCGAAGCCGAGCTCGTCGGCGAGGCGCACCTGCTCGAGCGCGTTCTCGTAGACCTGCCGCTCCGAGTCCGCCGTCCAGGGGCGGGGCACCGACAGCTCCATGAACAGGCCGAACTCCACGGGCGTCCTCCCTTGCACATTCGCTTGCGCTTTTGTTAATGAGCATTAAAATATAACCATGCCCGCAGCCCAGAGTCAACGTGATCCGGGCCGCTTTTGTGACGGATGGCTAACATCCGCCTCATGACCGCCGACACTGCGGGCACCACGCCGCCCTCCCGCCAGACCGGTGCCGGGCGGCGGACCAAGGGCGAGCGGACGCGAGAGGCGATCATGGCGGCCGCCACCGAGCTCTTCCGCGACCGCGGCTTCCGCGAGACGAGCCTGGGCGACATCGGTGCCGCCGCCGGGGTGAGCGGGCCGGCCATCTACCGCTATTTCAAGAGCAAGGGCGAGCTGCTCTCGATCCTGATAGAGGAGGCGTCCGTCACCTGGCGCGAGACGGTGGACGACGTGCTCAACGAGGACACGCCGCCGCTGGTCACCCTGGAGCGCCTCATTGACGCCGCCGTCGTGCTGCAGCTGAAGAACGGCAACCTGCGCGACGTCTTCGTCAAGGAGTACCGCTCGCTGGACGACGACGCGCGGCGTCGGGTGGCCCGGATCGAGCGGGTCCGCATGGCCGAGTGGGTGCACCTCCTCTGCGAGGTGCGGCCCGGCCTGAGCGACGAGGAGGCGCGCGCCGCCGTCACGATGGTCGACGGGATGCTGCGCTCCATCACCTCCCTCAACGGCGCGGACCAGGAGCAGCTGGCGCGGGTCATGAAGGACATGGTCTTCGGCGGTCTGCTGTCGGTGGGCGTGCCGCGCCCGGTGGCGGTGGTGCCCGCGTGACGGACCTGCCCGACGAGGAGGGCTTCCGCGCCGACGTGCTCGCCTTCTTGACGGCGGAGCTGCCGGCGAAGGGAGAGGCGGTCGAGACGGGGGGCACGGGCGTGACCCGCGCGGTCGCCTTCCAGCGCAAGCTGGCCGAGGCCCATCTGGCGGGCATCACGTGGCCCGTCGAGTACGGCGGTCGCGGACTCCCCGGCAGGTTCCAGCGTATCTACGACCGCGAGGCCAAGGCGTTCCAGGTCCCGCCCCGCGCGCTCGAGATCGGGCTCGGCATGTGCGGCCCGACGCTGCTCGTGCACGCCAGCGAGGAGCAGAAGCGGGCGCTGATCCCGCCCCTGCTGCGCGGCGAGCACATCTGGTGCGAACTGTTCAGCGAGCCGGGTGCGGGCTCGGACCTCTCGAGCGTGCAGACCCGGGCCCGGCTCGACGGCGACGAGTTCGTGCTCGACGGGCAGAAGGTCTGGACCTCGGGCGCCCAGCACAGCGACTACGCCGCCTGCCTGACCCGCAGTGATCCGGCGCGCCCCAAACGCGAGGGCATCACGATGCTCATCGTCGACATGCACGCGCCGGGCATCACGGTGCGGCCGCTGCGCCAGATCACGGGGGACAGCCACTTCAACGAGGTCTTCCTGGACGGGGTGCGCGTGCCGGCCGCCAACGTCATGGGCGAGCTGCACGGCGGCTGGCGGGTCGCCCGCACGATGCTCGCCTTCGAGCGGCAGGCGCTGGGCGGCCTCGGCTCGGGCGGCGGCGGCAAGGGGGGCTTCGCCGCACTGGCGGCCGAGGCGAAGCGGCGAGACCTCTCCGACCGTCCCGTGCTGCGTGACCAACTGGTCCAACTGCGCATCCGCCAGATGGTGCTCCGGCACCTCTCCGGCTACCTGCAAACCAAGGCCCGCGCCGGTGACGGCGCCGCCGCGTCGGTGCTCAAGCTGGCCATGGCGCAACTGGTGCAGGAGTCGGCGCTCGTCGCGGTCGACGTGGCGGGGATGCACGCCACCGCCTGGCTCGGGACCGACCCCGAGGGCGGTCGCTGGTCCGACCAGCTGCTCAGCTCGCAATCCGCCTCCATCGGGGGCGGCACCAACGAGATCGTGCGCAACGTCATCGCCGAGCGGCTGCTCGGCCTGCCGCGCGACGAAGAGGGAGACCTCATGCCGGGACGGGCGACCACCGGTGCCCACTGAACCGTCGCAGCAGGGCGTGTTGCGGGGCCTGCGCGTGGTCGAGGTGGGCCAATACGTGGCCGCACCCCTGGCGGCGACCATCTTCGCCGACCTCGGTGCCGAAGTGGTCAAGGTGGAGCGGCCCGGGGGCGACCCGATGCGGGGCGACCCGCCCGCCTTCGCCGCCTGGAACCGGGGCAAGCGCACGGTAGAGCTCGACCTCACGACGGAAGACGGTCGCCGCGAGCTGGGTGCGTTGCTGGATCGGGCGGATCTGCTGATCGAGAACCTCCGGCCCGGGTCCCTGCAGCGTCACCTCTTCGACGACGGGTTGCGGCGAGGGCGGCCGCGGTTGGTCACCTGCTCGATCAGTGGATGGGGCAGCAGCGGGCCGTCACGCGACGAGCCGGGCTGGGAGCCGCTGGTGCAGGCCCGGGCCGGCATACAGCAGGGCCTGTTCACCGGCGACGACGCCATTTGGCAGCCTTTCCCGGTGGGCAGCGTGGCCGCCGCCTTGCTGGCCGTGCTCGGCGCCGGCGCCGCTCTCGTCAAGCGCGAGTCGACCGGCTACGGCCAGCACGTCGAGACCTCGCTGCTCGACGGGCTGCTGTTCCTCAACGCGGCGCCCATCTTCCACCGGCCGGGCCATCGGCCCCGCGTCTCGCGTCAGAAGAACTCCGTCATCCTGCGTCCCTACGAGACGGCCGACGGCCGCTCCGTCATGGTGAACCTGAGCGGCACCGAGCGCTGGCGCGAGCTGTGCCGACTGCTCGAGATCGACGACGGCGGGCTCGACTACGCCACGCCCGAGGGACTCTCCAGGCTCTCGGACAAGGAGTGGAACCGGGCCAAGCTGGCCGAGGTCACGGCGGCCTTCGCGTCCAAGACAGCGGACGAGTGGGAGGCCGCCCTGCTCGAGCGCCCTGCCGCCGTGGCCAAGTGCAACACGCTGGCCGAGTGGTTGGACAGCGAGCAGGCCCGGGCCTGCGACCTGGTGGTCGAGTCGGACGACCCCGTGCTGGGCCGGGTGCCGTTGCTGGGGCCGCCCGTGCGGATCGGGGCCGAGCCCGGCGAGCGGAGGCCCGGCCGCCGGCACGGAGGTGAGCAGGGCGCGCTCGGTGGGCACCGCATCGTCGACCTCTCCAGCTTCTGGGCCGGCCCTCTGGCGGCGCGCCTGTTGGCCGAGCTCGGAGCCGACGTGGTGAAGGTGGAGCCGCCGGGAGGCGAGGGCGGCTTCCAGATGATGCCGGTGCTGCCCAACATCTACGTCGACGGCAACCGGTCCAAGCGAGGGCTGGTGCTCGACCTCAAGGCGCCGAGTGACCGGGCCCGGCTGTTGGACCTCGTGGCCGCGTCCGACGTCGTGGTCGAGAACGCCGTGGCCGGCGTGTGGGAGCGGCTCGGGCTCGACGAGGCCGCGCTGCGTGCGGTCAACCCGGCGCTGGTCTACGCCCGGGCCAAGGGCTTCGGCTCGGTCGGGCCCCTGGCCGCCCGGCCCTCGTTCGACTACGTGGTGCAGGCGGCAACGGGGATGGAGATGACCCAGGGCGGCGGTGGGGTCCCGGTGGCGGGCAACGTGGTGGTCAACGACTACGGGACGGGGTTGCTGCTGGCGGCCGGGATCGTGTGCGCCCTGCTGGGGCGGGCGCGTGGAGCGGCGGTGACGACGGTGGAGGCGTCGCTGGCGGTGACGGCGACGTTGTATCAAGCGGCGGACGTGGCCCGGCTGGCGGTGGACGCGGACGGTGGCGGTGGCGCGGTGGTCGACCAGGTCGGTGCGCCCGAGCTGCGTGGTCCTTCGGTGGGACGGCGCCTGTATCGGGCCAAGGACGGGTGGGTCGTGGTGTGCTGCGTGACGTCGTCGGACGTGGCGCGGTTGGGTTCGGCGGTAGGTCTGGGCGCGTCGCCGGTCGTAGGCGCCGACGACGTGGCGGCGGCGGTCGGGACCATGACGGTGGAGGAGGTGCTGGTTCGGTTAGGAGACTCGGGAGTCCCTGCGGCTGCGAGCCTGCACCACTCCGCCGTGCCCGACGACCCCCAGGTGGTGGCTCGGGGCCTCCTGCGCCAGTACCGGCACCCGGCGGCAGGTCGGTTCGTGCAGGTCGGGATCCCGCTGTCGCTGTCGGTGGACGCGCCGGCGGTCAAGGGACCGGCGCCGACGCCGGCTCCGATACGGCGGCGGACGGCGTCGTGAAGATCGACTCGGGGCTGGGGTCGGAGCTACCCCGGGTGGCCGACCGGGTGCGCGCCGCCGAGGCGGCGGGCCTCGACTGCCTGTGGGCCGCCGAGACGACGAACGACCCGTTCCTGTCGCTGACGCTGGCGGCCGAGCACTCGACGTCGGTGCTGCTCGGGACCGGCGTGGCCATCGCCTTCGCCCGCAACCCGATGAGCCTGGCGTATACGACCAACCAACTGCAGGAGTACTCGGGCGGGCGCGTCGTCTTGGGGTTGGGTTCGCAGGTGCGACGGCACATCGAGAAGCGGTTCTCCATGACGTGGTCGCATCCGGCGGCACGGATGCGTGAGTACGTGCTCGCCCTACGCTCCATCTGGGCATCGTGGAACGAGGGCGCGCCCCCCGGCTTCGAGGGCGAGTTCTACACCCACACCCTCATGACGCCGGTCTTCGCGCCGGCGCCGCACGCGTTCGGGCCTCCCCGGGTCTTCCTCGCCGCCGTGGGCCCCCGTATGAACGAGGTGGCGGGCGAGGTGGCCGACGGCGTCATCACGCACGGCATCTGCTCGGCCCGGTACCTGCGCGAGGTGATCGTGCCCGCGCTCGACCGCGGCCTGGCGAAGTCGGGACGCTCGAGGGAGGCGTTCGAGGTCACGTGCCCCGGCTTCATCGCCGTCGTGGAGGACCAGTCGAAGCTGTCGAAGGCCCGTGATGCCATGCGACGCCAGGTCGGCTACTACGCCTCCACCCCCGCCTACCGGCCCGTGCTGGACCTCCACGGCTGGGGCGACCTGCAGAGCGAGCTCTACGCCTGCTCGAAGCAGGAGCGCTGGGCGGACATGGCCGACCTCGTCGACGACGAGGTGCTCGACACGCTCACCATCGTCTGTCTTCCGGGCGACCTGGCCGGCGAAGTCGGTCGGCGCTACGGCGGGCTGGTCGACCGCATCAACGTCTCGTGGTGGCGCAAGGAGTGGTGGCCCGACGTCGAGA
>CAYWDQ010000103.1:0-10931 GCA_964457065.1 uncultured Acidimicrobiaceae bacterium | reverse complement strand
GCCGACTCCATGGAGATGGAGACCTTCGACCTCGTGGGACACGACTGGGGCGGCATGATCGCCTGGCTCGTGGCGTCGCGCCATCCCGCGCGGCTGCGCTCGCTGAGCGTCGTGTCGACGCCGCACCCACTGGCCCTGCAGCGCGCACTGCTCGGGGGCGACGCGGCGCAGGCGGCCCACGGCGAGGCGATGGCGTCGTTCGCGCCACCCGAGGTCCCCGAGCGGCTGCTGCTCGGTCCCGACGGCTCGGGCAGCGGCCTGGCCACTCTGTTGGCCGAGACGGGCCTCGACGACGAGGATTCCCGGGTGTACGTGGCGGCGTTGACCGAGCCGGGCGCCATGACCGCCGCGCTCAATTGGTACCGGGCGATGGACGCCGCCGCGCCGGCGGGCCTGGAGCCGGTGACGGTCCCGACGCTCTACGTGTGGTCCACGGGCGACGGGGCGTTCGCGCGGACGGCGGCGGAGGACACGGCCGGGTGCGTGCGTGGCCCCTACACATTCGAGGTCCTCGAGAACGTGTCGCACTGGATCCCCGAGATGGCGCCCGTCGAGCTCTCCGATCTCTTGATCCGCCACCTGTCCCGGTACTGACCACCCTGCGCACTCGGCGCGCGGCCGTCGGGTCCGCTCTGCGAGAATGGGCGCGTGACCTTCGCCCTGACCGACGTCCAACGCGACTTCCGCGAGACCCTCCGTGCGTTCTGCGAGGAGAAGGTCGCGCCCCATGCGGCCGAGGTCGACCGCAACGCCGAGTTCCCGTGGAAGTCGTTCGAGGCCTGCAGGGAGATGGAGCTGCCGGCGCTCGGCATCCCCGAAGCCTACGGTGGCGCGGGTGCGGACATGGTCACCCAGGCCATCGCCGTCGAGGAGCTGTCGCGCGTCTGCGCGTCGACGTCGCTGACCATCCTGATCTCCAAGCTCGGGATGCTCCCGGTCATGAACTGGGGCAGCGAGGAGCTCAAACGGGAGTACATGCCTCGGGTGGCCACGGGGGAGATCCAGGCCAGCTACTGCCTGTCGGAGGCCGACGCCGGGAGCGACGTCGCCGCAATGCGCACCCGGGCGGTGCGCGACGGGGACGACTACGTCCTCACCGGCTCGAAGTACTGGATCACCAATGCCGGGATCTCCGACGTCTACATCGTCTTCGCCAAGACGGATCCCGACGCCGGCGGGCGCGGCATCTCGTGCTTTCTGGTGGAGAAGGAGTGGGGGATCCGCATCGCCAAGCACGAGGACAAGCTCGGCATGCGGGGCAGTCCGACGGGCGAGGTGGTCCTCGACGAGGTGCGCGTCCCGGCGTCGCACCGCATCGGCGAGGAGGGTCAGGGGTTCACCGTGGCCATGCACACGCTGGACCGGAGCCGGCCCACCATCGGCGCGCAGGCGGTCGGCATCGGGCAGGGAGCCATCGACTGCGCGGCCGCCTACATGAAGCAGCGGCACGCCTTCGGCGGCCCGATCGCCGACCTGCAGGGGCTGCGCTTCATGCTGGCCGACATGGCGATGCGCAACGAAGCTGCCCGCGCCCTCGTCTACCGCGCCTGCGCCATGGTCGACGACGACCCGGGTGGCGAGCTCACGAGCTTCGGCGCCATGGCCAAGGCGTTCGCCTCCGACGCCTCCATGTCGATCACGATCGACGCCGTGCAGCTCCTCGGAGGCTACGGCTACACCAAGGACTTCCCCGTCGAGCGCTTCCTGCGCGATGCCAAGGTGACGCAGATTTACGAGGGCACCAACCAGGTGCAGAAGGTCGTCATCGCCCGGGAACTGCTGAAGCGCTACTCCTAACCCGGCGGGACGGCGTTGGCGCCCGGCGTCCAGGCCCGGGCAGACTTCTCGGGGCGGGCCCGGAGGGGCCGGTGATAAAGTTAGAACAGGTTCTAAATTTCGCCCAACGAGGGCAGCCGGCCGCGGGCCGGGAGTCGTAGCAGAAGGAGTGTCCGTCATGGCGCAGCCGGTAATCATCGAGGCGGTCCGCACCCCGATCGGGAAGCGGAACGGGTGGCTCTCGGGCCTCCGCGCGCCGGACATCCTCGGCGCGGTGCAGGTGGAGGTCGTCAAGCGGGCGGGCATCGACCCGGCGTCGGTCGAGCAGGTGGTCGGCGGGTGCGTCACCCAGGCCGGCGAGCAGGGATTCAACGTGACCCGGACCGCGTGGTTGCTGAGCGGCATGCCCTACGAGGTGGCGGCGACCACGGTCGACTGCCAGTGCGGGTCCTCGCAGCAGGCCAACCACTTCGTGAACAACCTGATCGCGGCGGGGGCCGTCGACACGGCGATCGGCTGCGGCGTCGAGGCGATGAGCCGGGTGCCGCTGGGCGCCAACGCGGCCGCCAAGGTCGGGCGGGCCATCCCGGCCGACCTGCCCTACGACATGCCCGACCAATTCACTGCGGCGGAGCGCATCGCCACCAAGTACGGCATCACGCGCGCCGACGTCGACTGGCTCGGCCTCGAGTCGCAGAAGAAGGCGGCGGTGGCGGTGGCCGAGGACCGCTTCGCCCGCGAGATCGTCTCGGTCGAGGCGCCCATCGTCGGCGAAGAAGGCCCCTGGGGCGAGCATGCGGGCGAGAAGATCGTCGTCAGCAAGGACCAGGGGCCGCGCGACACGACGGCCGAGGGCCTGGCCAAGCTCAAGCCGGTGCTGCCCGACGGCATGCACACCGCGGGCAACTCCTCGCAGATCTCCGACGGCGCGGCCGCCGTGCTGTGGATGTCCGAGGACCGCGCCAAGGCCGAGGGCTTCAAGCCCCGGGCCCGGGTGGTGGCCCAGGTGCTCGTGGGATCCGATCCCTACTACCACCTCGACGGCCCCATCGCGGCGACGACCAAGGTGCTGGCCAAGGCCGGCATGACGATGAAGGACATCGACCTGTTCGAGGTCAACGAGGCCTTCGCATCGGTCGTGATGAGCTGGGCCAAGGAGCATGACGCCGACATGGACAAGGTCAACGTCAACGGCGGCGCCATCGCCATCGGCCACCCGGTCGGCGCGACGGGGAGCCGGCTCATCACGACGATCCTGCACGAGCTCGAGCGGCGCGACGCCACCTACGGCCTCGTGTCGATGTGCTGCGGCGGCGCGCTGGCGACCGGCACCATCATCGAGCGGCTCTAGCTACATCCGTACTGATACCGGCGCCTACCTCTGGAGGGGACCGTGGTTTCGACCGAGCACCTGACGTACGAGCGCGACGGCGCGACGGCCATCGTGACGATGAACCGTCCCGCGGCGAAGAACGCATTGAGCCTTCCCATGCTCGTCGGCATGAAGGACGCCTGGGAGGAGATCGACGGCAACGACGACATCCGCTGCGCCATCCTCACCGGCGCCGGCGGGACGTTCTGTGCCGGCATGGACCTCAAGGCCATGGGCGGCAGCGACGCGGAGAAGTACCAGCACCGCATGGCCGAGGACCCCGACCTGCACTGGAAGGCGCTCCTGCGGCACTACGACCTGCGCAAACCCCTGATCGCCGCGGTGGAGGGCTGGGCCGTGGCCGGCGGGACCGAGATCCTGCAGGCCACCGACATCCGGGTGGCGGGGGAGAGCGCCGTCTTCGGCGTCTTCGAGGCCAAGCGCGGGCTGTTCCCCCTCGGCGGATCGACGGTGCGGCTGCGCCGGCAGATCCCCTACACGCTGGCCATGGAGCTCCTCCTCACGGCCCGCGAGGTGCCCGCGGCCGAGGCCCTGCGCATCGGCCTGATCGGCCACGTCGTGCCCGACGGCAACGCGTTGGAGAGGGCGCTCGAGATCGCCGCCGTCATCGGGGCGAACGGGCCGTTGGCGGTGGAGGCGATCAAGCGGAGCGTGCGCGAGACCGAGGGCATGTCCGAGGTCGACGGCCTTGCTCGCGAGCTCGAGATCGGCTGGCCCGTGTTCTCCTCGAACGACGCCACCGAGGGGCAGAAGGCTTTCGCCGAGAAGCGCCCGCCGAAGTACACGCGTACGTGAGCAACGTCGCGGCCGGCATCGGCCCCGGGGAAGGGTTCCCGGGGGTCGATGGCCCCGCCGCATCGACGGGCGACGAGACGCTGAACCGCCTGGCGGCGGCCATGCGCCGCATCAGCTCGGTTGTCGTCGGCCAGCCGATCAACGACGGCGACCTCGCCGATGCCGCAGGGGAGCTGGCGGCGCTGGCCGACCGCCTGGAGTCCGCGGCGCCGGGCGAGAAGCGGTCCCGACCCCAACCGGGCCCGATCGGGAACCCGCAGGACCACTTCCCCACCAGCCCGATGGTCGGCTTCGCCAACCCGGTCGCGCCGCCGGTCGACGTGTGGGCCGTGGTGGGCGAGAGCGGCCGGCGCGAAGTCAGGGGCAGGGTCACCTTCGGGTTCCAGTACGAGGGCCCGCCGACCTGCGTGCACGGCGGCGCCATCGCCGAGCTCTTCGACGAGCTGCTCGGGCTGGCCAACATCACCGTGGGGCAGGCCGGCATGACGGGCACGCTGAAGGTGCGCTACAACCGGCCGACACCGCTGCTGACCGAGCTCGACCTCTTGGCGCGGTACACCGGCCGCGAGGGTCGCAAGATCTACACCTGGGGCGGGATCTACCACGAGGGGGAGCTCACGGCGGAGGCCGACGGGATCTTCATTGAGGTCATGCCGGGCCAGATGCTCGACATCGTGACGGGCAACTCCGACGGCGGCGCCGGCGCCCCGATCGTCGATCGGGCGTGGCGGCGGATGATGGCCGACGGCGTGGAGAGCCTCTCCCCTCCGGGTGCGCCCTGAGCGTTCGTGCTCTAATGAGCCGATGTTCTACGTCCTGATCTTCAGCCTGCTCGCCGTCGTCCTCATCGCCGCGTTCGTCTCCATGGTGACGAAGCGTCGGCGCACCATGGCCTACGAGGAGGAGCCGGTGCATCACACGAGCTCGGCCAACCGCTCGGCGACGAGCAGTTCGGCCCGGCGGAACCGCAAGGCGCAGCGGGCGCAGTCACGGCACGACAGGCGCAAGCGTCACTGACCCGGTCGGATCACCGAGGCACCGAAGCGCTCGAGCGCCTCGACGGCGTGATCGAGTGAGTCGCCCGGCGTGCCGACGCCGCACCACGTGACCCCGAGCCCGGCCAACTCGTCCACCGCGGCCAGTTGGGCGTCGGCGTTGAAGCGGTCGCTCCCCGGATCGCCGCCGGCGCCGGTGCCGAACGACACGTCGATCCCGGTCCGATCCCGGCCCGCCTCGTCGACGAACTGCCACAGCTCATCGAGCATCAGGCGAAGGTCGTCCACCGTCTCGAGGGGTGGCGTCTTGGTCGTCTGCGACAGGACCCTCGGGGCGGGGAAGGGGTTCCAGCCGCTGCCGTAGCGAGCGACCCTGCGGCGCGACTGGCGGCTGTTCCCCCCGATCCAGATCGGCGGATGCCGGTGGGGCTTGGGGTTGGCGGTCTGACCCCTGGCGGTGAACGTCGACCCCTCGTAGGCGAAGTCGTCCTCGCTCCAGACGCCCAGGATGACCTCGATCGCCTCGTCGAAGCGTGCGTTGCGCTGATCGAAGTCGACGCCCAGCGCCTGGTACTCGCCGCGTAGGTACCCGGTGGCGACGGAGAGCGTGAACCTGCCCCCGGAGAGCGCGTCAATGGTCGCCACCGATTTGGCCACCAGGAACGGGTTGCGGTAGGGCAGCACCAGGATGTTGGGGATGAGGCGCAGGGTGTCGGTCACCGCGGCACAGAACGAGAGCGCGGCGAAGGGATCGAGAGCATCGTGCCCGCCGGCCTTCAGCCATCGCTCCGTGGGTGCCGGGTGATCCGTGAACCCGATGCCGGCGATGCCCGCTGCCTCGGCCGCCTTGCAGAAACGCGTGAGGCCCGCCTTGGTGACGAATTCCGGGTTGTACGGATGCGTCGTCAGCGGGTACGTGACCCAGTAGTTCATGGCCTGGACCCTAACGTTCGGGCCGAACGATCCTCAATATTCGCCTCGGCACGACCGCTCGGCTCGACTCCCGGAACGTCGCGGCTGCGGGAGGCAGACTTGGGCCCAATGGTTGGTGTGGGCGGCTCCCTGTCGGGGATCGAGGAGGGGCAGCTCCGTCCGGGGTCGACAACGGTGATCGTCGGTGGGAACGGCTCCGGAAAGTCGACCTTGCTCCGCATCTGGGCGGGCGTGAGCCGGCCGAGCGGCGGCATCGGTGTTCCCGACTACTCGCTGGTGCGCGCACCGGACAGAAGGCACCCCGAATGAGCATGCGCGCCGCCGTGGTCCGATCCTTCGATCGCCCTCCCCACTACGAGGACTTCGACACCCCGGTACCCGCCGGAACAAACGAGGCGCTCGTGGACGTGTTGGCGGTGGGGCTGCACCCCCGCGTGCGCACGGGCGCCTCGGGCCGGCACTACACGAGCACCGGGACCCTGCCGATGATCCCGGGCATCGACGGAGTGGGCCGGCTGGAGGACGGTCAGGTGGTCTACTTCGTCGCCCCCGACGACACCTGGGGCTCGATGGCGGACCAGGCCGTGGTGGACCTCCGACGGACCATCCCGTTGCCGGGCACTGTCGACGTGACCAAAGTCGCCGCCGTCATGAACCCCGCCATGGCGGCGTGGGCCGCCCTCCGTCGCCGGGTTCCCCTCCGGTCCGGACAATCGGTGCTGGTGCTCGGGGCCACGGGGAGTGCCGGTTCGATGGCGGTCCAGGTGGCCAAGCACCTCGGCGCCGGCCGCGTCGTCGGCGCCGGCCGTGATCGAGAGCGCCTCGCGGCGCTGCCGGCGATCGGCGTCGACGAAACCGTCGCTCTCGCCGACGATCCGGTGGTCACGGGCGAGCGCCTGGCGAGTGCGGCCGCCGAGGTCGACATCGTGCTCGACTATCTCTGGGGTGAACCGGCGACCATCGCCATCATGGCCCTTCTCGGCGCCCGATCCGACCGCACCCGGGCCATGGACTGGGTCCAGATCGGCGCGATGGCCGGCCCGACCATCGAGCTTCCGTCGGTGGCCCTGCGTTCGGCCAACCTCAGGCTCCAGGGCAACGGACAGGGCGCGGTGTCGACGCAGGCCTACCTGGCCGAGCTGCCCTCGCTGGTCGAGGAGATCGCGGGCGGCACTATCGACATCGACGTCCGCACGGTGCCGCTGGCCGACGTCGAAGCCACCTGGGAAGCCCCGGAGGTTCCCGGCTGCCGCACCGTCCTCGTTCCCTGAGGGACATCAGCCCCGACTCAGGGGGGGTGTCAACGGCCCCACCGCCGTTCGGTCAAGATGCGACATGCCCACGGGTGGCGATGAGGAGGACGCTGCAGCGTCGTCGGCGGTGAAGGGCGTGCCCCCGCCCCCAGTGACTGCCACCCGGTTGGAGCGCCTCCGCAGCACCGCGCACCACACCCGGGCGGTGATCGAGGCTCGGCGGGCCGACTCGGCGTCCATCGACACCGCGTTCAAAACGGTCGAGCACGACGCGCAGAGCGGGGGAGGCGTGCTGGCGGCGGCGGTGGCCTTCCGGTTCTTCATGTTCCTCGTCCCCTATACCTTCGTCATGGTCACCGGCTTCGGTCTGGTGTCGACGGCCGCCAGCCAGAACCCGAAGGATGCCGCCCGGTCGGCCGGCATCAGCGGCCTCCTCGCCAGCGCGATCACCAGCACGAGCACCTTGTCTCTGGCCAACCGGCTGGTCGCGCTGGTGCTCGGAGGCGTCGCGGTCGCCTTCACGGCCCGCTCGCTGATCAGGGTGCTCTGGGTCGTGCACCGCCTGATCTGGGGGGTCCGGCCCTCCCGGAGCCCGTCCCTGTGGTCCCCGTTGGTCCTGGTGGGGATCGTCACCGTGCTCTTCGGCCTCGCCGACCTCGTCGCCTGGCTCGGGTCGCAATCGATCGGGATGCGGCTGGTCGCTCTGCTCCTGACCGTGGTCGCGTCTGGCGCCGCCTGGTACCTGGCGTCGTGGTGGATGCCGCGCGAGGACTGCGAATGGTGGGGGCTCCTGCCCGGCGCCGTGATCGTCGGCCTCGGCGTGGGGGTGCTGCACCTCCTCACGCTCACCTACGTGGCGCACGAGGTGACGCGCAAGTCGTCCCTCTACGGCGCCATCGGGATCTCCCTGGCGCTGCTGCTCTGGACCTACTTCGCCGGTCGGCTGCTCACCGCCTCCATTGCGACCAACGCGACGCTGTGGAAGCGCCGCGAGCCCGAGACGATCATGGAGCCCGAGGACTCGGCCGGCTACCCCGCCACCTGAACGCCGAGAGGCTCCCGGGCCTGGAAGCAGCCCGATTCGGTCGTCACAGAAAGAACGCCTCCGCCATCGCGAAAGCGCTCCGCAATGGCGCCTTGCAGCGCCCGGCGCTGCTCGGGTGACGCCTCCTGGCCCGCCGCCGAGGACGCGATGAAGGCGAACACATCGTCGGGATCGGTGCAGACCATCGTGGCGGGGTGGTGCTGCCACGCGACGGAACGGAAGGCGGTGCCGAGGACCGACGCGCCGTTCGTACTGCCGAACCGGCGGTCCACGAAGTCCAGCGACGACCAGCCCAGCACCTGACGCGACAGGTCGGCCACGGCATCGAGATGTCGGGGCCCGTTGGTCGCCGCCATGAGCACACCGTCGGGCCGCAGCACGCGGGCGACTTCCGCGGCGGCCCGCGCCGGATCGGGGACGTGGTAGAGCATGTGGTTCGCCACCACGACGTCGAACACCCCGTCCGCGAACGGCAGCTCCTGCACGTCGCACGTGCGGGCGTCGGCGAGCTCGATGCCGTCGAGCGCGGCCACGGCGGCCGTAGCCGCCTCCACCATGCCGGGGGACAGGTCGGTCAGCGTGAGCCGGAGGTCGGGGAGCAGGGGCGCGATGTTGACCCACAGCGCACCGGACCCGCAGCCGACCTCGAGCACATGGCCTTCCTCTGGCCACTCGATGCGACCGGCCAGCCACAGGTACCAGGGCTCGTCCGCCCTGGAGTACTTGGCGTGCAGGGCGATCCTCGCGTTGAGGTTCGTCGGGTCCCTGTACTGATGCTCCCGCAGGTACTCCTGGTCGAGACCCAGGCCTTCCCGGCGCGTCATGGGCCAATGGTAGGCATCGAGGGCCGTGTGCCGACCCAGATCCTGCCCGGTCGTCGGCGGGCTCAGAGCGCCCGCTGCACCCCTTGCCAATAGGGGTCGCGCAGCTTGCGCTTGTACAGCTTCCCATTGGGGTCCCGCGGCATCTCGTCGGTGAAGTCGATGGACTTCGGGGTCTTGAACCGGGCCAGCTTGTCGGCGCAGTAGGCCAGGATCTCCCGGGCCAGGTCGTCGTCCGCCTCGACGCCCTCGGCGGGCTCGATCACCGCCTTGACCTCCTCGCCCCAGTCCTCGTTCGGGATGCCGAAGACGGCGGCGTCGCCCACCTTCGGATGCGAGAGAAGGACACTCTCGATCTCGGCCGGGTAGATGTTCGCACCGCCCGAAATGATCATGTCGATCTTGCGGTCCCGCAGGAAGAGGTAGCCGTCCTCGTCGATCAGGCCCACGTCGCCCACGGTGAAGAAGGGGCCGATGCGGTTCTTCTGGGTCTTCTCCTTGTCGCCGTGGTACTCGAAGTCGGCCGACTGCATGGCCATGTACACGGTGCCGATGACGTTGGGCTCGGAGATCCTGTTGCCTTCGTCGTCGAAGACGGCGATCTCGCTGATCGGCCACGGCTTCCCGACCGTGCCCGGCTTGAGCAGCCATTCCTCCGCGCCGACCAGCGTGCCCCCGCCCTCGCTCGCCGCGTAGTACTCGTCGACCGCGTTGCCCCACCAGGCGATCATTCGGTGCTTGACGTCAACGGGACACGGCGCCGCGGCGTGGATCATGTGGCGCAGGGACGTCACGTCGTACTTGCCCCGCACATCGTCGGGCAGCGCCAGCAGGCGGTGGAACTGGGTGGGCACCATGTGCGACGTGGTCACCCGCCGCTCCTCAATGAGCCGGAGCATGTCCTCGGGCAGCCACTTGTCCATCAGCACGACCGTGTGGCCGAGGTGCAGGGAGGCGCTGCCGAACCGGAGCACCGCCGTGTGGTACAGCGGTGAGCCGATGATGTGCACGTTGTCGTCCCGGGGCTGGATCCCGAACAGGAAGAGGAGGCCCGAGAGGCCGAGGGCCGCCTGCTCCGGGGTGACGCCGAGGAGCTTGCGGTAGATCCCCTTGGGGTTCCCGGTCGTCCCGGACGTGTAGTTCATGACGTCGCCGATCGTGCGGTCCTCGGGGAGCGTCGCCGGCTGGGCGTCGCGCGCTCCGGCGTAGGAGGCGAACCCGGGCACGTCGCCCACGGACAGCCGACCGGTCTCGTCCAGGCCCACCTCGTCTGCCGCGGCGAGGGCGACGTCGGCGAAGCGCTCGTGGGCGATGAACGCCTTGGCACCCGAGTCCTTCAGGATGTACGCCACCTCCGGCGCCACCAGGTGGTGATTGATGGGCACCAGGTACCAGCCCGCCTGCAGCGCGGCCAGGTAGACCTCGAGCATCTCGGCGCAGTTCGGCAGCAGCGTGGCCACGACGTCGCCCGTGCCGAACCCCTGCGCCCGCAACGCGTGCACCAACTGGTTGGCGTGGCCCAGGAGCTCACCCGCCGTGACCTCGTCGCCCTCGGGCGTGACGAGCGCCAGGTAGTCGGGGTCCTCCTGGGCCATCGCCCAGAAGCCGAAGTCGCCCATCAGCAGTTCTCCTTGGGGCTCGCGGGTGCGGGGCAGATGTGCGGTCCCCGCGGCCCGCAGGCTAGAACGTGTTCTACCTCACGGCAATTTGCGAGTCTGGCCGGCCGGCCGGACCGAGAGAATCAGGAGATTCGACGATGGCAGGGTTCCTCGGAGGCAAGGTCGTCGCCGTCACCGGCGGCGGCGGCGGGATCGGGCGGGCGGTGGCGCTGGCCGCCGCCGCCGAGGGGGCCAAGGTGCTGGTGGCCGACTACGGGGTCGGCATGGCGGGCGAGGACCCGAGCAGCGAGGTGGCCGACGC
>CAYWDQ010000102.1:0-10949 GCA_964457065.1 uncultured Acidimicrobiaceae bacterium | reverse complement strand
CACGCCGGCAATCGGAGCGCTACGACCGAAGCGCGACGGTATCCCGACCCTCTGAGACCAGATGATGTCTTGCGAGGACGTCCGTTGAGGCTTCGCTGAAATCGGGCCAGATCGGCAGCACTGTGTCGTGAGAGGTCGGTGCTCTTGGGCATGTATTGGCGCAAGAGTCTGTTGGTGTTCTCGTTAGATCCGCGTAGCAGGCAACCGGTTCTGGTACCCCACAGCGTCTCGTTGGGCCAGCTCAAGGAGCGGACGCTCAAGACCATTTGAGCTCATGGGGAAGTACGTCAATCCCAAGGTCGACACCGACCTCGTCCATCGCACGACCCGCTTCCGCCAGGAAGCCGGCTGACACCGACGCAGCGCCGCCCGGCGGGCCCGACGGAGTTAGAGGTTCCAGATGCGCGCCGCGTTGTGCTCGACCATCAGGTCGCGCTCGTTCTCGGGAACACCGTCGAACAGCTCGTCGATCACCGAGAGTGACTTCGGCCAGGTCGACACCGGGTGCGGGTAGTCGCTCGACCACATGAGGTTCTCAGCGCCGAGCACATGGCGGAGGTGGCGTACCGGGTCGGTCTCGTCGATGAACGTCATCGCCATGTTGCGGTTGTAGTAGTAGCTGGGTAGCTCCTCGCCGAGGACGGGGAATTTGTAGTCCTGCCGCAGGACCATGTCATCGAGGAACGACAGGTACCATGCCACCCATCCCAGGCCCGGCTCTACGAACACGATCTTCAGTTCTGGGTGCCGCATGAAGATGCCGGTGAGCAGCCACATGCCGAGTGCCTCACAGGCCGAAGGCGGCATGCACGACAGCGTCCAGGCCAGGCGCGGCGTGGGGTCGCGATCGGCCAGGTTGTTGAGTGCCGTGTTGAGCCCGATGTGGCAGCACACCGGCAGCCCGGTCTCTGCGATGGTGGCCCATAGGCGGTCGTAGCGCTGATCGAAATAGTCGACCTGGCCCAATTCCGAGGGGAACACGGGCAACTGCAGCGATTTCCCCCCGAGTGAGGCCACGC
Organism: uncultured Acidimicrobiaceae bacterium; assembly: GCA_964457065.1. Lineage (GTDB taxonomy): Bacteria > Actinomycetota > Acidimicrobiia > Acidimicrobiales > RAAP-2 > Bog-473. The sequence continues at coordinate 9,930 of CAYWDQ010000102.1, read as the reverse complement.
GCTCTATTTCGGCGATGGCGAGATCCATGTCGTGGATGGGCACCTGGTAGGAGACCACCAGCCGGCTGGGATCGGCGGACGCGAAATCGTGCAATGTGTCGTTGAACGCACTGGTTGCCTCGGCCGCACCCGTCTCGAGGAGGTAGAGGTAGCGGTACGCACTGACCTCGCAGTAGAGGACCTCAATGTCGACACCGTCGATGTCCATGTCGCGCAGGCGCTCCACAGGGTCGGAATATCCGGGCCGCCCCCACGAAGGATGCCGGATCTCGGCTCCGGCCGCGTTGGCCTTCGCCGCGTTCCCACCGAGCATGGTGCGGTAAGCCTCGAGCAGCGCGGCGTCGTATTCGTCGTGGAGCCTCTTGGGCAGATGCGCCTTCACGTCCTCGTGTTGCACGTTGACGTGCGAGTCGGATGAGATCACCCGCGTGGTTGTCATTGTGCCACTCCTTTCAGGCCGAGCATCTCGGCTGTCTCGGCGCACGACGCCGGCTTGCGTCCGGCCTTCTCGGCCAGTGCCACCGCCGCGGTGACCAGATCCTCGTTCGTCGCGGGCTCACCCGCGTAGTCCTCCAACCCCACGCGGAGGTGCCCACCCCGCTCCAGCGCGAGCTGGGGGAGCTCAGAGGCAAAGAGATCGCCGCCCAGCACCGAGACCGACCATGGCAGAGAACAGCCGTCGAGCATGGCGAGGTAGGCGTCAAGTGACGCCCGCGTCGGTGGCAGCCCGAACCAGAAGCCCCCGTCGGCCTCCGGCAAGGAGCCACCGAAATAGAAGCGGATCATGGTGCCCTCGGGGAGCCGGCCGGCCCGCCAGTACGACAGCGCCGCACGCAGGAATCCCGGCTCGAAGATGGCGAGCGTCGGCACCAGTCCGAACTCCTCGCACAGACCGAGCTGGTAGTCGACATCGCTTCCCGAGTTCACGTAGGCGAAGCGCGGTCCGAGGTTGACCGAACCGGGATCGCTGACGCCGATGCGCAACGCACCCGACCGTGCCAGCGCCGCGATGTGCGAGTAGCGCTCCTCGACCGCACCGATCCCGTTGATCGTCGGGTAGAGCAGGGCATCGGGCTGCGCGGCCAGCACCGGCTGCCAGCCCTCGAGGTACCGGGCCGCCGCGGCCTCACCCGCGCCGAAGAAGTCGATGTGGTTGTGCACGATCGCCGCGCCGTTGTCGAAACATGCCGTAGCGCATGCTGAAACCTCCTCGGGAAGGCGCGGTGCGCTCTGGTTGGCTCCGTTGATCGCCACCTCAATAATGACGGCGTCTTCGGTGCGGATGCTCATTCTCTTTGGCCGGGCTTCACGAGCTGACCGGCCCCGGTGGCGCCGGTTCGTTCCCCGTCGATCTGCATGGGTGTGCCGTTCACCAGAATGTGGCGCATGCCTACCGGCTGATCGGCGGTGAGGCGTTCGGCATCTGCCGGGAAGTCGCGCACCCGGCGGGTGGGGCCGGGTGCCACGGTGGCCGGGTCGAACACCGCCACATCGGCCCAGGCCCCGCGGCGCAGGTAGCCCCGATCGGTGAAGCAGAAAATATCGGCTTGTTGGCCGGACAACTTGCGCACCGCCTGCTCGATCGAGAGGACCCCGCGGTCGCGCACCCAGCCCCCGAGGAGGTCGGTGGCCTGCGGCGCGTCGCAGAGCTGCCCGGCGTGGGCCCCGGCGTCAGAGAGTCCGATCGTGCAGTGCTCCTCAACGAGCAGTTTGGCGACCTCGGCCTCGTCGTCGTTGGCGATGACGGTACGGACCCGGAGCGCGAGATCGGGCTCCTCGAGGGCCAGGTCGAGCAGGGTGTCGAACGGCGACTTCGCACACTCCGCGGCCAGGTCGGTGAGGCGCCGGTCGACCAGTTCCGGGTGCGCCGTGCTCTCGCCCATGGTGTAGGTGTCCCACCGGACCCCGAACGCCACACCCTGCTCCCAGGCTTTGACAACCATGGCCCGCCACTCGGGGTCGGCGTAGGCACGGGCCCGCTCGTCGGTCGATGCGTTCTGTAAGGCGGCAAAGTGCTCGTTCACCGCCAGCGGGTAGGGCGAGTCCAGGGTGAACTGGAAGCTCAGCGGACGCGGCGTCACCTGCGGCCACACTTCGGCGCCCCGGGCCCAGCCTTCGCGGTTTCCCTCGAGCGTCTTTTGATGCATGCCGGTGGGCGACGTCAGGAGTGCCCCCCAGGTGAAGGGCACGCCGGCACGTGGCTGCAACGCGTACATGTCCTGGGGCATGCATGGCGTCCCCGGCGCGATGGCGACGACGCCGCGGCGGGCCTCGTGCATCACGTCGAGCATGGCCTCGAACTCGGGCAGATCGGCGAAGCGGCTCGGGACCGGCTTGCCGTCCACGCCGCGGTGGGGGATGGCGAAGCTCGTGGCGAAGCCGGCGGCACCCGCCGCCATCGCGCCGGCCAGGACCTGCTGCATCTCTTTGACCTCCTCAGGAGTGGCGGTGCGCTCGTAAGCGTCGGCGCCCATGGCGAAGAGGCGCATCGCGGTGTGCCCGATGTAGGCAGCGAAGTTGAGACCGATACCCCGGCGCTCGACCGACGCCAGGTATTCGGGGAACGTCGTGAAGTCCCAGGGGATGCCCGCCTGCAGGGTGGCGACATCCATGTCCTCGACGTTCTCCAGCGTGCGGGCGATGAGGTCGCGGTGCGCGGCGTGCGTCGGTGCGATGGAGAAGCCGCAGTTCCCCGCCACGACCGTCGTGACCCCGTGGAAACACGACGGGGTGAGTGCGGGGTCCCAGAAGACCTGGGCGTCGTAATGGGTATGGATGTCGATGAACCCCGGTGCGACGATGCACTCGCCCGCGTCGAGTTCGCGTTCGGCCTTCAGGTTGTGGCCGAGTTCGGTAATGCGCCCGTCGGCGATGCCGATGTCGGCCCGCACGCCGGCCGCCCCGCTCCCGTCGACGACCGTGCCGCCACGGACGACTAGCTCATTCATTTGAGCACCCCCTGGGCTGGTTCTCTCCCCTGGGAGATCGATCATAGACACGGCTATTGGGACGGGTCCGCACGCCCTCGAGCGCGGCCAGTTCAGGCGCCATTCCCGGCGAGCGCCGCGGTGACCGTGGCGGTGGCCGACTGGAGGCGGCTCCCCGCCGCCTCGACCTCGGCCCCGGTGAGCGGGCCGGGGAAGCCCATCAACGACACGACGAGGACGACCATCCCCGAAGGGTCGACGACGGCGGCGTTGATCGCGCTCACGGCATACGACTGCGTGGCACCGAGCTCCAACGGGAGGACGTCGGGTGGGAGGAGCCGGGCCAGCTGCTCGACCACCTCGGATAGGGAGGTCCCGTGCGTCGGTGGGGTCCAGGACGGCTCGGCCAGCTCCACGACGAACCCCCGGCGACGCACGACCTCGAGTGCGGCTGTGTAACGCGTCGTGGTACCAGGTGGGGCGAGGCTCAGCCACCGCTGGGCCACCTCGGGCAAGGACCAGGCGGCGACTGCCGCGCCAAAGGGGGGACGCAACGGTATGTACCCGTGCCCGATCGGGGCCCCCACGGCGCGCACATCGCGCACCTGGTCCACCACCGTCACGTGTTCGGACGCCACCGCCAGGGCGACACAGTGGGACCCGACCCCTCGGCTGAGCTCGATCATTGCCGGCCTCACGAAGTCCAGCGCCGGGAACCCCGACGATGCCGCCCGCCCCACGGCCACCAACGCGGGGCCCAGCCGGTACGTCTTGTGAAAGGGGTCGCGCAACAGCCAGCCGACCTCGGTCAAGGTCTGCAGCATCGAGTAGCAGGTGGACTTGTTCACGCCAAGCCGTCTCGTGACGTCGGCCAGGGTGAGTGCCTCGTTCGGCCGAGCGGAGAGGATCTCGACGAGGGCGACCACACGGGTGGTCTGCGGTGAGGGTCTGGCCACCTTCCCATGGTTGCACATTGCAACCCTTGTGGTGCACCAGGAGATCGTGGCAGTATGCGTGCCTGAGGGAGGGAGGGAGGGAGGGACTAATGCACGACCTCGTTATCCGCGGTGGCACTGTGGTCGATGGGACGGGGGGAGCGTCGAGGATGGCGGACGTCGCAGTCGACGACGGCATCATCACCGCCGTCGGGGACCTCGAAAGCGCGGCGGCGCAGCGGACCATCGACGCGGACGGGCTCCTCGTGACGCCGGGCGTGGTCGACGTGCACACGCACTACGACGGCCAGGTGACATGGGACCCGCTGGTGACGCCGAGTTCGTGGCACGGCGTGACGACGATCGTGATGGGGAACTGCGGTGTCGGCTTCGCGCCGGTGCGGCCCGGCTCACAGGAGTGGCTCGTCCAGCTGATGGAGGGTGTCGAGGACATCCCGGGCACCGCGCTGACGGAGGGGATCACCTGGGGATGGGAGAGCTTCCCCGAGTACCTGACCGCACTGGAAGGAATGGGCCGGGTGGTCGATGTCGGGACTCAGGTGCCCCACGGCGCCGTACGCGCCTATGTGATGGGTGAGCGGGGCTCGCGCAATGAGCCGGCGACGCCCGAGGACATCGCCGCCATGGCCGCGCTCGTCAAGGAGGGGATCGCGGCGGGGGCGTTGGGATTCTCCACCTCGCGGACGATCGTTCACCGCGCCGTGGACGGCGAACCGGTACCCGGTACGTTCGCCGCCGAGGACGAGATCTTCGGGATCGGGCAGGCGCTCAAGTCCCTCGGCGCCGGGGTCTTCGAGCTGGCACCGGCCGGCGCGATGGGGGAGGACCTGGCGGCGCCCGAACGCGAGGTCGCCCTGATGCGGCGCCTCTCGGCGGCAATCGGGCGTCCGATCAGCTTCGCCCTCCTTCAGGTGGACGCCGCACCGGACCAGTGGCGCGAGATCCTGCGCCTGGCGGCCGAAGCCAACGCCGAGGGAGCCGACCTGCGGCCCCAGGTGGCGGGCCGGGCGCTCAACGTCCTGCTGGGCTTTCAGACCTTCCACCCGTTCTCGAAGAGGCCGACGTACATGGCCATCGCCGATCTGCCGCTGGCCGAGCGGGTCCAGCACCTCCGCAAGGACGAGGTGCGGCGCGCCATCCTCAGCGAGAGCATCCCCGACGATCCGCTGATGGCGATGATCGGGGGCCAGAGCACCTCGCACATGTTCCCGCTGGGCGAGCCGCCCGACTACGAGCCGACACCGGACATGAGTGTCGCGGCCATCGCCCGACGCGAGGGACGGCCCGAAGAGGAGGTGCTCTACGATCTCCTGCTCCGTCACGACGGTCGTGAGTTGGTGCTCTTCACCCTGGGCGGGTACAGCCACGGGAGTCTCGACGACATGAAGGAGATGCTCCTGCATCCGAACTCCGCGCTGGGGCTGTCCGACGGCGGTGCGCACTGCGGCGTCATCTGTGACGCCAGCGCGCCGACCTACATGCTCACCCATTGGGCCCGGGACCGTGCCGACGGCCTGCCGCTCGAGTTCGTCGTCAAGAAGATGACCCGCGATACGGCGCACCTCTACGGACTCGAGGACAGGGGTGTGCTCGCCCCAGGCTTCAAGGCCGACCTCAACCTCGTCGATCTGGAGCATCTGAACCTCCGCCTGCCCGAAATGGTGCATGACCTGCCGGCCGGGGCGCGGCGCCTCATCCAACGCGCCGACGGGTGGAAGGCGACCATCTGCTCGGGTGAGGTCACCTTCGAGGACGGTGAGCACACGGATGCCCGGCCCGGGCGACTCATCAGGGGTGGCCAACCCCTCCCGCTGGGTTAGCCAGATGGTCAAACTGGCTCGAGAACTGACAGATGAAGCACCCGTCGGTGCCACCATCACCAGTGGTGCCCGCCAACCTGTCACCATTCCGGCGTACCGCTACGTCGACCCTGCGTTCGCCGACCTGGAGCTGCAGCGGCTGTGGCCCCGGGTGTGGCAGCTGGCGTGTACGACCGACCATGTCGCCCGACCGGGCGACGCCTACGAGTACCGCTGCGGTCCCTACTCAATCGTCATCGTGCGGGACGACGACGCGGTGCTGCGGGCGTTCCAGAATGTCTGCCGGCACCGGGGCAGCGCCATCTGCGAGGGGGCGGCCTCTGGGCTGACCGAGTTGCGCTGCCCCTTCCATCGCTGGTCGTGGGATCTCTCCGGTCGGCTGCGCGAGGTGCCCTCGCGGCGGGGTTTCGGATCGCTGCCGGCGGGGCAGTACGGGCTGTTCCCGGTCGCGGTGGACACCTGGGGTCCCATGGTCTTCGTCGACCCGTCGAGCACCGCTGGTCCGCTCGACACCTTCTTGGAGGGTGTGCCGCAGGACATCTCGTGGGTCGGTCTCGACGAGTACCACTGTGACTATCTCGTGACGGTGCCGCTACCAGGGAACTGGAAGGTCATCAGCGACGGGTTCAGTGAGACCTACCACGTGCAGGGCCTGCATCGGGAACTGCTCCCGAGTGTCGACGACGTCAACGGTCCCCAGCGACTCTGGCACCACCACGGGAAGTTGGAACAGCGCTATGGGTTGCCGTCGCCCCGCTTCAGGGACCCGCCGGCGACTGACGCCGTGTGGAGTTCCTTCGTGGAGATCATGGGCGCGCGGATCGGCGTGAAGGATGTGGCGACGCCGGCCCCGCTCGTGCCGCCCGACGAGACGCTGCGTGACGTACTGGCCGGCATGTTGCGCGACGTCGGCCGGTCGCAAGGGGTGTCCTATGACCGGTTCAGCAATGACCAGCTTATGACGATGCAGCAGTACAACCTGTTTCCCAACGTCAGCCTGGTGATCTTCCCCGATCTGATGACCGTGCTGCGGTCGCGGCCCGGGACGACTCCCGACGACGGCTACCTCGACGTCATCAACTACCGCCGGACGCCACCGGGCGCCCCGGCGGCGCGCCCCACGGACGTCCTGCTGCCCGCGGGCCAGGATCCCGGCCTCAGCCTCATCCTCAACCAAGATGCGGGGAACATCGCCCGGGCCCAGCGGGGTCTCCACCAACCCGGCTTCACCCGGATGACGCTGTCCCGGGAGGAGTGCCGCATCCTCAACATGCACCGGAACCTCGAGCAGTGGCTGGGCATCACGCCGACGGAGATCACCGGCGACTGACCCTGTCCCCGGCCCCGTGAGGATCAGGCCGACCGCGGGCCGCCGCGCGCCTAGGGAGCATCGCCGCCCATGGCGCCGCTGAAGGTTGACGTGATGCTGTCCAATTCGGTCGTCGATGCCGCCCGGCGTGCGCAGGAATTGGAGCACACCGGAGTGGACGGCGTCTTCAGCTTCGAGAACCGCACGACCTGTTCTTTCCCCTGGTGGCCGCCGCCCCGGTGTGCTCGCTCGACCTGATGACCAACGTGTCCACCGCCATCCCCCCGCAGCCCCATGCATCTGGCCAACGCCGCCTACGACCTGCACCTGCTCTCCGAGGACAGGGTCCGCTTCGGCGGGCTCGGCTCGCAGATCAAGGCGCATGTCAAGCGGCGTTTCGGCGCGCGCTGGTACAAGCCCGTCCCCAGATGCGGGAGTGGGTCTTGGCCACCAAGGCGATCCTCGACAGCTGGCGAAGGACTTGCGGTGCAAGGTCGTAGACAGTGCCGGCGGTCGCCACCCGCGGGTCCAAGTAGGCAGCATGCCCGGTGAAGATGTTCCACTCGCCGAGGAACCGACCAGGTCCGTGGCGGGCTACGGAGAGCCCTTTGTGAACGGTTCATCGCTTCCTTGACCGTTTCGTTGGCTGTGACCGCTGTCGGCCAAGATGGGCCGAGAGTCGTGACCGACAGAGACGATGGCGGGACCTATCCACCGGCGCAAGAAGGTGTGCAATTCTGAGCGGCTCCGTTTGGCGGACCCTCGATCGAGGACCAGCGACTGCAGAATTCGAAGTGCAAACTCGACAAGCTCGTCGAGCAACGATCGGTCGTAGCCGAGCTTCTCCCAGTCGACTGCTGTTCGCTCGAGCAGCGATCGAGCGGCGTCGATCGCCAATGGTGCAGTCACGCCCGCGAAGAACTGGCCAGACCTGCCGCTCGTGAGGAGTAGCGCCAGGTAGTTCTCTTCCGGCAGGAACTCGATCGTGAATGTCAAGGCCTCGACCACGACATCGATAGGATCGCTGAGGGGGGAGAGATGGTCCACGAGGCGGTCGAGATAGCTGCCAACTGCGGTTCGGGCGATTGCCGCCAGGAGGTCATCGGTGCCGGCGAAGTATCGGTAAACGGTCTGCCGGGTGACGCCGAGCTCCAGCGCCACGTCGGACAAGCCGGTCTTCTCTGCTCCATAGCGGTCGACGCAGCGCATCCCGGCTCCGACGATCCTTTTGCGGGCTTCTGATTCGCTGGCTGGTGGGTCGCCGCGCCAACCGTGCCGGGCCATCGCAGTCAGGAACCTCCGCTCTCGCCACCGGCGCCATCTCGCCGGGTTGACTCTTTTATCATACATTATGTCATCTTGTGTATGGTTGACCCGTCGAAAGGAGTCAGGGTCGATGACTGGACATGTCGCGGCACGCAGCTTGCCGCTTACTTCGGGGGAGTTCTGGGGACGGAACCCCCTCGACGACCTGGCGTGGGCCCGCCGGCACGACCCAGTGCACTGGGACGAGGCCGGAGGGGTCTGGGGGGTTACCCGATACGACGACGTGCACGCGGTGTCCAAGAACCCGGAGCTCTACTCCAATGCGCAGGGCATCAGACCGGACAACGGAGCGACGCCCATGCTCATCGACATGGACAACCCGGCTCATGCTCAGCGCCGCAAACTTGTAAACAAAGCGTTTTCCCCAACGAGCGTTCGTCAGCGTGCGGCGGGTATCGAGTTGATCGCGGACCGGCTCATTGACCGGGTTTGCGAACGCGGGGCGTGCGATTTCGTGTGGGATCTTGCAGCCTGGGTTCCTCTGATCGTCATCGGCGAATCACTCGGCGTCGATCCTCTGGACTACCCCACACTTCTCCAATGGTCCGACGATCTGTTGTCAGGCCTCGACGGCGGAGAGAGCTCGACAGAGCGGATGACCCAGGCGTTTGTGGAATACGAGACCTACGCCCGTCGGCTCATCGCGACCCGCCGCACATCCCCTGCCGACGATCTGCTGAGCACGCTCGTCCACGCCGAGGTCGACGGGGCCAAGCTGAGCGATGACGAGCTCATCTTCGACTCTTTACTGATCTTGATCGGCGGTGACGAAACGACACGTCACGTCATCAGCGGGGGCGTCTACCAACTGCTGAGCCACCGGGACCAGTGGGAGCAGCTCCGCGCGGACCGCGACCTCGTCGCCTCGGCAACGGAGGAGATGTTGCGATGGGTCAGCCCGATCAAGAACATGGCCCGGACCGCCACCAAGGACACGGAGCTCGGTGGGAAGACCATTCGAGCCGGTCAGAAGCTCCTGCTGCTCTATCCTTCGGCCAACCGCGACGAGGGGCATTTCTCTGACCCTGACACCTTCGACATCCGCCGGGAACCCAACGACCACGTCGCCTTCGGATTCGGGGTCCACGTCTGCATGGGCAGCAACCTGGCAAGGCTCGAGATCACGACAGTTCTCAACCGTCTCCTCACCCGGCTTCCTGACCTCGAGTTGGTCGACGACACAGAACCTGCTTTCCGCCGGGCAAATTTCGTCAGTGGCTACGAGTCGATGCCCGTGACCTTTACCCCATCCCGCCGCGTCGCCCGATGACGCTTGAGGTCGTGGCATACGAGGTCCTCGGGCCGGTGCCGATCATCACCATGACCGTCCAGAGGCGCGCAATGCTGTGAACGGGAAGATAGCCGCCGGAATCGAAGCGGCGATAGCCGGAACTCAACGCACTGTCGAAGCGCGGACCGTCAACGTCATGCACACCTACGCCAAGGGCGACGCCGTCGACTTCGACGACGAGGAGGGTGCCGAGTCGTGGCTCTTGTGGGCGAAGTCCGCCTCGGCCTGTGGCGCCGACCTGACGGTGTCGTGCGTGCTCAGCCACGCCGCCGCCACCAAGAACTGGGATGCCGGAGGCATT
>CAYWDQ010000101.1:0-10952 GCA_964457065.1 uncultured Acidimicrobiaceae bacterium | reverse complement strand
CCTGCAACGCCGCGCTGAGATCGGCGTCGCTCACGAAGGGGACCCCGGCCGACAGCTGCACCTGCGCCTGGGAGGACAGCTCCTTGGGGATGGCGGCGTTGCTCGCGACCGAGCCGAGGAAGGTGGTGGTGAGGACGGAGATGAGCACGGCGCCGGCCAGTGCGGTGCCGATGGACGCGCCGAGGTTCGTCACCGTGTTCTGGATCCCGCCCACGTCGCCGCTCTGCTCGTCGGGCACCGACGACACCGTGATGGCACCGAGCTGCGACGCCAGGCTCCCGATCCCGAGCCCGGCCAGCAGCAGCGGCCACGTGACCACCTCGGGACCCGAACCCTGGTCGAGCGCGACGAGCAGCACCACGATGCCGAGAAGGAGCAGGCCGAACCCGACGCGCACGACGCGCCGGGGCGACGCGTGTGGGAAGAGCCGAGGCACACCGACCGCGGCAGCCAGGAGGGTGACCGACAGGGGGAGGAGGCGGACGCCGGTCGCCACGGCCGAGAGCCCGAGCGCCACCGAGAGGAACAGCGGCAGGACGAAGAACAGGCCGGCCTGGAGCAGGAACTGGAAGAAGAAGGACGTGAGGCCGGCCCGCAGCTGCGGCACGCGCAGCATCCGGGGGTCGACGAGGACGGGACCGCCGCGTCGCAGCTGCCTGTTCTCCCACAGCACGAACAACGCCAGGACGCCCGCGCCCCCGAGCATGAGCCAGATCACGGGCGACGTGCCGAACCACTGGGGCGCCTCGGGCTTCGGCTGCACGAATCCCCACGTGCCGGAGCGGATGATGCCGAAGACGATCAGGCCGAGGCCGCCGGCCGAGAGGAGTGTCCCCATCGGGTCGAGCCGCGTGCCGGGAACGGCCGGGGAGTCGGCCATGCGCCGGCTCAGGGCGAGGATGCCGAGCACGATGACGACTTCACCCACGAAGACCCAGCGCCAGCTGGCGTACGTCGTCAGCAAGCCGCCCAGCAGTGGCCCGACCGCCACTGCGATCGCTCCCGCCGATGCCACCAGGCCGTAGGCGCGCGGCCGCTCGGAGCGTCCGAAGTTCGTCGCGACGAGTGCGACGACCGAAGGCATGATCAGCACGGCCCCGAGCCCCTCGAGGATCGACCATCCGAGCAGCAGGATCGGCAGCGAGCCCGCGATGGAGGTGATGGCGGAGCCCACCCCGTAGATGACGCACCCGATCATGAAGGCCCGCTTGCGTCCGAGGATCTGGCCGATCTTGCCGCCCGTGATCATGAACGCGGCCATGACGAGCGTGTAGAGCGTGATGGCAAGCTGAATTCCGGTGACCGTCGTGCCGACGTCCTTGGCGACCGTCGCGATGGAGACGTTCATGACCGAGCTGTCGAGCGTCATGAGGAACTGCGCCGACGCCAGGGTCAACAGGACGATGCCGCTGCCCGCGCGTCGTCCCACCCCGGCGTCGGCCATCGCCGCATTCTTGTCCAGTGGGACAGACCCGGTTCCGTTCCGTTTGTCGGGATGCGGGGATTTGAACCCCGGACCTCCTGCTCCCAAAGCAGGCGCGCTGCCAAGCTGCGCCACATCCCGTGCAATTGCTCCGCGAAATTCTAGGCCGCAGAACAGTTCGCGAAGGACTTTCCGCTGAGCCCTCCTATCGTAGTTGGCGTCACCGACACTCCCTGGGACCGGGCACGGGCCCGCGCGTCACGGCGTGGGCCCGCGACGCAGAGGTCTGTTCGAGGCGATACTGGCGCCATGCCTGCCTCTCGTTCCCATGGCGAGCCTCCGCCCCCCGGTGGGGCCGGGGCCGACCTTGCGATGAGCGGGACCGGGTCGCTGGACTACCTGGAGGCCAACGTGGCCGACTGGACCCGCCAGGCCGACGACCAGCGTCTGGCCGGGCGTCGGGCGTGGGCCCGGGAGCAGCCGACCTGGGGCATCTTCGCGATCCCCGACGCAGAGGTCGGTCTCCTTCCCACCGATGTCGGCGGGCTGCGCACGATCGAGCTGGGGTGCGGGACGGGGTACATCTCGGCCTGGCTGGCCCGGCGCGGTGCACGCCCGGTCGCGCTCGACCCCACGCCCAGCCAACTGGAGATCGCCGGGGACCTGCAGCGCGAGTTCGGCCTGCGTTTCCCGCTGATCCGTGGTGCGGCCGAGCACCTGCCCTTCGCCGACGACGCGTTCGACCTGGCGATCAGCGAGTACGGGGCTGCCATCTGGGCCGACCCGTACCGGTGGATCCCCGAAGCCGCCCGCGTGCTGCGTCCGGGCGGTGAGCTCGTCTTCCTCGGCAACAGCGCGCTCTCCATGCTGTGCGCGCCCGAAGGGGACGGCCAACCGGCGGAGGAGTGGCTCCGCCGTCCCCAGTTCGGTCTCCACCGCCTCGACTGGAGCGAGCCCGACTGCACGGAGTTCTGCCTGAGCCACGGTGAGTGGATCCGCCTCCTGCGATCGAACGGCTTCGAGGTGCTCGAGCTGATGGAGTTGCGCCCCCCGGTCGGGGCGAGCACCCGCTATTCGCACATGACCTACGAGTGGGCGAGCCGGTGGCCGTGCGAGGAAGTGTGGCGCGTCCGGTTGGGGACCGGGGGGAGGCCGGACTGAGAGCGGGCCGACCCGCGGTCAGCCGTCGGCGAGGAGGGAGCCGTCGGCGCTGACCGCCACGTGGATCGGCGTCAGGCCCCGCTGCGCGGGTGGGTTGACCACCGCACCCGTGGCCGGGTCGAACTCCGAGCCGTGGCACGGGCACACGATCAGCTTGGCGCCGGGCGAGTACCCGACCGTGCAACCGGCGTGCGGGCAGACCGCGTCGTACGCCACGAACTGGTCCCTGGTCAGCTGGAGCACGAGCCCGGGGTCACCGGTCGCCGGGTCCGTGAAGGTGGCGGCGCCGCCGACGGGCACCTGGCTCGCCAGGCCGATGCGCGTGCCCCCGGCAGCCGGTGCCGTGGTCGCCGTCGCCCCGGACGGCGCAGTGGTCGAGGTCGTGCCCACGCCGGTGCTCGGCCCGCTGGGCGCGGTGCCCGCGCCGCTGCTCGGCCCGGTGGGGGAGAGGGCGGACGTGCCAGCCCCGCCGGGGCTCTGGACGCCGCCCACGGCCCGGCCGAGCCCCGCGGCCGCCCCTGCGGCCACGGCGCCGATCACCGCGGACGCGGCCACGGCGGTCCCGCCGAGGACCAGGGTCCGCCGGTCCACCGCGTCGGGCCCGCGCTGCACGATGCTGCCCCGCTCGTCGACCAGGAAGGGGCAGCGGTGGACGTCGCAGGGCTGGCCCCCCCGTGCGGTGCACGTGTCGTCCTCGTAATTGCCGCAGACCCGCTGCACCAGTTCGAAGCGGATCGGGACGACGGTCGGCGGACCGCTCCTGTTCTCGGCGGCCACCCGGGCGGCGATCACGGCATCGAGGGACAGCACGCCGCCCGAGCCGGCCAGGAGGAGCGGGATCCAGGCGAACAGGAAGACGATGTCTGCACCGGTGTAGTACGGCGAGGAGTGGAAGCTCACCGTCAGGAAGAGGGTGAGCGACAGCACCATCCCGCCCGCCGCGGCCACCCGGGTCCACAGACCGAGGAGCGCTCCCAACCCGACGGCCAGCTCCGCAAGCGCAATGACGACGCCGATCGGCACGGCGAAGCGGAGGAGGTGTGCGAGCAGCAGGTGCAGCGGGCTGATCCTGATGGAGGCGACCAGTTGGGCCTGGATGCCGGACGGGCTGTTGGCGTTGAAGAAGTTCGGGTTGGCCAGCTTCTGCAACCCGGCGAAGCAGAACGTGAACCCGAGGAACGCCCGCAGGGGCAGCAGCGCCCATCCCGAGAGGGTGAACGGCCGCGGTGGCGGGGCGTCGAACCGGGTGCGCCGGCGACGGCGCGATCCCGGTCTGCCCGTCCCGGCCGCCTGCGCATGCCCGGGCGTGCGGTTGGACGCCGCAGGTCGAGTCCCTTGTGCCATGCCAGCAATCTCCCGACGTCCACGGTGCCCCGAGCAATCGGCGCTCCATACCTAGCACGGACCGGACCCGGCCTCGGTCATCCGCGGCCCCTCACGACGAGCGTGGATGGGATCTGCCTTTAGGCCCGCCCCACGGCGAGGATCTGCCACTCGCCCGGCACACCCTTGAGGTCGTGCCGGCCCCTGTCCTCGAAGGCGATGCCCGACCCCACGACGAGGTCGCGCACCGTGCCGGTGACGAGGACCTCGTCGGCGCCCGCCAGGGCGCTCACCCTCGATGCGATATGGACCGCCAGCCCGCCGATGTCGTCGCCGCGCAGTTCGACCTCGCCGACGTGCAACCCGGCCCGTAGCTGCAGGCCGCTCCGGCGCGCCGCCTCCACCATGGCCGCGGCGCAGCGCACCGCCTGCGCCGGTGAAGTGAAGCGGGCCAGGATCCCGTCGCCGGTCGTCTTGACGAGGACGCCGTCGTGGCGGGACAGGAGGCGGCCGACGTTGACGTCGGACTCGTCGAGCACGGCCCGCCACTGCCGGTCGCCCACAGCGGCGGCGCGCACCGTGGAGTCCACGATGTCGGTGAAGAGCACGGTGGCCAGGGTGCGGGTGGGCGCGTGCACGCCGCGACCCCCGGTCACGAACTCCTCGATCTCGTCGACGATGGAGTCGAACTCGCCGGCCCAGGGCAACAGGTCCGGCCCCGGGAAGGTCACGAAGCGGGCGCCCGCGATGTGCTCGGCCAGGTAGCGCCCGTGCTCGTTGAGGTTGGCGTAGCTCTCCGTGCGCGCGATGACGAGCGTCGGGCACGAGATGTCGGGCAGGCACCCTCGCATGTCCGCCGAGAACGTCACGAGGTTGAAGGCGATGGCGGTGGCGGGGCTGGCGCCGCGCCGGGCCGCCCGCTCCCACCACTCACGGAACCCGACGCGGTGGGCCAGGCTGGGCGCGAAGACGGCGATGTCCTGGGGGACGTCGCCCTCGACCAGCGGCACGTCGATGTTGGCCGCCTCAGCCACCTGCTCGTCGGCCACACCGAAGCCGTAGTCCTCCGCCTGGCCGACCCGCGCCGTCCCGTTCACGATGACCAGCGAGCTCACGCGTTCGGGGTGGACGGCCGCCAGCCACAGGGCCGGCAGGGCGCCTCCGGTGGACGCGAGCAGGACCGCCGTGGCGCAACCGGCCGCGTCCATGACGGCGAGGGCGTCGAGGCCCCATCCCTCGATGGAGGGCTGGGAGCCTGCCGGCAGAGGATCCGACAACCCGAGCCCGCCGGTGTCGAAGCGGATCAGGCGGGAGAACTCCACCACCCGCTCGGTGTAATGGAGCCAATTCGGCTCGTCGACGGCCTCGTCGATGGAGATCATCAGCCCGCTGCTGAGCTCGAGCACGTCCACCGGGGGAGCCTGGCCCGCCCCGGGATGCGCCCCCCACACCTGGTAGCCGATGTGGATGTCGTCACGGAGCGCGTACTCGGTCAGTGGCGCGTCCATACGGGGTGCAGTCTGCCGTGCGGGACAGCGCGACGGAGCGACCGGGAGGGGGCGCGGAGGGCGGCTGCGCTCAGCGCGCGCCGCGCACCAGGCGTCCGGGCAGCTCCCCGGTCGCGGCACCCTGCTCGAACGTCACGGTGCCGGCCTTGATCGTGGCCACGTACCCCGACGCCTTCTGGAGCAGCCGGCGACCGCCCGCCGGCAGGTCGGCCGTCACGTAGGGCGCGCCCAGTGAGAGCGCGTCGTAGTCGATGAGGTTGAAGTCGGCCAGCGCGCCGGGCTCCACCGTGCCCCGGTCCCCGAGGCCGTACAGGCGGGCCGTGTCGTGCGTCTGCTTCTTCACCACGTACTCGAGCGGCAAACGCTCGCCGCGGGAACGGTCCCGCGTCCAGTGGGTCAGCATGAAGGTGGGCATGGAGGCGTCGCAGATCGTCCCGCAGTGGGCGCCCCCGTCCGCCAGCCCGATCAGCCCCTGGGGGTGCAGCATCATCTCGCGCACGTGGTCCAGGTTCCCGAGGGCGTAGTTGAGGATCGGGATGTAGAGCAGTCCCTGCCCGCCGTCGCGGGCCATCTCGGCGTACGCGACCTCAAGCGGTGACACGCCACGCGCCGCGGCCAACCCCGCCAGGGAGCGCTCCGGACCCGGCTCGTAGTCGGGCGGGTCCCCCAGCACGAACGTGCGCTGGTACGCCCTCTCCATGGCCTCGGCCTCGGCCGTCGACGACGGCGTCCAGGACACGATCGACCGGCGCACGTCGGGGTCGGCCAGCGCGGCGGCGAGCTCGTCCTCCGACGAGCACCGGGCCCGCAGCTCCCGATAGGCCGGCATGTCCTTGAAGAGGCAGACCGTCGTGTGGTGTCCCGAGACGATCCCCGTGGGCCGGCCGGCGATCTGGGGGAAGAGCCGCGCTCCCTCCGCGCAGGCCTCGAGCGACGCCGCCAGCTGCTTGCGCCACAGCTCGGGGTCGTCGTCGTGCTGGAGCAATACGTAGGAGACGGGACGGTCGATGGCGGCCGAGAGCCGGCGCATCCAGTCGACCTCCTGCCAGGCGTCCTCGAGCATCTCGCCCGCCGAGCCCAGCGGGGCCAGCTCGAAGACGCCGGCGCCCGCCTCGCCCAGGGCGGACCCGATGCCGAACAGCTCGTCCTCGGCCGCGAACGTCCCGGGCACCAGCTCGCCGTCGATCGCCCGGTGCCCCATGGTGCGCGAGGTGGAGAACCCCAGCGCCCCGGCCCGGATGGCCTGGAGCACGATCGCCCGCATCGCCTCGATGTCCTCGGCGGTGGCGGCCTCGTTGCGGGCGCCCCGCTCGCCCATCACATAGGCCCGCACGGCCGCATGCGGCACCTGGGTGCCGACGTCGACCGTCCAGCGCCGCTGCTCGATCGCGTCGAGATACTCGGGGAAGGTCTCCCACTCCCACTGGATCCCCTCGGCCAGCGCCGTGCCGGGGATGTCCTCGACCCCCTCCATGAGGCCGATGAGCCAGTCGTGGCGGTCGGGCTGGGCGGGGGCGAACCCCACGCCGCAGTTGCCCATCACGAGTGTCGTCACCCCGTGCCACGACGACGGGGCGAGCTCGGAGTCCCAGGTGACCTGGCCGTCGTAGTGGGTGTGGACGTCGACCCACCCCGGCGTGAGCAGCAGGCCGTCGGCCTGGATGGTCCGGGTCGCGCCGCCCTGGACGGTGCCCACCTCGGTGATGCGGCCGGAGTCGACTGCGACATCGGCTTCCCGCGCCGCCGCGCCGGTCCCGTCGACGAGCGTCCCCCCTGTGATGATCAGGTCGTGCATGCCCTGCATCGTCTCACGCCGGCGGGGTGCTCGTCCGCCGGCGTGGTGGGGCGCCTCAGACCTTGGCTTTGCCCAGGATCCGGTTCATCTTGGTGCCGCAGACCGGGCAGGTGCCCTGTGCGGCGCGGCGGCCGTTCGCCAATTCGACTTCCTGGCCGTCGAACTCACGCTTCTCCCGGCACTTCACGCAGTACCCCTCGTAGTTAGCCATGGCAACTCCTTCGGTCGGTGATGGCCTCGGACGGGAGTCGAACGTAGCGGGGGGGTTGCCAGGAATGGGGGATGGTCAGGCGAACCCAGGCACGAGCCGGGGGTAGGGTCGGCCTCGTGAGTAGCAACGGCGCAGGTCAGGACGGTGCGTGGCTCCGGCGGGGGCGGCTGGCCCGAAATGCGCTGGCGGAGACCTGGGGTTCGCTGGCGGAGGCCTGCGACGAGCTGTCGGCCTCCGAGTGGGCGCTGCCGACGGAGTGCCCGGGCTGGGACGTCAAGGACCAGCTCTCACATCTGATCGGGATAGAGCGCTCCCTCCTGGGAGAGGCCCCACCGGAGTGGGACGGCCCGCTCGGGGCGCACGTGCGCAACGACGTGGCCGCCATGAACGAGCGCTGGGTCGCCGTGCGGCGGCCGCTGCCGGGTGCCGTCGTCCGCACCGAGTTCCTGGAGGTCACCCGCTCCCGTCTGGCCGAGATGGAGCGGCGCAGCGACGACGAGTGGGCCGCCGTCGGCTGGAGCCCCGTGGGCGAGGTGCCGTACGCGGTGTTCATGGAGGTGCGGGCCTTCGACAGCTGGGTCCACGAGCAGGACGCCCGACGCGCCCTGGACGGCCCGGGTGGGAGCGGGAACCGGGCCTCGTCCCTCTCGCTCGACCGCGTGCAGGGTGCCATGCCGTTCGTCGTCGGCAAGCAGGCCGGCTGTCCCGAGGGCACGGCGATCCGCTTCGACGTCTCGGGACCCGGACGCGACGCGCGCGCCTTCACGATCGCAGTCGAGGGTGGACGGGCCCGGCCCGTCGGGGACGACGTCGACGCGGCGGTGACCCTCTCGCTGTCGAGCATCGACTTCACGCGCCTCGGCTGCGGCCGGGCGTCGGCGGCACAGGTGGAGGCCGCAGGCGGCGTCGAGATGACGGGGGACGCGGCGATCGGCCGCCGTGTCCTCGGCGCAATGAACTTCATGTTCTAGGCAGGGACGGCCCGCCCCCGGCGCCGGCGCCCGCCACCCGGCCGATGCGGCGCCGGGGAGGCGTCTGGTGCCCGGTAGAGTGATCGGCTCGTGATGCGTGCCACTGCAGAGCCACTGGAGGGGAACCTCGTCCGCCTGAGCGTGGAGATCGACGAGCCCGAGTTCGACCGAGCCCTGGGCGACGTCGTGCGGTCGCTCGCCCAGCAGGTGCGCGTGCCGGGCTTCCGCCCCGGCAAGGTGCCGCGCAAGGTGCTCGAGGCCCGCATGGGCGGCGCCGGCGCGCTGCGCGCCGAGGCGCTGCGCGAGTCGTTGCCGGACTTCTACGCCCGCGCCGTCGTCGACACCGAGCTCGACCCGATCGCGCAGCCCGAGATCGACATCACCGGCGGCGAGGACGGCGGCGCCGTCTCCTTCGACGCCGTCGTGCAGGTGCGCCCGCTCGTCGCCATCCCCGGCTACGACGGCCTCCAGGTCACACTGCCCGGATTGGCGGTGAGCGAGGAGGACGTGCAGCGGCAGCTCGACCGGCTGCGCGAGAACGACGCGGAGCTCGACGTCGTGGAGCGCCCCGCCATCGACGGCGACCTGGTGACCATCGACCTCCACGGCAACGACGCCACCGGCGCGGAGGTGGTGGGTGTCGACGACTACCTCTACGAGGTCGGCTCCGCGTCGATCGTCCCCGAGCTCGATGCGGAGCTCCACGGCGCCAAGGCCGGCGCCATCCTCGCCTTCGACGCGCCGAACCCGAACACCCCCGAGGAGAACGTGGCCTTCCGGGTGCTCGTCAAGGAGGTCAAGGTCAAGAAGCTGCCCGAGGCGAACGACGAATGGGCGGCCGAGAGCTCCGAATTCTCGACGGTGGCCGAGCTGCGAGCCGACATTGCCGACCGGATCGGGCGCGTGAAGCTCATGCAGAGCCAGATGGCGCTGCGCCAGAAGACCATCGAGGCGGTGGCGGGGCTCGTCTCCGACGAGGACGTTCCCGAGGTCCTGGTGGACGCCGAGGTCAACGAGCGGCTGCACGACCTGCAGCACCGGCTGGAGGCCCAGAAGCTCGGCCTGGCCGAGTACTTCCAGGCCACGGGCACGTCACCCGACGAGCTGCTGGCGGCCGTGCGCGTGGACTCGCAGGCGGCCGTGAAGGCCGACCTGGCCCTTCGCGCCCTGGTGGAGGCCGAGGAGCTTTCGCTCAGTGACGACGAGCTCGATGCCGAAGTGGACAGGATGGCCGAGAGCATGGGGACCACCTCGGCCGACCTGCGCCGGCAACTCGACACGGCCGGCCGGACCGGCGCGGTACGCTCGGAGCTGCGCAAGGGTAAGGCACTGGAGTGGCTGCTCGACCACGTGGAGCTCTTCGACGAGGAGGGGAACCCGATGTCACGGGACGACCTCCGAGCCGATGCGTCGAAGGACGACGAGGCCGAGCAGAGCGAGGAGAGCGAGTGACGATGCAGAATCCGGGGGACCGCATGAAGGCCTACAACTACTTGGTTCCCACCGTGATCGAGTCGTCCAACCGCGGTGAGCGCGCCTACGACCTCTACTCACGGCTGCTGCGGGAGCGGATCATCTTCCTCGGCACGCCGGTCGACGACGCGGTGGCGAACCTGATCTGCGCCCAGATGCTCTTCCTCGAGTCCGAGGAGCCCGACAAGGACATCCACCTCTACATCAACTCTCCCGGCGGTGAGATCACGGCTCTCTTCGCCATCTACGACACGCTCAAGTTCATCAAGGCCGACGTGTCCACCTTCTGCTTCGGTCAGGCGGCGTCGGCGGCGGCGGTGCTGCTGGCGGCCGGGGCCAAGGGCAAGCGTTTCGCCCTGCCGCACGCCCGGGTCCTGCTGCACCAGCCCTGGGGCGGCGTGGAGGGGCAGGCCAGCGACATCGAGCTGCAGGCCAGGGAGATCCTCCGCATGCGCGACCTGCTGTCGGGCATGCTCGCCGAGGACACGGGGCAGACGCAGGAGAAGGTCGCCCAGGACACCGACCGTGACTTCATCATGACGGCGGAGGAGGCCGTGACCTACGGCATCATCGACGAGGTCATCACGGCCCGCAACGTGGCCTCCCTCGAGGCCATCGGCGCCGCATAGGACCATCGGACAAGGGACGGGAGAAGCGATCTGGTGGCCAAGTTCGGTGAGGGTGGGGATCTCGTCAAGTGCAGCTTCTGCGGCAAGACGCAGAAACAGGTCAAGAAGCTGATCGCCGGTCCGGGTGTCTACATCTGCGACGAGTGCATCGACCTGTGCAACGACATCATCGCCGAGGAGCGTGACGAGTCGGCCGAGCTGAGCTTCGAGGACCTTCCCAAGCCGCGCGAGATCTTCGACTTCCTCAACGACTACGTCGTCGGCCAGGAGTACGCCAAGAAGATCCTCTCGGTCGCCGTCTACAACCACTACAAGCGCGTGCAGGCGGGGCCGCCCACCGCCGAGGACGGCGTCGAGCTGGCCAAGTCGAACATCCTCCTGCTGGGCCCGACCGGGTGCGGCAAGACGCTGCTGGCCCAGACGCTGGCCCGCATGCTCAACGTGCCCTTCGCCATCGC
>CAYWDQ010000100.1:0-10958 GCA_964457065.1 uncultured Acidimicrobiaceae bacterium | reverse complement strand
AGGCCGTGCCGGGCGTGCTGGCGCTCGGCGAACGCGAGCACCCAGTCCCTCCGCTCCGGCGCGTGCCGCCAGTGCAGCGTGATGGTGAGCCCCTTGGGCTCGACGTAGACGCCCTCGGGGGCCTCGGCCCTCGCCTCCGCCACGACCTGGTCGATGACGGCCACCCACAACGCGTGCTCGAAACCGTGCAGGGCGCGCTCCAGGCCGTAGAGGCCCGCCAGCGTGACGCCGGCCGGCTCTCCCAGCATCTCGCCGAGGAAGGCAGTCGGCCGCCCCGACACCACGGCGACCAGCGCGAAGGGGCCGGCGAGCTCGGCCAGCAGGGCGGGCACGCCGGGCAGCGGGCGGGCCCCTGCCGGGTCCTCGACAATGGCAGCGAGGGTGCCGTCGAAGTCGAGGAACAGCGCGCCATGCGCCGGCTCGGCCGCCATGCGCCAGAGGGGCGTAGGGAGCTGCGCCGCGGCCTCGCCGCCGGGCAAGCTCAGGAGGAGGCCGTCGTCGTCGTGGACGTCGAGGCAAGGTCCGCGCCGATGACCACGACGACGTCGACACCGGTGACCCCGCTGACGGGGGTGGCGGTCGTGAGCGGCAGCACCTGGGTCGGCTTCACGCCGATGGTCGTGGCGATGGACGCCGCCGGCTCCTGATAGCCCGACGCGTAGTAAACGGCGGACGTGGCTTCGGTAGTGGCGGCGTCGATGGGTGTCCCCATCTTCCAGCCGCCGGCGCCGATCACGGTCGTGTAGTGGGCGGCCAGGCCGTTGACGCTCGTGGCGTTGGCAACCACGACGCTGACCGAGCCCGGGGCGATGGTCGTCGTCGTCGTGCTCTTCGAGCCCTTGTGCCCGTGCGTGGCGGTCGTGGTGGTCGAAGCGTGCGCGGCGGTCGTGGTCGTCGACGAGGCCCCCGCACCGGCCGTTGTCGGCGTGGTGGTCGCTACGGTGGTCGCCACGGCGCTCGGGACGCTGCTCACGCTGGGCCGGGTCCCGACGTCCACCAGGAGCGCCACGGCGGCCACGAAGACGGCCAGGACCACCACGGCCCGGACGACCGAGAGCGAACCGGACATGCCCGTCTGCGGCTGCTCGTCGTCCATTGGAGGTCCAGCCTGCCCCGCCCCCCCGCCCGGTGCAAGCCTTTCCGCTGGTCGGGCAGGGGATCGAGGTCGCAGGCCTGTAGTCTGGGGCCGCGCCCGAGTAGCTCAGTCGGTAGAGCACTTCACTTGTAATGAAGATGTCGCGGGTTCGATTCCTGCCTCGGGCTCTTCGGGCGCCGCCCGTGCGGGAACGGGCGCGGAAGCCGAGCTTCTCGAACCTGAGCTTCGAGCTGCACGGCTCGACCTTCACGTACGGCTCGTTCCCCAACGCGCTGGTGTCGTTCCTCGTCGTGGCGACCGTCGTCTTCTTCGCCGTGGTGCGCGCCGCTGCGCGTTCTGCACGACGGAGGTGGCCGCCGCCTGAGGTGCCGGGACCGGCTCAGCGGGCGGGGCGTCCGCCGGGCGCCGCGGCGCGCTGGCGGGCGACCTCGAAGCAGGCCACCGCGCCGGCCACGCCGACGTTGAGGGAAGGCAGGGCGCCATGCTGGGGGATGGCGACGACCGCATCGCAGCGCCGGCGCACCAACGGCGCCAGCCCCTTCTCCTCGCTGCCGACCACCAGCGCCACGGGACCCTCGCCGAGCGGGAGGTCGTAGAGCGACTGCTCGGCCTCCCCCGCCAGCCCGATGGACCACACGCCGAGCTCGCGCAGCTCGCTCAGCGCCGTCGGCACGCCTCCCACGACCGCGAAGGGCAGGTGCTCGATCGCCCCGGCCGCCGTCTTGGCGACCGTCGGCGACAGCCGGGCCGAGCGGTGGCGCGGCAGCACGACGCCGGTGACGCCGGCGCATTCGGCGCTGCGCAGCAGCGCGCCCAGGTTCCGGGGGTCCGTGATGCCGGCGGCCACGAGCAGGAAGGGCGCCGTGCCGTGCCGATCGGGCCTCGACAGGTCCTCGAGGGGTACCGGGTCGAGCGGGCGGGCCAGGGCCAGCACGCCCTGGGGGGCCTCCGTGCGGGCCTGGGCGTCGAGCCGGGCCCGCGGCACGGTCTCGACGGGGACCCGCAGGCGTGCCGCCAGCTCCTCGATCCGGTCCAGCTGCGGCGAGGGGTCCTGGTCCTCGGCCAGCATGATCCGGCGCACCGTGCGGCGCCCGACCGACAGCAGCTCGAGCACGGCGCGGCGGCCCTCGACCTGGTCCCCGCCCAGCTCGCTCAGCGCCTGGGACCGGGGTCCGGGCCGCCGGCCCTCGGCCTGGCCCTGGCCTTCGCCCCGGCCGCGGCCGCGGCGAGGCGCGGGGCGGCGGTCTCCCGCGGGCGTGCGCCCGCGCGGCGTGCGGTTCTTCGGGCTCACGCCGGCTCCATCAGCACCACGGCGAGACAGGCGATCCCCTCGGCGCGGCCGAGCGCGCCCAGCCCCTCGGCCCGGGTCGCCTTGACCGACACGGGGGCGCCGAGCACCGCGCTCAGCAGCTCCGACATGGCCGACGTGTGGGGGGCGAGGCGCGGCACCTCGGCGATGATCGTGCAGTCCGCGTTGGCGCAGACGTACTCCTCCCGGGCCGCCATGCGGACCACCTCGGTCAGGAGCGCCACGCTGTCTGCGCCCTCCCAGACCGGATCGGTGTCGGGGAAGTGCCGGCCGAGGTCGCCGAGGCCGAGCGCGCCCAGGACGGCGTCGGCCAGCGCGTGGCAGACGGCGTCGGCGTCGCTGTGCCCGCCCAGCCCGCGCCCCCCTTCGATCTCGATGCCGCCGAGGACGAGCGGGCGGTGGGGGTCGTCCGAGAACGGGTGGACGTCGATCCCCTGGCCGATGCGCACGGTCAGCCCTCCCGCGACGCCAGCAGGCGCTCGGCGGTGGCCAGGTCGTCGGGGTCGGTGATCTTGAGGTTGGCCGGCTCGCCGGGCACCACCTGCACGCGCCCACCGAGGGCCTCGACGAGCACGGCGTCGTCGGTGGCGCCGGGGCCGGCGTGGGTGTGGGCCCGCCGCAGGACGCCCGCCCGGAACGCCTGGGGCGTCTGCACGGCGACCAGGGTGGTGCGATCGAGCGTGCCCGTCACCTTGCCGGCGCTGTCCACCGCCTTGATGGTGTCACTCGGGGGGACGCCGGGCACGGCTCCGTCCGCGCCGCCCCGGGCCACGGCGTCGACGACGGCCTCGAAGAGCGCCGGGGACGCCAGCGGCCGGGCCGCATCGTGCACGACGATCACCTCCGCGCTGTCGGGAACGACGGTCAGCCCGCAGCGCACCGAGTCGGCGCGGGTGGGGCCGCCGGCCACGGTGGCATCGGCGCCGTGGCGGTCGGCGCCGTCCATCCCATCGGGGAGCACGAGGACCACGCCGGCGGAACACGGCCGGCACGCCTCGACGGCCCACTCGAGCACCGGGCGGCCGCCCAGCATGGAGAACTGCTTCTGGTCGCCGAAGCGCCGCCCCGAGCCGCCGGCGACGACGATCGACCACACCGAGCCCACGGCGGGACCGGGCCGGGCGATCAGGTCAGCGCGTCGTTCAGACGCTCTTCGGCCGTCTCCTCGTCCACGTTGAGGGCGAAGGTGAGCTCGGAGACGAGGATCTGGCGGGCCCGCTGCAGCATGCGCTTCTCGCCGGCGGACAGCCCCTTGTCCTTGTCCCGGATGGAGAGGTTCCGCACGACCTCGGCCACCTGGTAGATGTCGCCCGAGCGCAGCTTCTCGGAGTGGTTCTTGTAGCGCCGGGACCAGTTGGTGGGCATGCGCGCTTCCTTCTTGCGCAGCACGGCGAAGACCTCTTCGACCTCTTCGTCGTTGATCACCTCGCGTAGGCCGACGCCCTCGGTGTTGTCGGCCGGGACGTTCAGGATCAGGTCCCCGTAGGCCAGCCGGAGGACGAGGTACTCCCGCTTCTCCCCGAAGGCGACCTTGGTCTCGCGCTTCTCGATGACGGCCGCCCCGTGGTGGGGGTAGACGACTTTGTCTCCGACCTTGAAGGACACAGGACTCACGACTCCTTGGATGGACCGGGTCCGCCAGCGCGGGCGCACAGAGGTACGGGCGCTGCTTCCGAGAGGTTGCCGAGACGGACCCGAACCGTTCGACGATGGCCAGCCATTTTACCAGAACCTCAGGTCATTCGTAGCGCTCGAAGATGCTCGCCTCCACCAGGCGGGCCAGGCCGTCACGGACGTGGCGGGCCGTGGCGGCCCCGATCCCCTCGACCGACTCGAGCTCGGCGGCGGAGGCGGAGAGGATCTCGGGCAGCGAGCCGAAGCGCTGGACCAGGCGCTCGATGATCGTCTCGGAGAGCGGCTGGGGCAGGCGGTGCAGGAGGCGGTACCCGTGGGGGGCCAGCGCGGCGTGCAGCTGCTCGTCCGAGCCGGGAAGGTTGAGCGCGGCGACGACCCTGGGCAGGTCCATGAGGGCGTCGGCCGAGAGCGACCGCAGGTGGGCGATGCCCTTCTCGTCCGAGTAGTCGTGCAGCACCAGCCTGAGGCCCTCCCCGACGCCGGCGCTCAGTTCCTCGGTCTGGAGGTGGATGAGGCGGCCGTCGGACCCGAGCTCGACGAGGTGGCCCTCGATCTCCTCGGCGATCCGGCGGACCATCTCGCCGGGCTGGAGCACGGAGACGACGTCACGCACCGAGACGGTGTCCTCCATCTCGAGACGGGTCAGCGTCGAGAGCGCATCGTCGTAGCGCGCCCGGAACCGCTGCAGCGTGGACAGCGCCTGGCTCGAGCGGTCGATCAGCCAGCCGGCCGACTGGGTGGTGTGCTTGCGGTCGTTGCGGTAGACGGCAATGGTGGCCATGGCCTCGGAGACGGCGATGACCGGCACGTCGATGGAGCGCGCCACCCGTTCGGCCGTGCGGTGACGGGTGCCCGTCTCCGAGGTGGTGATGGTGGCCTTGGGCATCAGGTGCACGTTGGCGCGCGCGATGCGGGAGGCGTCGCCGGCGAGGATGATGGCCCCGTCCATCTTGGCGAGCTCGGACAGGCGCTGGGGGGTGTACTCGGCATCGAGCAGGAAGCCACCCGTGCACACCGACAGGACGGCCGGGTCGTCGCCCACGATGATCAGGGCCCCGTGCTTCGCCTGCAGGATCCGATCGAGCCCCTCGCGCAATGCGGTCCCGGGCGCGATCAGCGCCAGCGCGTCGTTGAGCGGTTGGATGCCGCCCGCACCGTCGACCACCCGGGCATCGTACCCGGCCCGGTCCGCGAACCGGCCTCCGTGCCGGCCACCTCGAGCGCCTCGGCCAGCGTGCGCACCCCGTGGACCACCAGGCCCGCGGGGGTGGCCGCCGCCGAGGCCGTCGCGTCGCCGAGGGCAGAGGCGGGCACCAGCGCCCGCGTGAACCCGGCGCGGTGGGCCTCGGCCAGCCGGCGGTCGGCGCCGGGGACACTGCGGACCTCCCCGGCCAGGCCGAGCTCCCCGAACACCACGAGGTCCGCCGGAACCGGGCGCCGGCCGACGACCGACGCCATGGCCAGCGCGACGGCCAGGTCCGCCGCGGGCTCGCTGACCGTGATGCCGCCGACGGCGGCGACGAAGAACTCGGCGGGCACCGGCACGTCCACCGCGGTGCGGCAGGCGAGCACGGCCACGAGGAGGTTCGCCCGGGCGGCGTCGATGCCCAGCGTGTGCGGCCGCGAGGCCACGCCCGCACCGCCGCCGGTGCCGGGCCCCAACAGGGCCTGCACCTCGACCAGGAGCGGTCGCCTGCCCTGCAGGACCGGCACGACCACGCTGCCGGGCACGCCCGCCATGCGGTCCCCCAGCATGAGCGGGCCCGGGTCGGGTACGGCACGCAGCCCGTCGTCGCGCATCTCGAAGATGCCGACCTCGCCGGTCGGCCCGAAGCGATGCTTGACCGAGGTCAGGACACGCAGCGCGTGATGGCGGTCCCCGTCGAAGGAGAGGACCGTGTCCACGAGGTGCTCCACGGCGCGGGGACCGGCCAGGTCGCCGTCCTTGGTCACGTGCCCCACCAGGAGGAGCGGGACGCCGCTCGACTTGGCGAGGCGCGTCAGGCGCTCCACGCAGGCGCGCACCTGGGCCAGGCTGCCCGCCGGCTGGGCCAGGTCGGGGTCCGAGACCGACTGGAGCGAGTCGACCACGACGAGGGCCGGCCGGTGGCGCCCGACGGCGGCCTCGATCGCCTCGACGTCGGGCCCCTCCAGTGCGAGGAGGTGCCGGGGCACCGGGCCCATCCGCGCCGCCCGGCCGCTCACCTGGGTGAGCGACTCCTCGGCCGAGGCGAGCATGACGTCGACGCCGCCGGCGGCGACCGACGAGAGCACCTGGAACAGGAGCGTGGACTTGCCGATGCCCGGCGGGCCGAACAAGAGCGTGACGGAGCCCCCGACCACGCCGCCCCCCATGACCCGGTCGAGCTCGCTCACACCGGTGGGCAGCGGGCGGGCCCCCTCGGTCGAGACGTCGCGCAGCGCCACGGCGGGCGTGGGGTTTGCGGCGGGCGTCCGGCCCGGCCGGTGCACCCGGACTGACGCCGGTCCGAGCGTGTTCCACTCGCCGCAGTTCCCGCAGCGGCCGACCCAGCGGAGCGACGTGGTGCCGCACGCCGTGCAGACATAGGGGACGTCGGAACGTGCGCGCGGGGTCGTGGCCATGCCGGCACGCTACGGAACGGCTGTCACAGCTCCTCGGCCGACGGGCACGGGTGATGACAGGCTCAGGGGGTGGACACACCGACGCGGGACGACCGGGAGGGCTGGGCACGCCAGCTCGGCGACGAAGACCTCCATCGCCGGCTGTTGGAGGACCTGGCGTGCCTGCACCAGGTCGACCAGCGGCACGACGGCCCCGGGGAAACCCTGTCGGGCTGGGTACGGGTCGCCGCGTGGAACGTCCAACGCGGGCGCCGACCGGTCGAACTGGCCGGACGGCTGCGCTCCTGTGGCGCCCACCTGTGCCTGCTCTCCGAAGTCGACGTGGGCATGGCTCGCACCCACAACGTGGACACCGCCGACGCCATCGCCACCCACACCGGGTCGGGCTTCGCCTTCGGCGTCGAATTCGTCGAGCTCGGTCCGGGTGACGAGGTCGAGCAGCGCGAGGCCGCCGGTGCCGACAACGAGCGCAGTCTGCACGGCAACGCCATCGCGTCGGTGGCACGGCTCGAGACGCCGTCGGTGGTCCGGCTCCCCGACGTCGGCCCCGGCTGGTTCGACGCCGACTCCCCGCAGCCCCGGGTCGGTGGGCGTATGGCTGTCCTGGCGACGGTCCCCGTCGACGGCACCCCCGTGCTCGTGGCCTCGACCCATCTCGAGAACCGCAGCGATCCCGGGCACCGGGCCGGCCAGATGGAGGTGCTGCTGCGCGCGGTCGAGGCGCGTGCGGCCGGTGGACCTGCCGTCGTGGGCGGGGACCTCAACACCCTGGGCGCCACACACGACGACTTGTTCGATCGCGCCCTGGTGCGGCGCATGCGCGCGGCGGAGCCCACGCGCTTCAGCTGGCCCGTCGCCCACGAACCCCTCTTCGAGGTGGCACGGTCGTACGGCTTCGAGTGGATTGACGCCAACGTCGCCGCGCCGACGACCGAGCACGACGGTGGGGGGCTGCCCGACCACGTGCCGCTCAAGCTGGACTGGCTGCTCGTACGCGGGCTGATCGCCCGGCGGCCCGCCGTCGTCCCCGCCGGAGGGCTGTCGGACCACCACCTCGTGACGGTCGGCGTGCGCGTGCCATGACGACCGTCCGGCCCTCGCGTCCCGACGACGCCGCGGGGATCCTGGCCGTGGTCTCGGACGCCTTCACCGACGACACCCGCGACGCGACCGAGGAGCTCGAGATCGTGCGCCGCACCTGGAGCGCCTGCGCGCAGCCGAACCGGATCGAGCTCGTTGCCGTCGTGGACCGGGCCGTTGCGGGGCACGTGCTGGCCGCGCCGGGCCGAGTCGACGGTCGCTCCTCGGCGATCGCCGGTGTCGCCCCGGTCTGCGTTGCGCCGGCGCACCAGAACACCGGCACGGGGTCGGCGCTCGTGCGGGCGCTGATCCGGAGCGCCGAGGATCGGGGCTGGCCCCTCCTCGTGCTCCTGGGTGACCCGGCCTACTACGGCCGGTTCGGCTTCACGCCGGCAGACCGGCTCGGGCTCGGCTACGCGCCGGTCGGGGCCGGCAACCCCCACTTCCAGGCGCTCGCACTCCGCGACACCACCGTGGGGCGCGGGACGTTCAGCTACTGCTGGGAGTGACTACTCGGCGTCGGCTCCGGCGCCGGCCAGCTCGAGCGGCGGGGGCTGGATGCCCTCGATCGCCGTGAAGCTGAGCTGGGGGCCCTCGCCGTCGATGGGCGACTCCTCGACGTCGACGACGATGGTCTCGCCGACCCGGAACTCCTTCCACAGGATGCGCTCCGACAGCGGGTCCTCGACCAGCTGCTGGATCGCCCGGCGGAGCGGGCGTGCCCCCAGCTGGGGGTCGTAGCCCTTCTCGGCCAGCAGCGTCCGGGCGGCCGGAGTGAGCTCCAGGCCGATGCCCTGGTCCGAGAGCTGCTTGATGGTCCGCGACATGAGGAGGTCGACGATCTCGGTGACCTCGGCCCGCGACAGCTCGTGGAAGACGATCACCTCGTCGATGCGGTTGAGGAACTCGGGCCGGAAGTGGCTCTTGAGCGCTTCGTCGACCTTGGCCTTCATGCGCTCGTAGGTCACCGCCTCCGAGGTCTTGGCGAATCCCATGGACGACTTGCGGAGGTCCGCCGTGCCGAGGTTCGAGGTCATGATCAGCACCGTGTTCTTGAAGTCCACCGAGCGGCCCTGGGCGTCGGTCAGGCGACCGTCCTCCAGGATCTGCAGCAGCGTGTTGAACACGTCGGGGTGCGCCTTCTCGACCTCGTCGAAGAGCACGACCGAGAACGGCTTGCGCCGCACGGCCTCGGTGAGCTGACCGCCCTCTTCGTAGCCCACGTAGCCCGGGGGCGAGCCGACGAGCCGGCTGACCGTGTGCTTCTCCATGTACTCGGACATGTCGAGCTGAATCAGCGCGTCCTCGTCGTCGAAGAGGAACTCGGCCAGCGTCTTGGCCAGCTCGGTCTTCCCCACACCGGTCGGGCCGAGGAAGATGAACGAGCCGCTCGGGCGCTTGGGGTCCTTGAGGCCGGCCCGCGTGCGCCGGATGGCGCGGGACAGCGCCTTGAGCGCCTCCTCCTGCCCGATGACCCGCTTGTGCAGCTCGTCCTCCATGCGCAGGAGCTTGGCGGTCTCCTCTTCGGTCAGCCGGTAGACCGGGATGCCGGTCCAGGCGGCCAGGACCTCGGCGATGACCTCCTCGTCCACGACGTCGAAGAGGTCGACGCCCTCGGCCCGCAGCTCGGCCTCCTGGCTCTCCTTGCGGTCCAGGCGCTCCTTCTCCTGCTCGGCCAGCTTCTTGGCCTGCTCGAAGGCGCCCTTCTCTATGGCGGCCTCCTTGTCGGCGCGCAGGCGCGCGATCTCCTCGTCGAGCTTCTTCGCCCCGGGCGGGGTGCTCATGCGCCGGATGCGCAGGCGGCTGCCCGCCTCGTCGATGAGGTCGATCGCCTTGTCGGGGAGGTAGCGGTCCGCCAGGTAGCGGTCGGCCAGGTTGGCCGCGGCCACCAGCGCCTGGTCGGTGATGCTGACGGCGTGGTGCGACTCGTAGCGGTCGCGCAGGCCCTTGAGGATGTCGATGGTGAGGGCGACCGTCGGCTGGTCCACCTTGACCGGCTGGAAGCGCCGCTCCAGGGCGGCGTCCTTCTCGAGGTGCTTGCGGTACTCGTCGATCGTGGTGGCGCCGACGGTCTGCAGCTCGCCCCGGGCCAGCATGGGCTTGAGGATGGAGGCGGCGTCGATCGCGCCCTCGGCGGCACCGGCACCGACCAGCGTGTGGATCTCGTCGATGAACAGGACGATGTCGCCCCGGGTGCGGATCTCCTTGAGGACCTTCTTCAGCCGCTCCTCGAAGTCGCCGCGGTAGCGGCTGCCGGCCACCAGCGCGCCGAGGTCGAGGGTGTAGAGCTGCTTGCCGGTCAGCGTCTCGGGCACCTCGTTGGCGACAATCCGCTGGGCCAGCCCTTCGACGATGGCGGTCTTGCCGACGCCGGGCTCGCCGATGAGCACGGGGTTGTTCTTCGTGCGGCGCGACAGGACCTGCATGACGCGTTCGATCTCTTTTGCACGTCCGATGACGGGGTCGAGCTTTCCGTCCCGGGCGAGCTGGGTCAGGTTCCGGCCGAACTGGTCGAGCACCGGCGAGCCCGACGGGCTGTCACCGGAGCTGGCACCCTGGCTCGCGCCGACGGACTCCTTGCCCTGGTTGCCCGACATGAGCTGGATCACCTGCTGGCGCACGCGCCCGAGGTCCGCCCCGAGGCTGACGAGGACCGTGGCCGCCACGCCCTCGCCCTCGCGCACGAGGCCGAGGAGCATGTGCTCGGTGCCGATGTAGCTGTGACCGAGCTGGAGCGCCTCGCGCAGCGAGAGCTCCAGGACCTTCTTGGCCCGAGGGGTGAACGGCGGGGAGCCGCTGGGGGCCGTCCCGGCCATCCCGATCGTCTCCTCGACTTTCTCGCGCACGGCTTCGAGAGAGATGCCCAAGGACTCGAGCGCCTTGGCGGCGACTCCCTCACCCTCGTGGATCAACCCCAAGAGGATGTGCTCGGTGCCGATGAAGCTGTGATTCAGCAGGCGCGCTTCTTCCTGCGCCAGCACCAGCACTCTCCGTGCCCGGTCGGTGAAACGTTCGAACACCCTGACCGCCTCTCCTTGTTCCTCTTTGCTTCTCGGTTCAGTGTACCTGGGGCCTTAGTCGATCACGCCGCAACCCTGCGAGCGCGAATCCCAGCGGGAAATACCCCCCGACGCGGATTTCCTGCGACCCCTGCGACCAGGCGGTTGTCGAGATTCGGCGGCCGTGACCTAACGTTTGGAGGAGTGAACCCGACCGAGGCCCTCGGCCTGCCCC
>CAYWDQ010000099.1:0-10971 GCA_964457065.1 uncultured Acidimicrobiaceae bacterium | reverse complement strand
TGGTGGCCGACGGGGGCACCGTCCTCTTCGTGGGGACGAAGAAGCAGACCCAGGGACCGGTGGCGGAGTACGCCGAAGCCTGTGGGATGCCCTATGTCAACCAGCGCTGGCTCGGCGGCATGTTGACGAACTTCGCGACCGTCTCGGGCCGGGTGAAGCGCATGCAGGAGCTGCGCGCCATGCAGGCCGCCGGCGACTTCGACGGCATGCCGAAGCGGGAGGCGCTGCAGCACACCCGCGAGCTCGAGAAGCTGTCCCGCAACCTGGGCGGCATCGCCGACCTCGACCGGCTCCCCAACGCCGTGTTCGTGATCGACACGAAGAAGGAGCACATCGCCGTGACCGAGGCGCGCAAGCTCGGCCTGCCCGTGGTCGCCGTCGTCGACACCAACTGCGACCCCGACGTCATCGACTACGTGATCCCGGGCAATGACGACGCCATCCGCTCGGGCTCGCTCATGTGCCGGGTGATCGCCGACGCGGTGGCCGAGGGCCGCTTCATCGCCGAGCACCGGCGCCAGATGGCGCCCCAGGCTGCGTCGGCCGAGGACGGCGGCGCGTCCCCGAGCCCCCGACCCCGCCGGGTCCACACTCCCCCAGAGCCGGTGGAGGTGGCCTGACCATGGCCGGCTACACAGCAAAGGACGTGGCCGCGCTGCGCCAGATGACCGGCGCCGGCATGCTCGACTCGAAGAACGCGCTCGAGGAGACCGGAGGCGACATGGAGGAGGCGGCCAAGCTGCTCCGCATGAAGGGCCTCGCCGGGGCCGCCAAGCGCAGCGACCGCGAGGCGACCGAGGGCGCGGCTGCCGCGGCGCGCTCGGGCGACGCCGCCGCGGTGGTCGAGCTGCGCTGCGAGACCGACTTCGTCGCCAAGGCCGACGAGTTCGTGGCGCTGGCCGACGAGTTGGCCGCGCTCGTGGCCGCCAAGGGCGAGGACGCCACCGACGAGCTGGACGACGAGATCGACCGCCTCCGCACGACGTTGAAGGAGAACATCTCCGTCGGACGGGTGCGCCGGCTCGTGGCCGAGCCCGGTCAGGTGGTCGAGACCTACGTGCACCGGCAGGCCGGGCGGGGCGTCAACGCCGTGGCCGTGTTGCTCGAGGGGGGCTCGGACGAGCTGGCCCACGACATCGCCGTCCACATCGCGTTCACCAAGCCGGCGTACCTGAGCCGTGACGAGGTGCCCGAGGCCGATGTCGCCGCGGAGCGCGCGACGGTGGCGGAGATCTCGCGCAACGAGGGCAAGCCCGAGGCGGCCATGGAGAAGATCGTCGAGGGCCGGATGACCGGATGGTTCAAGGAGCGGGTCCTGCTCGACCAGGCCTACGTGAGGGACGAGAAGCAGACGATCGCCGGCATGCTCGGCTCCGCCCGCATCGTGTCGTTCGCGCAGGTCGTCATCGGCGCCTGACCGCAGGGATCGTGGGAGAACCTCGCCGTATCGTTCTCAAGATGTCGGGGGAGGCGCTCGCCTCGGCCGCCTCCGACCAGACGATCGACGCCCGGACGGTCGAGCGCATGGCCAAGGAGATGGCCATCGCCATGGAGGGCGGCGGGCTCGAGTTGGCCGTGGTGGTCGGGGGCGGCAACATCTGGCGCGGCACCACCGGCGAGAGCGGGGGCATGGACCGGGCCACCTCGGACACCATGGGGATGCTCGGCACGGTGATCAATGCGCTGGCGCTGCAGGACGCGCTCGAGCAGCAGAACCAACCGACCCGGGTGCTGAGCGCGCTCAACATGGCCGAGGTCGCCGAGCCCTACATCCGGCGACGCGCCATCCGGCACCTCGAGAAGGGCCGGATCGTGGTCTTCGCCGCCGGCATGGGGAACCCGTTCTTCACCACCGACACGCCGGCTGCGCTCCGGGCGGCCGAGATCGGCGCTGAGCTGCTCTGCAAGGGCACCCACTCGGGCGTGGACGGTGTCTACAGCGCCGACCCCAAGCTCGATCCCACGGCGACGCGCTACGACGAGATCTCGTTCATGGAGGTCATCAGCCGCGACCTCCGGGTCATGGATCTCACTGCGATCACCTTCTGCAAGGACAACAATCTGCCCGTCCGGGTCTTCGACCTGATGCCCCCCGGGAACATCCCCCGTGCGCTCAGCGGTGAGCGGATCGGTACGCTGGTCCGCTGATGGAGGATGACCTCGCCGCCCTGGTCAAGGAGGACACCAGGGAGAAGATGAGCCGAGCCATCGATCACGTGCGTCACGAGATGGGCAGCGTGCGCACGGGCCGTGCCTCCTCCGCGCTGCTGGAGCCGCTGCTGGTCGACTACTACGGCACACCGACGCCGCTCCGCCAGCTCGCCGGCTTCAGCGTCCCCGACGCCATGCTCCTCGTCATCTCCCCCTACGACAAGGGCTCCCTCGGGGCGATCGAGAAGGCCATCATGACGTCGGACCTCGGCATCAACCCGACCAACGACGGCAGCGTCATCCGGCTGGCCTTCCCACCCTTGACGGAGGAGCGCCGCAAGGAGCTCGTCAAGGTCGTGCGCCACAAGGCTGAGGAGGGCAAGGTGGCCGTGCGCAACCTGCGCCGGGCCGGGCGCCACGACCTCGAGGCGCTGCAGAAGGACGGGGAGCTCTCGGACGACGAGCTCGAGCGGGTGGAGAAGGAGCTCGAGAAGATCACCCACGAGCAGGTCGCCCTGATCGACCAACTGCTCGCGCACAAAGAGCAAGAGCTGCTGCAGGTCTGAGGAGCGACAGCACATGGCAGACGGCACCGACGACCACGACGAGTTCGACACCGGTCTCGACGGCATCGGCGATCCGGGCACCGAGCCCGTCGACGAGGAGCCGCCGACCTACCACTCGGGGCGGGTGCGCATCATCGGGGCCGAGCCGGCGGGAGACACCGTCCGCGAGGTGACCGGACCGGTGGCCGACGAGCACCCGGAGCTGCCGCACTGGAACGACGCGCCGACGGGTCAGGTCCCGGCGGTGCTCGACCGCAGTACGGGCGACGAGCTCGTCGCGCCGCCCACGTGGCGCGAGGAGGACACCGACTGGGAGGCTCAGGAGGAGATCTTCGAGCCGTCCATGCTCTCCGACGACCTCCCCGCCGTCGGGGCGCTCCTCGGAGAGCAGCGCGAGGAGATCGACGTCGAGCGCCAGCCCTGGCACTTCGAGTCCGACGACACCCTGGTCATTCCGCCCGAGCCGGGCCTGGAGCCCGGCTCCGTGCCCGAGCCGCAGTACGAGCCCGGCCCGGTGCGGGAGCCCGAGCCGATCGCGCTGCAGGAGCCACCGCTCGAGCCCGAGTACGAGCCGGTGGAGGTGGCGCCGCGCGTGGCGTCCCCGGTGACGGCGGCGGCCTCGGCCGTGGCGGCGTCGCGGCTCGTCCCGCCCCAGCCGCCCGAGCCCAAGGCGCGCGCCCCGCGCACGTCGCGCTCCGGGGGGACGCCGCTCACCGGGAACGTGAACACGGCAGGGACGGGCGGGCGCGACATGCGGGTGGCCATCGGCGTCGGCGTGCTGTTCGGTGTCGTCGGCCTCGCCTGCTTCGCCGCCGGCACGGTGGCGAGCGTGATCCTGGTCACGGTCGTGGTGCTGCTGGCCACCGCCGAGGCCTACGCCGCATTCCGGCGCGCCCACTACCACCCCGCCACCCTGCTGGGTCTCGTGGCCGTGGTCTCGCTGATGGTCGAGACGTACAACAAGGGCGTGGCGGCGCTGCCGCTCGTGCTCGTCCTGCTGGTCGCCGGCTCCTTCATCTGGTACCTGGCCCGGGTGGAGCCGGCCGCCGACCCGGTGTCCGGCCTCGTCTCGACCGTCTTCGTCTTCGCGTGGGTGGGCGCGTTCGGGTCGTTCGGCGCGCTGTTGCTCGACCCGAACCTCTTCCCGGACCGGCACGGCATCGCGTTCCTGCTCGCCGCCGTCATCGTGACCGTGGCCGACGACGTCGCGTCGCTTCTCGTCGGGTCCGCGATGGGGCGGCACCAGCTGGCGCCCTCCATCAGCCCCAACAAGAGCTGGGAGGGCCTGATCGGCGGCGCCGTGGCGGCCATCCTCGTCTCGGTGGTGGTTGTGCACTTCATCCACCCCTGGACCATCAGCAAGGCCGCGGTGTACGGGGTCGTGGTGGCGATCGTGGCGCCGCTCGGCGACCTCAGCCAGTCCATGGTCAAGCGGCATCTCGGCATCAAGGACATGGGCCGCCTCCTGCCCGGCCACGGGGGCGTCCTGGACCGGTTCGACGGCCTCCTCTTCGTCCTCCCCGCCACGTACTTCGTGGTCAAGGCGATCCACCTCGGGTGACCTGATGCGCACGGTCAGCCTGATGGGCTCCACCGGCTCCATCGGCACCCAGGCGCTCGACGTCGTGCGCAGCGAGCCCGAGCGGTTCGGGGTGCACGCGCTGGCCGCGCAGACCTCGGCGGCCGAGCTGGTGGCGCAGGCGGGCGAGTTCCGGCCCGCCGTCGTCGTCATCGGCGACCCCGAGCTCTACCCGCTGGTACGCGACGGCGTGCCGCCGGGTACCGGCGTCCTCGTCGGTGTCGAGGGGATGGTCGAGGCGACGCTCGGTGGCGACGTGGTGCTCAATGCGGTGGTCGGCTTCGCCGGGCTCCCGGTGACGATGGCGGCGCTGGAGGGCGGCAAGCTCTTGGCGCTGGCCAACAAGGAGTCGCTCATCGCAGGTGCGCCGGTCGTGCAGAAGGCCCGGCGCACGCCAGGGGCGCAGATCGTCCCCGTCGACTCGGAGCACTGCGCGCTGCACCAGTGCCTGGCCTCCGTGGGGGCCACCACCGACGTGGCCCGGCTGCTCCTCACCGCGTCGGGCGGCCCGTTCCGCGGCTGGTCGACGGAGCGTCTCGCCACGGTGACCGTGGACGAAGCGCTGGCCCATCCGACATGGTCGATGGGGCCGAAGATCACCATCGACTCGTCGACGCTCATGAACAAGGGACTCGAGGTGATCGAGGCCCATGAGCTCTTCGGCATCGGATACGACCGGATCGACGTGGTCGTGCACCCCCAGTCGATCGTGCACTCCATGGTGGAGCTGCGTGACGGGTCGACGCTGGCCCAGCTGTCCAACCCCGACATGCGCCTCCCGATCGGGTACGCACTCGGCTGGCCCGACCGCATGGCGACGCCGTTCGGCGGGCTGGACTGGTCCGGTACCCAGAGCCTGACCTTCGAGCCGCCCGACCGCGCGGTCTTCCGCTGCATCGACCTGGCCTACGAGGCCGGGCGCCGCGGCGGCTCCGCCCCGGCGTGGCTCAGCGCGGCGAACGAGGTCGCCGTGGAGGCGTTCCTGGCCAACGCACTGCCGTGGGGCGGCATCGCCGACGTCGTGGCCGAGACCATGGCCTCGTGGGTGGACGACCAGGTCGACGAGATCGATGCAGTCCTGGCGGCCGACGCCGAGGCCCGGGCCCGGGCCCGCCTGGCCCTGGACCGACGCCCGGCTCTTGGTGGCGGCCGGTAGCGTTGAGCGTGCCATGACGCTCACCGAGAAGGAGGCCCCGGCGGCCGAGCCGCCCCTCGGGCCCGACCCGACACCGACCGGCAACCCTGTGCGGGTCGTCCAGCTCCTGGCGGCCGTCGCGCTCATCACGCTCCTGGCCATCGTGACGGGCAAGGGTGACCTTCTCCTGTTCATCGTCATCCTCGTCGCCATCGTCATGCTCCACGAGCTGGGCCACTTCGTGACCGCCAAGCGGGCCGGCATGAAGGTCACCGAGTACTTCGTGGGATTCGGGCCCCGGCTCTGGTCCGTGCGGCGGGGGGAGACGGAGTACGGGGTCAAGGCGATCCCGGCCGGCGGGTACGTGCGCATCACCGGCTTCACCTCCGTCGAGGAGGTGGCGCCCGAGGACGAGGCGCGGGCCTATCGCCAGCAGCCGTTCCACCAGCGGATCATCGTGGCCTCGGCGGGGTCCGCCATGCACTTCCTGATCGCCTTCGTCCTGGCCGTGATCCTGGTCCTCAGCTTCGGGAGAGCCACCAACAACTACACGGTGAGCTCCGTCGAGCACTGGCCCGGTGTGCAGACACCCGCCGCGCTGGCGGGCCTGAAGGCGGGGGACACCATCGTCTCCATCGACGGGAAGTCCTTCGGCAGCCCCACCGCCATGACGAACATCGTCAAGCGCTCCACCGGCACGTCGCTGAACCTCGGCGTGGAGCGGGACGGCAAGCTGATCCACCTGACGGCCACGCCGGCCAACGGGAAGGGGATCACCGTGGACGGTCAGGCGCTGGCCAACCGCGGCTACCTCGGCGTGGAGATCAGCCAGGCCACCGCGCCGGTGGGCCCGTTGGCCTCCATCGGCGACTCGTTCTCCACCATGTGGCAGGCCACCACCGCGGAGGTCGCCGGGATCGGCCAGATCTTCTCGCCCCACGGCCTGACCTCGGTGTTCCACCAGGTGACGAACTCCAAGGCCGCCGCGTCGGCCGCCGACAACCCGGGGTCCGCGCCGCGCCCCGTCTCCATCCTCGGCATCGCCAACCTCGGGGCGCAGTCGGAGCAGGCGGGCATCGCGGCGGTCCTGATGCTGCTCATCGCCATCAACATCGTGTTCGGGATCCTGAACATGCTGCCGATGATCCCGCTCGACGGCGGCCACGTGGCCGTCGCTGCGTACGAGTGGATCCGCACGAAGAAGGGCCAGCCGTACTACCGGGCGGACATCACCAAGCTCTTCCCGGTGGCCGCCCTCTTCATCGCCTTCCTCGCCGTCTTCGTCTTCGCCGGCATCTACCTCGACATCACCCACCCGCTCCAGATCCCGCACTGATCCGTGGAGCATTCGTCCTCGCTCCTGTCGCCCCGTCGGCCGACCCGCCGCATCACGCTCGGCGGTGTGCCCATCGGAGACGGCGCCCCGATCACGGTGCAGT
Organism: uncultured Acidimicrobiaceae bacterium; assembly: GCA_964457065.1. Taxonomy (GTDB): domain Bacteria; phylum Actinomycetota; class Acidimicrobiia; order Acidimicrobiales; family RAAP-2; genus Bog-473. The sequence continues at coordinate 4,101 of CAYWDQ010000099.1, read as the reverse complement.
CGATGACGACCACGAAGACGGCGGACGTCGACGGCACGCTGGCCCAGATTTACGCGCTGGCCGCCGCCGGGGCGGACATCGTGCGCTGCACCTGCAACGAGGAGGCGGCGGCCGAGGGCCTGGCCCACATCGTCCCGCGCTCCCCGGTGCCGATCGTGGCCGACATCCACTTCCACCACGAGATGGCGCTCGCCGCGCTCGAGGCGGGCGTGCAGGGGCTCCGCCTGAACCCGGGCAACTTGCGGAAGGAAGCCGAGATCAAGCAGGTGGCCGCCGAGGCCCGTGACCGCGGCGTCCCCATCCGCATCGGGGTCAACGCGGGGTCCCTGCACCCCGATCTCTACAAGAAGTACGGCGGCGCCACCCCCGAGGCCCTCGTGGAGTCGGCCCGCAACGAGCTGGCCTTCTTCGAGGAGGTGGGCTTCGACGACGTCAAGATCTCGGTGAAGGCGTCGTCGGTCGCCCTGATGATCGCCTCGTACAGGTTGGCCTCCGAGACCTTCGACCACCCCCTGCACCTCGGGGTGACCGAGGCGGGACCGCCGCCGGCCGGGCTGGTCAAGGGGACAGCGGGCATCGGCGCCCTCCTGGCCGAGGGGATCGGTGACACCATCCGCTTCTCGCTCACCGCCGACCCCGTCGAGGAGGCGCGCGCCGGCCGCCAGCTGCTCGAGTCGCTGGGGCTGCGCGAGCGAAAGGGCCTCGACCTCATCGCCTGCCCGTCGTGCGGCCGGGCCCAGGTCGACGTGATCGCAGTGGCCAAGGAGGCCCAGGAGGCGCTCGAGAAGCTGAACCTCCCGATTCAGGTCGCCGTCATGGGCTGCGTCGTCAACGGTCCCGGCGAGGCACGCGAGGCGGACCTCGGCATCGCCGCCGGCAAGCAGAAGGGCCACCTGTTCATCCGCGGCAAGATCATCCGCGTCGTCCCCGAGGCGGACATGGTGAGCGCGCTGGTCGACGAGGCCGAGCGCCTGGTGGCCGAGGGGGTCGAGGCGCGCATGGCGGCGGCGGACACGAGTGCCGAGGCGGAGGCGGAGTCCGACCGCCGCGCGCTGCTCGAGTCGACGGGCGACGATCCCAACCACACCTCGGAGAAGATCGAGATCATCCGGCGGCACGGGGACGACGAGGTGCGGCACTAGCCTGCCCACCCATGACAAAGGGCGCCATCGTGTCGCGGGCGGAGGACTTCCCGCGCTGGTACCAGGAGGTGATCGCCGGCGCCGAGATGGCGGACAACGGCCCGGCGCGCGGCACCATGGTCATCCGCCCGTGGGGCTACGGCATTTGGGAGCTGATGCAGGCCGAGCTCGACCGGCGCATCAAGGAGACCGGGGCGGAGAACGCCTACTTCCCGCTGTTCATCCCCGAGTCCTTCCTGAAGCTCGAGGCCGAGCACGTCGAGGGTTTCGCCCCCGAGCTTGCCGTGGTCACCCACGGCGGCGGCAAGGAGCTCGAGGAGCCCCTCGTCGTGCGCCCGACCAGCGAGACCGTGATCAACAGCTTCTTCTCGAAGTGGGTGCAGAGCCATCGCGACCTGCCGTTGCTCGTCAACCAATGGGCCAATGTCGTCCGCTGGGAACTTCGGCCGCGGCTCTTCCTGCGGACGACCGAGTTCCTGTGGCAGGAGGGCCACACGGCGCACGCCACCGAGGCGGACGCCCGCGCCTACGCACTGCGCATCCTCGACGAGGTATACCGCGCGACGATGGCCGACGTCCTGGGCGTCCCCGTCCTCACGGGCCACAAGACGGCACGCGAGCGCTTCGCCGGGGCCACCCGCACCTGGACGTGCGAGGGGATGATGGGCGACGGCAAGGCGCTGCAGATGGGGACCAGCCACGAGCTCGGGCAGAACTTCTCGCGGCCCTTCGACATCACCTTCACCAACGCCTCGGGCACGCTCGAGTACGTGTGGCAGACCTCGTGGGGGGTCTCCACCCGCCTCGTCGGGGCGCTCGTCATGGGCCACGGCGACGACTTCGGGCTGCGTCTGCCCCCGGCCCTCGCGCCGGCGCAGGTGGTGGTCCTGGTCGTCAAGGACAGTCCCGACGTGGGCGCGGCCGCCGAGACGCTCGTCGGCGAGCTCGCGGCGGCCGGCCACCGGGTCCGCCTCGACGACCGCACCGACACCAGCTTCGGCCGCCGCAGTGTGGCCTGGGAGCTCAAAGGCGTCCCGGTGCGGGTGGAGGTCGGACCCCGGGACCTGGCCGAGGGCAACGTCACCGTGGTGACGCGGCATCGCAGGGAGAAGCAGAACGTCGCCGTGGGCGCCGTCGCCGGCACGGTGGGCGCGATCCTGGCCGCGGTCGGACCCGAGCTGCTGGCGGAGGCCACGGCGGCCCGCGATGCCCGAACGGCGGATGCAGCCTCGCTGGGCGAGGCCGTGGAGGCGGGCTCGGTCGGCTTCGCGCGGGTCCGCCTGGGCGCCCTCGGGCCGGACGGGGAGGACCGACTGGCCGAGCACGCGATCAGCGTGCGGTGCCTGCAGCGACCGGACGGGTCGCTGGCCCAGGTCGGGGACGCCGACGACGACCTCGTGGCCGTGGTGGGCCGGTCGTACTAGCGCCGGAATTGCTATAATCAGCCAGCTGTCCATTTTTAGATCAGTACCTCGTTGAAGCGTGGGCTGCGGCCCACGCTTTCGCTTTGCGGGGGTACTGACGGAACGACAAAGAGGAGGTGACGGCGATGAGCAGGGAGACGACGGATCTGGCGGGCGCGCTGTCGCCCCTCCTCGAGGCGCGGGGCCTGGAGCTCGTCGACGTCGAGCTGCACGGGGCCCAGCTGACGGTCTTCGTCGACCGCGCCGGCGGCGTGGGCCTCGACGAGCTCGGCGAGGCCACCCGGGACGTCTCGGCCGCCCTGGACGAGATCGACCCGATGCCGGGCCGCTACACGCTGTCGGTCTCGAGCCCCGGGCTCGAGCGGCGGTTGCGCACGCCGGCCCAGTTCGCCCGCGCCGTGGGCGAGAAGGTCACGGTCAGGGTCGACGCCGGCACCGCCGACGTCCGCCGCATCACCGGGACGCTCGCCTCGGCCGACGAGACGGGGTGCACGGTGACCGGCCCCGACGTGCCGGGCGGGGACGTGCGGATCGCCTACGACCATATCGAGCGGGCACGGACCGTGTTCGAGTGGGGGCCCGAGCCCCGGAAGACGAAGAGTGAGAGGGTGACGCGGCCATGAGCAAGACCAACTTCGAGTTCCTCGACGCGCTGGGCCAGATCGCCCGCGACAAGGGGATCTCGGTCGAGACGCTGCTCGACGCCCTGGCCAACGCCCTGGTGGCGGCCTACAAGCGCCGCCCCGACGCGGCGGAGGAGGCCGTCGTCACCATCGACCCCGACTCGGGCGAGATCCGTGTCTACGGCCAGGAGCTCAACGAGGAGGGCGAGGTCGTCCGGGAGTGGGACGACACCCCCGACGACTTCGGGCGCATTGCCGCGCAGACGGCCAAGCAGGTGATCCTCCAGCGGATCCGCGAGGTCGAGCGGGACATGAAGTACGAGGAGTACGCCGGGCGCGAGGGTGACATCGTCACCGGGATCGTCCAGCAGACCGACAACCGCTACACCCTGCTCGACCTGGGAAAGGTGGAGGCGCTGCTGCCCCAGGCCGAGCAGGTCTCCTACGAGCGCTACGAGCACGGCGCACGCCTGAAGGCGTACATCGTCGAGGTCCGTAAGACCACCAAGGGTCCCCAGATCGTCGTCAGCCGCACCCACCCCGGGCTGATCAAGCGGCTCTTCGAGCTCGAGGTGCCCGAGATCGGCTCCGGCGTGGTGGAGATCAAGGCGGCGGCGCGCGAGCCGGGCCACCGCACGAAGATCGCCGTGTGGTCGAACGACCCCAACGTCGACCCCGTCGGCGCCTGCGTCGGTGCCCGCGGCTCGCGGGTGCGGATGGTGACCAACGAGCTGCGCGGCGAGCGCGTGGACGTGGTGCCCTTCTCCGACGACCCGGTCGAGCTCATTCAGAACGCGCTGGCTCCGGCCCGGGTGCGCGAAGTCCGGCTCGACGAGGAAACGGGCACGGCCACGGTCATCGTGAGCGACTTCCAGCTCTCCCTCGCCATCGGCAAGGAGGGCCAGAACGCCC
>CAYWDQ010000098.1:6317-11142 GCA_964457065.1 uncultured Acidimicrobiaceae bacterium | reverse complement strand
CGGGTGCTGGTCTGGGACAGGCCCAACACCGGTGCCTCCGACGTGTGCTTCGCGGGCAGCTCCGAATCGGCCATGCAGGCCGACGTGCTGGCCGGGTTGCTGCGCCGGCTCGACCTCGCACCCGCCGTCATCGCCGGAGGGTCGGGGGGTTCCCGCGTCTCGCTCCTCACGGCGGCCCGCCACCGCGACGTGGCCCGGGGGCTGGCCCTGTGGTGGATCAGCGGCGGCACCTACGGCCTGCTCAGCCTGGCCACCCACTATTGCGGGGACTCCATCGCCGCCGCCTGGCGGGGTGGGATGGCGGCCGTGCTCGAGCTGCCCGAGTGGTCCGAGGTCCTGGAGCGCAACCCCGCCAACCGGGAGCGCTTCCTGGCGCAGGATCCCCAGGCGTTCATCGCCACGCTGGAGCAGTGGATGCTGGCCTACTGCCCGCGGCCCGACCAGCTCGTCCCGGGGGTGAGCGATGACGAGCTGCGCCGCCTCGACCTGCCGGCGCTGGTGTTCCGCAGCGGGGCGAGCGATCCCCACCACACCAGGGCCACCTCCGAACGCCTGGCCGCCCTGCTGCCCGCGGCGGAGCTGGTCGAGCCCCCCTGGGGTGACCGCGAATGGAACGAGCGCACGGCCGCGGCCGGCGAGGGACTGTTCTCCCGCTGGCCCCTCCTGGCGCCCGGGCTGGCGGACTGGTCCGCGGCGCTCTAAATCCCCGACGTCCGTTAACCGACAGGGGCAGCCTCGGGTTCGCGGGCCAGCTTGGCCAGCTCTTCGGAGATGATGCGGTCGTGCTCCGCGAGATCGCGTCGCGCTGCCCGTGGGCTCCAGCGCCCGCGCATGAAGAAGACGAGGATGGCGAACACCAGCATGCCGAGGAGGCAGACCGTCCACCACCTCTTCCATTCGTTGGGCGAGGCCTTCTGGGCCGGCACGAGCTTCTGCTCGGCCACGAGCAGGCTGGCGAGGTCCTGTGAGTGCACACCGACCTTCGACTGGATCTCGGCCTGGCTCACCGGCTGGCCGTTCTGAATGGCGGTCGCCAGCGGGCTGTAGGCGAGCAGGCCTTGGACCTGGGGGTTCGACAGGCCGCCGGCCGCGGTCAGCGCCTGGCCGAGGTTGTGCGTCGAGTTGCACGTGGCGAGGACGGTGGCCAGCGTCTCCGGCCCGGCCTCTTTCGTGCCCTGCAGCCCGCTGATCACCGAGGCGGGTGCCGAGGTCGAGTTGCAAGCAGGCGGTGACGTCGTGGGGGCGTAGGGCTGCGCGGCCTGGATCGTCTGCAAGGTGGCGCCCGCCCCCTGGTTGTCCACCAGCACGGTCGAGGTGGTGATCACGTGGGGCAGCACCAAGAACGAGAGGGCGACGGTGATGCGCAGGATCCATCCCCAGACGGCGAGCCCCGACGCGGTCAGGGCCGGGTTGTGCGATTCGACCTGCTCGGTGTAGTTGGCCATCCAAGGCGCGTAGGCGAACGCGATCGAGACGGCCAGCAGCACGACCACCAGGACGTTGGAGTAGTAGCCCGTGTGCGGGTGGCCCGTCTGCACGATGAGGAAGCCCATCATGACCATGGCGCAGATCGCCCCGCCGAGCATGAAGGGCTTGCGCACCCGAGCCCAGTCGGAGAGCACGCCGGCCAGGACCAACCCGGCGGAGAGGAACCCGGCCAACCAGACGTTGATCCCGTTGGCCTGAGGCGTGGTCCGGTTGAACGTCACCACCCAGTAGATGGTGAGCACGCTGACCGAGGCGTAATAGAACAGGAGGAACACCGAGATTGCGATGGATGAGGCGACCAGGTCGATCTTCATCATGGAGCGGATCGGGTGCCGGGTCGCCTTCTGGACGTCGATGCCCCTTGCCCGCGCCTCGACGAGCGCGCGCTCACGTTCGCTGACCATGAGCTGGTCCCGCAGCTGTGGCGAGAGCTCGCGCAAGAAGAAGAACGCGATGATGACCACGCCCAGGCACACGAGGCCCGAGATGATGAACTGGTCCTGCCAGGGCCCCAGGTGGCTGAGGGTGTGCGTGGCCACCAGGCTGGCCGCCAGGGCGCCCATGGAGGGGCCGATCGCCCAGAACCCCATGGCGGCGCCGCGACCCATCTGGGGCGAGAAGTCGCGCATCAGCGCCGGCGTCGAGACGAGGATCACACCCTCCACGAACCCGATCACGCAGTAGGCGGCGGCGAACCAGTACTTGTCGGAGATGTGGGGGATGGCGAAGAGCTGAATGAGCGCCACGGTCAGCGTCCCGTAGATGGTGAGATTGGCCCGGCCGATCTTGTCGGAGAGGCCGCCGATGAACGCACTGAAGGCGCCGATCGCGTTCGAGACCACCAGTAGGTACAAGAAGAACTGGAAGGACATGTGGTAATAGGGCAGCATCAGCGGAGTGACCGCCCCCTCCACGTAGTAGAGGTAATAGAGCATGATCGTGGTGAGGACGACGATCGACAGGTATCCCAGCCGCGGCACGGTGTTGGGGTACTTGTAGAGCTGGCGCCGCCCGAAGGCGTTCGCCAGGCCTTGCTTGGGGACCGGTGCGCTCACCGCTGTCGTGGTCATGATCCCTCCCCTTTCCAGCAACTCCGCAGCCCCATGCCCCCAGATGGTCCCGTTCCCGGACCCACGGCGTCAGGCCAGGACCGATGCTATGTCCACCGCGGGCCATCCTGAAGGGTCCAAAGACACTTCGTCGGGACCCAGGCGCCCCCGGCGCCCCGAATTGGGGACTTCCGGCTCTATGAGCCCGACCCCGCTGAACCCAGAATCGCTCGGAGAAGGGGTTGTGCCATGGAAAACCACGAGATGAGCGCCCGGAGCGTCGACACCATGAGCGGCTCCGATGCACTGCTGTGGACGATCGGCGCCGATCCCGTGATGCGCCCGACCATCGTGGCCATCATGGTCCTGGAGGGAAGGCCCGACTGGGCAGAGGTCCGCGCCCGCGTCGCCGGTCTCACCGTGGCGGTGCCACGCCTGCGCTCGCGGGCGGTGACCCGGGCCCCGGGTCGGGGTCGCCCGCAGTTCGTGTTTGACGAGTCCTTCGACCTCGACACCCACCTACGGCGCATGCGCCTGGCCGGGTACGGAAGCATGCGCGATGTCCTCGACATGGCCCAGACGATGGCGACGAGCGGCTTCGACTCCGCCCTACCGCTGTGGGAGGCCGTCCTGGTCGAGGGCATCGGCGCGGACCACGCCGCCCTCGTCATGAAGGTCCACCACGCTCTCATCGACGGAGTCGGCGGCCTCGCCGTGCTGGCCCACCTCTTCGACCCGTCCGGCCCGTCGTCGCCAGCGGGACACAGGGACACAGTGCCGGAGGCCAGCCCTGCGCCCAGCCGCTCGCTGCTTTCGCGACTGCCGCTCTTGCCCGATCCGACCAACCTCGTCAACGGCGCGGTCGGCCTTATGACGCACCCCGTTCGCTCACTCGGCCAGCTTGCCGCGGTGGGCACCTCGGTGGCCAGGCTGATGGCTCCGGCGGGCAAGCCGATCTCCTCCATCATGACGGGACGCAGCTTCCGGCGTCACGTCGAAGTCATTGAGCTCGACCTCCCGAGCCTCAAGAGCGCCGCAAAGGCATGGGGCGGCACGGTGAACGACGTGTTCGTGGCGTCCGTCGTGCGCGGCCTGAGCCTCTACCACGAGCAGCACGGTGCGACGAGCTCGGGCTTCCGGGCGCTCATGCCGGTGAACGTGCGCGGGGGTGGGGAGCAAGCGGGTGGGAACCACTTCGTCCCCGCACGGTTCGTCATCCCCGTCCATGCCGACGTCGCGGACTGCATGGCGGAGGTCCGGAAGAACGCGGCGCAGTGGAAGCACGCACCGGGGCTCGCCCTGAGCGACGTCCTGGCCACCGTCCTGAGCGCCCTGCCGGCCGTCGTGGCCCGCAACCTGTGGAGCTCCATGCTGCTGGGCGACGACTTCTGCATCACCAACATCCCGGGACCGCCGTTCCAGGCCTTCCTGGCGGGCGTGGGCATCGAGGGGATCTACGCCGTGTCCCCGCCGTCGGGGGCCGCGCTCAACGTGTCCCTCGTGTCCGCCGCGGACCGGGCCTGCGTCACCATCACCGCCGATGTCGCCGCCGTGCCCGACAGCCCCAAGCTCGCCGGGTGCATCGAGGACGGCTTCGCCGAAGTCTGTTCCGCGCGGCTCCCGGATACTCCGAGGCCGACATGACCGCTCCTGCCGACACCCTGACCCCGCTCGATGCGTCCTTCCTCTACATGGAGTCGGACCACACCCCCATGCACATGAGCTTCATCGGGATCTTCGAGGGTGGTCCGCTGCACGACGGCCACGGGTGCCTGCGGCTCGAGGACGTGCGGGCCGAGGTGGAGAGCCGGTTGCACCTCGTGCCGAAGCTGCGCAAGATCGTCCGGTTCCCGATGCTCGGGGAGTCGGCGCCGGTCTGGGTGGACGACCCCGATTTCGACATCAGCTGCCACATCCACCAGGCCGCGCTGCCGGGGCCCGGCACGGAGGCCCAGCTGCTCGAATTGTGTGCCGAGCTGGTGTCGTGCCCGCTCGACCGCACCCGGCCGCTCTGGGACATCTGGCTGATCGACGGGCTCGAGGGCGGTCGCGTCGCGCTGCTCGAGATGCTGCACCACTCGATGGCCGACGGCCTGGCCGGGGTCGAGCTCGCCACGGTCCTCTTGGACCTGGAGCCCCGGGCCCCGGTTCCGCACGCCCCCGACCCCTGGCAGCCCGCCCCTCCGCCGCGGCTGAGGGCCATCGCCAGCGGCGGCGCGGCCCGATTCGCCGGGGTTGCCTCGACGCTGGCGGCGGACGGTTGGCGCGCCCTCTGGCACCCCTCCGAG
>CAYWDQ010000098.1:0-6307 GCA_964457065.1 uncultured Acidimicrobiaceae bacterium | reverse complement strand
GGTCACGCGCTGGCGCGCTACACCTCGGCACTTCGCAGCCTGCTCCCCCTCTCACCCGTCACGCCCGATTGCTCACTGAACACCCCGGTCGGCTTCGACCGCCGGGTGGTCGTCGTCCGCCAGCCCATGGACGAGCTGCGCCGGGCCGAGCGCCGCTTCGGCGTCACGCTCAACGACCTGCTCCTCACGGCCATCGCCGGCGGGGTGCACGATCTCCTCTCGGCGCGGGGCGAGGTGATGGAGGGACGCCACCTGCATGTCCTCGTGCCGGTCGGGGCGGACCACCACGGTGACCGCCGGCTGGGCAACGACGTCTCCGCCATGATGGTGCGGATCCCGATCAGTGCTGCTCCCGCTGCGGAGCGCCTGCGCGGGGTGGCCCGGGCCGAGCGGGACTCCAAGGACCACGCGCAGGCGCTGGCGACGCACCTGCTCTTGTCCTCGCTCGACGCCCTGCCGCCCGCCGTGCTGTCGGCCGGCAGCCACCTCGTGCACCACCAGCCGTTCGTCAACCTGGTCGTCACGAACGTGCCCGGACCCGACGTCCCGCTCTACGTGCTCGGCGCCCGCATGCTCGAGGCGATCCCGCTCGTGCCCCTGGCGGGCAACCTCAGTGTGGGCGTCGCCGCGCTGTCCTACGACGGCCAGTTGACGATCGGCATCCTGGCCGACCCGGTCGCCTGTCCCGACGTGGACCTTCTCGCTGAGCGCGTGGGCCGCTGCTTCTCCGAGCTGGTGGGGGCGCTGCCGGAGCCCGACCGGGCAACGCTCTCCGCAGCCCGGACCTGAACTGGACGTCGAAACTCGCCCTACGCGGGCAAGTGTCGGATGGGTCGGGGGCCTGCAGGGGCGTGCCAGCGAAGCCCACGTACGAGGTGGGCGTGGAGCATCTCCGACACGCGCTCCCGGCCCGTCCGCTCGAAGAGGGTGTGCTCCAGGTTGGGGACGGTCTCCATGCGAAGGCGCCCTTTGCCGACCAGGGCACGGAACCGGCGCTCCTCACCCCGGCACAGCAGGCGCGCCTCTTCGCTGCCAGCCACGATCAGGACGTCGACGTCGGACGCAACCAGACGCTCCACGGTCCGAGCCGGGCTCGTCATCATGAACAGGCGTTTCACGATCCACCAGCCGCCATCGGGCATCGACATCCCAGCCGTCCGGAGTGCCGCAAGCCTCAGCATGACGCGCGACAACCAGGGACGGGTCGAGCCCCAAGCCTGCCGGTCGCTCAAGGTGGGTGAGGCTTCGTTGGGCTCGAAGCGCCGGTAAGGATGCTGCCCCCATCGGTGATAGGTAAGGGCGGGATTGACCAGGCAGACGGAGGCAACGGACGCGGGAGGTGCGGCGAGCGCCGCTTCCACAGCGTGGTACGCACCCGAGCACAGACCGACGAAGGCAAGGCCTGGGCCTCCCTGCGCGCTGGCGGCCCGAGTGATGTCGGCCAGATCCTCGAGGGCGTCGGCGGGAAACTCGACCAGCTCGGTTCGCCCTGGTCTCGTGGGGCTATCGCCGATCCCGCTCAGATCGACCCGCATGCACCGCATGCCCTCGGCCGCCCACCGCCGTGAGAGGTCCACCCAGAGCCGAGCCGGTCCATGATGACCGATCCGGCCCGCGTTGAGGAAGACCACGATGGGGGCCAACGAGTCGACCTGGTCCTCCGGCTCGCTGAGCATTCCGAAGAGATGCGCGGGCCCCATCTCAACTGGCCGCTCGAGCACACCGGGCCCACCATCCCCGCGATGCACCGCCGTGGGCCGCTGGTTCGGCACTTCGACGCGGACCACCGGTCCATCGACCTCTGTCAGCCAGGAGACGATCCGGTCCAGCGTCCGTTCCGGCGTGATCGCCTCGAGATCGAGTAGGGCGTCTTGCCCACTGACCTCCATTGACTCGACGTGGGAAAGCGTGAGGCGCTCCGCCAGCACGCCCGCGAGCCTCCTCCCCTGCCGGCTCAGGAGCAATTCCCGGGAAGCAAGGCTCCGGTCGCTCGGGGCGATTGTGAGCGGCTCCAGTTGCGAGACGGTCGCGGTGGTGAACAGGATGCCCGGTGCCTCGAGCGCCCCGTCGTCGCTCGACCCTCCCGAGCCCCATGTCTCACCCTCTCCAAGGCGCCCCCACTCGGTGGCCTGATCCCGCAGAAAGGCCCACAGGGCACGCTGCTCCCGGAGGTACGCCCGGCCTGTCGCGCACGGATCCCACAGCACCAGATCGTCCACGCCCCCACCGCGGTCGAGCTCGGCTGCAGCCAGGGTCGCTCCGATCCGGAGACCTATGACACCGACTCGCGCTGTCCCGAGGGCTCGTGCGTACTCGATTGCAGTCCGGACGCCGTCAAGCCAGTCCGCCACCAGGTCAGGGTCGGTCCACGTGCCTGCCGAGTCCCCCGTACCGGCGTAGTCCACCCGAAGAACGGCCCAGCGGGAGGCAGCCAAACGATGCGCCAGGTCTCGCAGCGCACGAGCCGAAGACTCGGACTCCAATCCCATGGTCGGGCACAGTACGGCGGCACCGGCGACAAGACCGTCGCTGGGAACGTCCAGCCAGGAGAACAGCGGCCGGTCCGGTGCCCCAAGCCACAGGGCGACGGAGTCCACTCCGTCCGGGGGGCGAGCCTCATTCGTCACAGACGAGCGCCGGGGCGGCGGCACGGATAATGGCGTCGTCCGGTTGCCACGTCGGTGCCGCCCGGCTCAGCCGCCATGACCTCGTCGAGGGTCCGGCGAATCTGATCATGCATGGTGCAATTCTTCTTCCTCTTCATCGGACGTCACGCGACGGTCAAGTCCGTCTCCAACACGTTGCGACTATCGCCGGCACCCACTCCCCGATGTATCGATCGCCCGCTCCAGTTTCTTGAGCAGTCGATGGCGGTCCCCCTGTCAAGGCAGGGCCGGATCCAATCCCATAGATGATGGGGCGCTGGTCCTCCCCGCCGGACGCACGTGCGGCATTGACCTCCGTGTATACCCCGCGAGCGTGGGTCCCGTCACGAACCGACTCTATTGCGAGCGGGCCGTGAAACGGTCCAACGAGACTCGAAAGCGGGTGAGCAGCTCCTGTCGCTGCACCGTGGGCAGCGACACCAGCAGGATCGCATAGAACACCACCATGAGCGCGACCCCTGCTCCGGCGACAGCAGCCAGCCCGAGAATGTGGCCATGCGTGTCGGTGAAGACGAACAGTTGTCCACCGGCGCGCCCAAGCACCCAGGCGAGGCCACCAGTGACCAGCATCGGCAATCCCAGGGTGCGCACGGTGCGGAAGGCCCTTCGGGAGAACGAATCCCCGAGGCGGCGGTACGCCATCGGCAGCATGAGCATCCCCTCCATCACGATCACGCCGATCAGTGCGGCCTCGGCCATGCCCAGAGCTCCGTAGCGGGAGGCCAGCACGATGCCCAGGACGACGTGGAGCACGGCTTCGATGGCGTAGAGGACCGCTGAGAGTGTCGGGCGGCCGGAGCCGTTGAGCGCGTTCCTGAGCGGCAGCGCCCACGCCTGCACGACGGCAGCGAGGCACAGCAGGCTAATGACCGAGGCCGCTTCGCGGTAGAGGGGCCCCACCCATGCCTCGACAGTCGGGCCGGCCAGAAACCCCAGCGCAATGGCCGCGGGGATCGACAGGTACTGGACGAAGCGTACGACTTCGTCGGTGCTGTCCCGCAGACCGGAACGGTTGTCTCGCGCGGCCAGCTGTCCTGCCTTCGAGAACAGCAGCGCCGTCCGCGGTTGGACGATCCGCAACGGAAGTAGCCCCAACCTCTGCGCGACGGCGTAGATGGCGGCCGCGCGCACCCCCGCGGCGGCGCCGACGATCAGGACGTCCGACAGTGAGAGTACTGCGTCGGCGATCTGCACGACTGAGTACCAGCCCGACGCCGCGGTGAACGCACGGACGAGGCTGCGGTCGAAGCGGCGCAGAGAGAGACGGAACCACGGCAGGAGGCGATGCACCATCACGAGGCGTGACATCTGGCCCACGAGGCTGATCGCGACCGTGACGACCCCGAGCGCAATGAGCCCTCCGTGGAGCCACAGGACGATGACCCAGCCGATCGCCTGGGACACCACGACCGCGATGAGGCTGTAATTCAAGAGGTCGAATCGCTGCAGGGCACACAGAGCGCCCCCGTACGTGTCCATTGGGATGGAGACAGCCATATCGAACGCGAGGAGCAGCAGAAGGAACTGTGCCTGGCCGACCAAGCTCTTGGGAATGCTCGTGATGAGGTCGGGGAGGAAGATCGCAAAGACCACGACGCCGGCGAAGGCGACGACCCCGAGCACGGAGAGGCACAAGAACGAAGTGTTGAGCGTGGCGGCGACCTTGTCATCCTCCTCCAGCTCAAGGTGCCGGCTGATAAATGCGACGGTGGCGCCGGCAAACCCGAGCTCGAGCAGCTCGAGGAACGGGATGAGCGACCCGATGAGTGCCCATACCCCGTAGCGGAGGATGCCCAGCTGGTGGGTGAGGATCGGCGTGGTGATGAACCCGACGACCACCAGAAGGACGACGACGAGGTAGTTGGTCGCCACGTTGCGGCGGACGGTCGCCTTCTTGGGCTTGCCGCCACCGGATACGCCCTCGCGCGAGAACTCGGGTTCGCGCAGCACGTTCCTACCCCGATCTTATGAGCCAGTTGCGCTTCGTCCTGGCCTCCTGCTCGGAGGTCGGACCGTAGTAGCCATAGCTTTCATCCACCTTCCGCCGCCGCACGCGGTTCAGCACGACTCCCACGACATTCGCCCCCGAAGCTCGCAGTAGCACGAGGCTCTGCTCGAGGCGCTCGGGGTCGAACTTCCGTGCGTCGACCACGAGGACCACGGCGTCGGCGTCGGCCACCAGGATCCTGGTCTCGGCCACGCCCGACAACGGCGGGCAGTCGATGATCACCGTCCGGTCCGTCTCGTGGAGGGCGCTGAGGAGCCGGGGCACGTCGGCAGTCACGATGTCTGCGGGGTGACGCCCCGGTACGCCGGCCGGTATGAGCTCGAGGCATCGATTGCCCGTCGGGCTCAAGAGCTCGGCAGGACCGTGGGTCGCGAAGAAGTCGCTCACGCCGGGCGACAGCGGCACCCCGAAGATCTGGTGCAGCGTCGGCTTGCGCAGATCGCAGTCGACTGCCACCACCGAACGACCCGGCATCGCCAGTGCCCACGCCACGTGGGAGGCGACGGAGGACTTGCCCTCGCGGGGCTCCCATGAGGTCACCGCGATGGTGGGGTTCGTCCCCTGGAACATGAGATGGAGCGAGCTGCGGAGCTGCTGGAACGCTTCGAGCGCACTCTGGTCGCCAGTCGACTCGAAGACTTCGGCGGGGCCTGCTCCGGCATGAACCAGGGTCGGCACTTCGCCCAGGACCGTCAGTCCGACCCGGTCCCGGATCTCGTCGGCGGTGACGAACCGCCGCCGCAGGGCGGCTGCCGCCAGGGCGGCGAACACCGCTGCGATGAGGCCGAATGCGATGGCCGCCACCGCGACCGTCTTGCGGGGGTTCGTCGGCGTTGTTGGGAGCTGCGCCGGGCCCAGCTCTGACAGGATCAGCGTGGTGCTCGCCTGGCGGTTCGTCAGTTCCAACATTCTGGCCGCCAGGGCGTTCGCATAGGCCTGGGCAACGGCCGGGTCCGTGCTCGAGGCAGAGACGGTGACCGAATTCGAGGCGGGATCGCCGGTCGCTCCCAGCTTGACCGGCATGGATCGGAAGCGGGCGGGTACGAGCGCACGCGCCTGGTCGGCCACGATCGGGTTGTCGGCCTCCACCACGATCTGGGGAATCTCGACCTGGATCGCATTGACGTCGGACCCAGGGTCCGTGGAGCTCGCCGGCGGCTGTGCCAGCAGCACAACAGTGGCCTGGTACTGCTTCGCCGGCAGCACCGCGTAGGCAGCGCCTGCGGACACGCACACGAGGAAGGTGACCACGGCCACGATCCATTGTGCGCGTACGGTGCGCGCGATCTGTCTCAGGTCCACGCCCCAGCCTTTCCTCGTAGCTCCCCGGCAGCTCCGGCGAGCGACCGCTCCACACCCTCCACCAGCCGGTCGAGAGAGAAATGATCCCGGATATGAGCGCTACAGCGACCGGCCAGCGCGGGTTCACGCTTCTCCCAGCCTATGAGGCTCTCCATGGCGGAAGCGACCACCCCGGCATCTCCAGGCTCCATCAGGAACCGCTCGAACTCTCCCGTGAGGATTTCGGGAATCCCGCCAATCCGGGAGCCCAGGGCCGGGCGGCCGGTGGCCAGTGCCTCGACGATCACCCGCCCGAAGCCCTCCGCACAGATGGACGGGACCACCACCACGT
>CAYWDQ010000097.1:0-11143 GCA_964457065.1 uncultured Acidimicrobiaceae bacterium | reverse complement strand
CCATGGGTGCGTTGAGCGGGTGGCCGCCCATCGATCCGAGGAACGGTGCGTTGCCGAACGTGAAGATGCCGCCGTCGGCACCCTGCAGCCAGTATCCAGCTGCGTTGCTCGTGGCGGCCATGCCGACGACCGGTGCGTTCAGGTTGGCGCCCATCATGGAGCCGTATGGGGCCGCGTTGCCGAAGTCGGCCACGTTGCCGTTCGCGCTGGCGAGCCAGTACCCGCTCGAGTCGTGGGTCCCGGCCATGCCCGTGATGCGGTACCCACCCGGGGCGAAGAACGGTTGGCCCTCGAACGGCGCGTTGCCATAGCTGAACACCTGGCCGTTGGAGTCGACGAGCCAATAGCCGCCCCCGAGGAAGCTCGGCGCCGCCGCCGTGATCGGGTAGGGCGGCGGGGCACCACCCGTCGAGCCGTAGAAGGGCGCGTCCCCAAAGGCGAACACACCGCCGTCGCTGGCAATGAGCCAGTAGCCGCCACCGTTCAGAGTCGGGATCATGGCCACGATCGGCTTGTTCAGCTTGATGGACCCCGTCGAGCCGAAGAAGCCGGCGTCCCCGAAGGCGAAGACCCCGCCGTCGCTCGCGACCAGCCAGTACCCGCGGTGGTCAGGGGTCGGTGCCATGCCGACGACGGGCTTGTTCAGCTTCAAGGACCCGGTCGAGCCGTAGAAGCCCGCGGAGCCGAAGGTGAAGACGCCGCCGTCGGCGGCGACTTGCCAGTATCCAGGCGGGGGCTGCGGCGGCACGGGGCAGGTCGGACTGTCGGCGGGGGCGGCGCCGGGATCGTACGGGGAGAGGATGGGCGTGCCGTCATTGTCCGGGCCGAGGTTCAGGTCGGCCAGGTACATGGGCCGGATGCCGCAGGTGAGATAGCCGATCGTGCTTCCCTGCCAGGCTGCAAAGGCCATGACCAGCTGTCCCCCCGTCTGCTGACCAGCGGGGGGCGGCAGCGTGAAGACGTCGGGGCCGCCGGGGCCGGACATGCCGGTGTCCGAGCCGAGGAGGGGCCCGAGGGCGGACCGGTCATTGCACAGGGTGTCGGAGTAGGGGCCGTTGGGACAGCTGGCCCACCCGATGCCGTAGGTGGACGTCCCCTCGTCACTCCCGGCGTAGAAGAGGTAGTAGTTGTCGGTCGTGGTGGCTGTGTTCCCGCTGCCGGTCACCGTCTGCGTCTCGTACATGTCCGGACCCTCGATGATGCCGCTCTGCCACTGCTCGTCGTCTTGCAGCAGCTCCTTGGGTTGCGTGCTCGATGGCGTCAGGTGCGGCCCGAGCGGCACGGACCAGATGAGGGTGCTCATCGACGAGGTGAGGTGGTTGCCGTCGCTCTTCCAGATCAACCAGGAGTTCCCCGACAGATCCGTGAAGATGTCCGGGTCGATGCTGCCGCCCCAACTGCCGACGATCATTGACCCGTCACCGCCGTCCTGACAGACGACGGGTGCGGACGAGGTGTCCTGGTACGGACCGGTCGGGAGCGCGGAGGTGGCCATTCCGATGCACTGGTCGCCGGGCACCGAGGCCTCCGTGGCGGTGTAGTACATGACGAAGTCGTGGTCCGCGCTGTCGTAGGCGACGCTCGGCGCCCACGTCTCTCCAGGCACGGCCCACGAGCCGACCGACGGCAGGGCATCCACACCGTTCAGCTGGGTCCAGTCGACCCCGTCGGTCGACGTCGACACCTGGATGTTGATGGTCTGGCTCGGTGGCGCGAAGTTCTGCGTGGCGAATCCGTAGTACACCCCCTGGAAGTAGAGGATGCTGGGGTCGGGAAAGTCTCCCGGGTGCACGGGAGCCCAGTTGTCCGCGCTGGCCGCCGGCGCGCCGACGACGCCGAACGACGCGGTGCCCAGGACGGCCACCAGCGCGCCGAGCAGCGCCAGGATGGTCGGGCAGCGGACCGTACGGCTTCGCCGGGCGGTGAGGGGTGAGGGAGACACGTCCTCCTTGTCGGATGTGGCTTGTCGTCGGATCTGGCTTGCCAACGTTGCGCCCCCAACCGCGGCCATGTTATCGAAGCCGGCCGGCGACTTGAAGGCGCCGGCGGCGGATCCCAAGCGCCAGGGGGATTGGACTCAGCGCCCGATCTCGATAGGTTCAACCGGACGGGGCGCGACACGCACATCGCCACGCAACCGCAGGGATCGACGAAGGGACCACCATGACCGAGCTCCGCAAGTCCACCGCCGATGTCGGGTTCAAGGCCTTGAACCTCGTGCACAAGACCGCGTTGAAGGTGACCGGGGGCCGGTGGCCCCGCGACCTGTTCGGCATGCCCGGGGTCGAATTGCACACCATCGGGCGCAAGTCCGGTCTGCCGCGCTCGAGCATGCTGGCCTCGCCCGTTCACGACGAGCACCGGGTCGTCCTGGTGGCTTCGAAGGGGGGCGACGAGCGAGACCCGCAGTGGTATCTCAACCTCAGCGCCAACCCCGACGTGGAGGTCACCATGAACGGCGAGACCCGCAAGATGCGGGCCCGGACGGCGTCACCCGAGGAGAAGGCGGCACTGTGGCCCGACATCGTGGCCACCTACAAGAACTATGCCAGCTACCAGGAGAAGTCCGGCCGGGACATCCCCGTCGTGATCTGCGAGCCGCGCTCGGTGTGACGCCCGGTCGATCGGGCACCCCCGGCCCCGGGGCGCCCGACCCGGTCCGGGGAGGTGGCGGTACGATGCGGCCAATGTCGATGGAGCCAGCCGGCTCGCCAGTTGAGGACACGGGGACCGGGCTGAGCTCGGCCTCGGGCGAGCGCGCCGGTGATGCCGCCTTCGACCTGAGCATGGCGGTCTCGCAGCTGGCGTCGAACAGCACGGATCTGCGCATCATGCTCAAGCTCCTGGTCGCCCAGCTCGCCGACGTGCTGGGCGACCGGATCGCGGTGGAGCGCGCCGGGCGCTTCCGCAAGTCCGACGAGATCAAGTCGGTGCGGATCACGCTGGGCGACGACACCCTCGAGGCGATCGTCGAAGGTGCCTCGGTGCGGTGCAGCATCGGCCACTCCTCGGGGGGCATTCGCATCCGCAGCGAGCAGGTCGGCATGGACGTCTGGCTCACCCGGCTGCTTGCCACCTTGCAGTCGGAGGCCGCCCACAGCGAGCAGACGCGTCTCGCACTGGAGAACATCGTGATCGGAGGGCAATCGTGACCGAGCAGCCGGAGGTGCCGCCGGAACCGTTGGCGCACGACCTTCCCAAGGACGCCGCGCACCGGCTGGAGGAACTGGAGCACGGGCTCTTCACGTCCGACCTCTCGGTGAACGAGTTCCTCCTCGTCAAAGAGGCCGGCTTCCACCCGCTGGGCTTCGTGATGGGCTCGTCGATCTACCACATCGGGATCCAGACGCGGAAGTGGGGCGAGAGCCAGGAGCTGAGCAAGCTCACCGAGGCGATGTACACGGCCCGGGAGCTCGCCATGAACCGCATGGAGGAGGAGGCCGAACAGTTGGGGGCGGACGGCGTCGTCGGCGTACGTCTCGACGTGAACTACTACGAGTGGGGCAACGACTCGGCCGAGTTCATCGCCTTCGGGACGGCGGTCAAGGCGGAGGACGGGACGTCGTACCGCAACGCGCTCGGTAAGCCCTTCACCTCCGACCTGTCCGGGCAGGACTTCTGGACCCTGATGCAGACCGGCCACGTCCCGCAGGCGCTCGTCATGGGCACGTGCGTGTTCCACATCGCGCACCGCAAGCTGACTCAGGCGCTCGGCTCCATGGGGCAGAACGTGGAGCTGCCCAACTTCACCCAGGCGCTCTACGAAGCGAGGGAGCTCGCCATGACGCGTATGCAGGACGAGGCAGGCGTTCTCAAGGCCAGCGGGATCGTCGGCGTCCGCCTGGAGGAGAAGTCGCACCAGTGGGGCTCGCACACCATTGAGTTCCTGGCGCTCGGCACCGCGGTCACCAAGACCGGCGGGGAGGTCACGCTGCCCAAGCCGATCACCATCATCTCGCTCGACAACTGATGACGGTCGGACCCGACGGATCCGAACGATCGGCCGGAGCACCAGCGCAGACTCCGGGCGACCTGCCCGAGGCCGCCGTCCGCCGGCTGGAGTCGACCGTCTTCTCCTCCGGCCTGACTGTGCCCGACTTCGCCGCCTGTCTGGACCTTGGGCTCGAGCCGGTCGCGCTCGTCCAGGGCTTCTGCGTCATGCAGTGGGGTTGGTACGGACAGGGCTCGGGCTACATGCGGGGGCTCTCGCCCTACACCGGCGGCCCGCAAAGCGCGGGGTCGTATTCGGAGACCTACCGCTGCCCCCATGGCTTCGTGTCCAACGAGCACCGCTCCTGGGGCCAGAACCTCGAACAGCCGTGGGTGGAAGCCGCGTGGGCCCAGGGGTACGGGAGCGCATACCAGCGCATGCTCGAGGAAGCCACCACCCATGGCGCCCACGGCGTGATCGGCGTGGTGGACCGGGTCTCCAGCGTCGCCGACACGGGGACGACCGAGTTCCACTTCCTGGGGACCGCCGTCACCGTCGACGGCGGGCCGCCACCGGCTGGCGGGGTGCCGTGGAGCACGTATCTGGCGGGACAGCGGCTGACCAAGTCCATCGAGGCGGGGTTCATGCCCGTCGCGGTGGTCGCCGCCTTGGCCTCGGTCCGCGTCTGGGCCTACTGCATGACCGAGTACCTCATGGAGGGCAGCATGAGCTGGGGCGGGCCGACGGGACCGCACCTCGTCGAGCAGGTGAGCAAGGCCCACATGGCCGTGCGCCAGCTCGCCCGCAAGCACGTCCGCCAACAGCTGGCGGGGGACGAGCTCCACGGCGCCACCATCGACGTGGTCGCCAGGGAGCTCTCGCAGGGGGACGAGGTCATCGACTGCACGCTGCGGGGCAACCGCGTGCGGCGCTTCAAGGACTTCGACCAGGTCGAGCTCCCGCGACCGACGGTGCGTCTCGCATGAGCACGGGCTTCAGTCCCGGGACCGCCCCACCGGCCGACGTGCGCGCCGAGATGCTCCTGGGCGCCCAGTCCCTCGCCACCCCGGCACCTCCTTCGCAGGCGCGCGGCATCACCTCGGACCTGTCGGTCGACGAGGCGCTGCTGCTCCACGCGGCCGGTTGGGAGCCACTCGACCTCGTGTGCGGGGTGGCCGTGGTGTCCGTCCCGGTGGGCGTGTGGAACTGGGGGAGGGGCGCCATCTCGCTCGCGTCCGACGCGCACGACCAGGCGGTGGACCAGGCCGCCGCTCAGCTCCGGGGCGAGTGCAGCAAGGTGCACGGCCACGGTGTCGTCGGCGTGCGCGTCGAGGTGTCGGTGCGCACGCACCACGTCGACGTCGAGCTCGTCGGCACCGCGGTGCGGCCCATGGAAGGGCAGGACCCCCGGGGCGCCGACGCCGCCCAGGCCATGCCGTTCACCTCGGACCTCTCCGCCCGCGACTTCACGCTGCTCCAGCGCGCCGGCTGGATGCCGGTCGGGCTCGCCTTCGGGGCCAGCTTCGTCTACGCCCCCCGCCGGACGGCGGGCACGGCGATGAAGCAGACGCGCCAGAACGTCGAACTGACCAATTACACCGAGGCGATGTACTCTGCTCGCGAGTCGGCCATGGAGAAGATGCAGCGCTCTGCGCTCCATGCGGGCGGCCAGGGGGTGGTGGAGGTGAAGGTGACCGAGGGCCCCATGAGCTTCGCCCGCCATGCGGTGGGCTTCACCGCGTGGGGCACGGCGGTCCGCCTGGTCGCCGAGTCGCACCAGTTCGTCCAGCCCCAGGTCGTCCTCCCACTGGACGACGCCGTGGTCACGTTCGAGGCGGAGAGTCTGCGCAGCGGCGGCCAGGGAAGAGGGCGGAAGCGATGAGCACCACGGGGCGGGACTGGAACGGGTGGGCCCGCACCTTCGAGTCGGTGGACGGGCCCGATGCCTTCGCCGCCCTCTTCGCCCCCGGTGGTCGTTTCTGCGACCCCGTGACCCCGTGGACGACCGACCTGCACAAGGTAGCCCGGGACACCGACGCTATCTTCCCGGACTGGAACCAGCGAGTGGACCGCATCCGCGGCGGTGAGGATTGGGCCGTCTTCGAGTGGACGGGCACGGCCACCTTCAACGCCGGCGCGAGCGAGACCGGTATCCCCATCGAGATGACCGGCGCCACCGTGATCGACGTCGACGCCGACGGCAAGGTCACGGCCTGGCGCGACTACCTCGACACCAACGAGCCCACCCAGCAGATTCAGAACGGGCTCGAGCGGGCCCTCGAAGGCGGCTGACCGACAGCTTCAGGCCTGCTCGGCCACCGCCTTCACGTGGTCCATACGGGCGTCGCGGGCTTCGTCGTACTCCTGGGCCGCCCGCTCGTCGTCGGCCATCTCGGCGTCGATGTCGGTGTCGGCGAACCCGATGACGCCCATCTCCTCGAAGGCCGATCGCAGCTTCGGTCCCCACAGGCCGATATCACGCAGGATCGGGACGATGCGCATGAAGAGGAAGCTGCGGAACACGCGCAGCGTCTCGCTGTTCTCGACGTACGTGCCGATCTCGGGTGGCAGCTCCAGTCGCTCCCACACCTCCTCCCCGAGGAAACGGTCGCGCATGAGGTAGCAGGCCTCGATGCAGAAGGCCTCCCGCTCTCCCCTCTCGGCCTCGGTCAGTTGCGGGTAGTAGTCGCGCAAGGCCAGTCGGCCGAACATCACGTGGCGCGCCTCGTCCTGCATGACGTAGGCGTTCAGCGCCCTGGCCAGCGGCTCCTGCGCGTTGTTGCGGATGACGCCGAACGCAGCCAGGGCGAGACCCTCGATGAGGACCTGCATCCCGAGGTACGTCATGTCCCACCGGCTGTCGGCGATCACGTCGTCGAGCAGTGCCTTGAGGTACGGGTTGAGCGGGTAGACCAGCTGCACCTTCTCGTGCAGGTAGCGGCTGTACACCTCGACGTGGCGCGCCTCGTCGATCACCTGGGTGGCCGCATAGAACTTGGAGTCGATGTCGGGCACCGTCTGCACGATCTTCGCCGTGCAGATCAGCGCTCCCTGCTCGCCGTGCATGAACTGGCTGAAGCGCCAGGCCTCGACGTGACGGCGCAGCTCACCCCTGCGCTCGTCGGACATCGTGTCCCACCAGTCGGTGCCGAAGAGCGGGTTCATCTCGTCGGGCATGCCGACCGGGTTGGTGAGATCGACCTCCTGGCTCCAATCCAACCGGTCGCTGCCGATCCACTGGCGTCGGGTGCCCTTGTCGTAGAGCCGCAAGAGCTGGTCGCGCCCCCCGGTGTAGTTGAAGTCGAACATCGTGGTGGACGGCGACTCGATGCCCCACTTCGGATCGAAGGCGAGGTTCGGATCGGTGATCGACGGGCTGGTGGTCATGGGCCCCCCTTGGGTCACGTGAGCACGATGGGCGGCGCGAACCGCTGGACGCGACGCTACCCCTTCAGGTCTCGCGAGTCATCCGGGAACGGCCGCCCCGCGCTGCCGCCGGGCCGCTCCAGGGGAGTGGGCGGCGGCGTCCCTCAGCGGAAGTCGAACGCAACCTTGATGGCGCCGCTCTGCTCCTGGGTGGCCAGCGCGATGAACGCCTCGCGCCAGTCGTCCAGGCGGAAGGTGTGGGTCAACATGCCCGTCATGTCGACCCGGCCCTGCTCGGCCAGTCGCAGGTAGTGGGCGATCCCGTGCATGCGGATGCCGTCGACCTCCTCCACCCCGAAGGCGTTGGAGCCGACCCAGGAGATCTCCTTGAAGTACAGGGGTGACCACTCCCAACGCTCCGGCGCGTGCACTCCGCTCTTGACCATGGTGCCGCGTTGCTTGAGCAGGCGCACTCCGATCTCCGCGGTCTGTGCGGTGCCGACGGTGTCGTAGACGACGTCGAAACCACCGGGGTGCGCCATGGGCAGGGCCTCGCCGCCGAACTTCTGGAGCACACCGCCGGACCACGCCGCCGCCTCCTCGAGCAACTGCCCGACCGGGAACGGGTCCACGACGGTCGCCCCCAGGCGGCGGGCCAGCGCGGCCTGAGCCGGAAAGCGCGCCACCACCATGATCTCGACATCGGGGTACAGCGCACGGACGATGGCCGTGGCGCAGCTCCCGAGTGCGCCGCCGCCGTAGATGAGCACCTTGCCACCGGGCGGCGGCGGGTGCCTCGTCACCGAGTGCAGTGACACCGCGAACGGGTCACCGATGACGGCAACCTCGTCGCTCAGGCTGTCGGGCACCGGGATCAGCATGGACTCGTGCGCGGGCAGGTACTCGGCGAAGCCACCGGGAGCATCCCTCGACGTCCCCGTGTGGATGCCGGGCGCGATGGGTCCCTCGGTGAAATGCCAGCACAGGCTGTAGTCGCCGTCCTGGCACGAGGGGCACGGAGGGTCGATGCCCCGCGGGCCGCACGAGAGCCAGGGGTTGAGCACCACTCGTTGCCCGACGTCGAGCGTCGTGACGGCCGGTCCGACCTCGACGACGTCGGCCACGACCTCGTGGCCGAAGACGGTGGGGAAGGAGAAGTACCCGTTCAGCGCGCTGTCGCCGAAGTCGTCGCCGAAGTCCATGAAGACCATCTTGGCGTCGGACCCGCAGATGCCGGTGAGGCGCGTCTTCACCACCGCCCAGTCGTCACGGACGAGGCTCGGCCGCTCCAGCTCCTTCATGACCATCGGCACCCGGGAGAGCCCGACCATGAGGTCGTTCGACTCGTCGGGCGGTGCCCAGGGCTCAGGCCGGACACCGTAGAGGAGACCTTGCATTTCGTATCTCTCCTTAACCGGCAACGTGCACGGCGGAGAGCGCCTGCACGACACCGCTGTTGTTGTTCCTGTGAGCCGCGACCGCGAAGACGACGACGAGGAGCGCCACCACTGCGAACCCGACGATGATGCCCGCCATGGCGAGACCGTCGCCTCCCTGGGCTCCCTGGGACCGGCGGATCTGCGACCGTGCCACGAAACCGAAGATGATGCCGAGGACGGCCGGGAGGCCGATCAGGAAGATGCCGGCGCACGAGCAGACGAGGGACGCGATGGCGAGCCCGTTGGTTTTGCGTCTGGCGGCCGTCCCGTACTGCGTCGGCTGGCCGTACGGCACCGGCTGGCCGTACGGCACCGGCTGGCCGGACCATGCCGCGCCGCCGTACGTCGGTCCCTGCGCCGGGTAGGCCGGTGCTCCCGACTGCGGAGACCCGGGCCCGGCGGCGGGGAAGGGGCCGGACCCGGGCGGACCGGTCCACAGCTCGGGCGGATACCACTTGCCGTCAGATGCCAACCACCATCCGGGACCCTGAGAGGTGTCGCTCATGCCGTGACCGTTCCGTGTGCGCCGAGTGCCGGATGGAGCATAGGAGGCATGCCTATCGGATGCCCTGAGCGGGGTGCGTCACTCAGGTGGCGTACGGGCAGTGCCTGCACCCGGCGTCACAGCACGAGCCACGCCGGGCGAGGTAGCCCGCCGTGAGCACCATGAGCCCGGAGCTCGGATCGACATAGGTGTCGGAGCCGGCGCGCAGTGCCTCCTCGTGGGCCCGCAGGATCCGCTCGTAGGCCGGATCGTCGGGCGACAGCCGCTCGGGGTCGGGCGAGGAGAGCGGTCGATCGGCGAACGGCTCTGCCCGGGGGGCGTCCGGCGCCTGGCTCTCGTCGCGACTCGGCTCGCCCATGCGACCCGAGGCGTGTCGCCCGGTCCCGTTCCCGGGACCGGGCCGACCGCGTTACCTCTTTGCAGTCCGCTTGGCCGGGGCCTTGCGGGCGGTGGCCTTCTTGGCCGGTGCCTTGCGCGCCGCGGTGGCCCGCTTGGCCGGAGCCTTGCGCGCCGCGGTGACCTTCTTGGCCGGTGCCTTGGCGGCCGCGGGGGCAGCCGACTTGCCGGCGGCCGTCACAGCCGTGTCGACCGTCGGGTAGGCGCCCTTCACGAGCTTGGGTGCCTTCGAGGGAGCGAGCACCGCGTCCTTGAACGCCTTCACCGGCGTGATGCGTGCCTTCTTGGACGCCTTGATGCGGATGGCCTCACCCGTCGCCGGGTTCCTGCCCATGCGGGCCGGGCGATCGACCTTGACGAATTTGGCGAAGCCGGGGATCGAGACCGGCTCTACTCCCTTGGCCACGACCGCGGTCACCACGTCGGTGAAACCGTCGAGGACGGTGATGACGGTCTTCAGCTCGACATCGGACTGGACTGCGACAGCTTTTGCTAGTTCTCTCTTGTTCATGGCGTCCATTGTGGCCGAAGCACACCCTGTGATGCACATCTTTCGGGCCTCTTTCGCCAATTTCGGCGATTCACGTCACTTGCGGCCGCCCGATGTTCACCCCCAGAACGGGTCCGGAAGGTGGCGCGGAACGTGCCTGACGACCACTCAGGGCAGTAGCTGGCCCCAGTAGGGACGGTCGCTCTCACTCTTCTCGAGGAGGATGATGACCGTTCCCCACGGGTCGTGGCACCACGTGGTCCGGAGCCCGGCCACGTCGGCGATCCCACTCGTCATGAACTCCACACCCCGGGTCTCGAGCTCCTGCCGTGTGGCGCGCAGGTCGTCGCAGAGCATCCCGACGTGCGTGATGCCGATCCTCGTCACGGAGGGTCGGCCGGGTCCGGCGGGGTCGACGCCGGCCACCGGATACTCGATCAGCTCGATGACGCGGTCGTCCTTCCCGAAGCCCACGATGGCGGCCGTGACGACGACCGGAGACGGGACGAGCTCGCCCATGTCCCCTTGAATCTGGGCGCCCTCCATGCGGTACGGGGGCGACAGGACCCGGAGCCCGAGCACGTCGGAGTACCAGCGCACTGCCGCCTCCACGTCGGGGACGCAGACGGCCGTGTGCGCGAAGCCGGTCAGCACCCGTTCAGCTTAGGTCGGTGTGGATCGCTGGAGCGGGCCTGCGACCGGGCCCTAACTCCAGCGCGCGATCTCGTGTTGCAGGCGCTTGTTCCAGGCGCGGGCGTGGAAGTTGATCCGGCGCTCAGCCTTGCGCAGGACGATGATGCTCACGAACACAAGCGGGGCGAAGAACGCCGCCAGGGCGCTCATCGCGATGATCCGCAACCTGGTCTCCATGCCCCCAGCCCTCTCCGTCTCCGTGGTCCTCGTCGTAGGTTATCCGTGCGCGCGAGGGCCAATTGGCACTAGGCATTGGAGGATGAGCGTGGGGAAATGACTGATATGGACTCCGAGGAGACGCCCGAGGGCGGGGTCGCGGACGT
>CAYWDQ010000096.1:0-11246 GCA_964457065.1 uncultured Acidimicrobiaceae bacterium | reverse complement strand
TCGAGCAGCTCGGGATCTCGCGCTGTGATGTGACCGGCAACCCCCTCGTCGAACCCGAACTGCCCGAACAGTCGGAATGCGGCGGAGAGACGCTGCTTGCGATGCCGACGCTCGTCCTCGATGTTGTCGAATTTGGGGAACTTCACCGGAACCCGATCTGACGGCATGTTCTCATCCTAAGTCGGTACGGAGCCGAAGACAACGAGGAGGTGCCCGGCCGCTCAGTTCGACTGCCGGGCTTCTTCGACCGTCAACTCGGCGGTGGGGTCTGCCTCGAGGCGGTCATCGGGGATCGGTTGGCCGCTGCGTACGGAGTAGCCATAGGTCCCCGCCTCCAGGCGTGTCTCGGCCCGGTCGATGGCTGCGAGGCGGCTCAGCAGTTGTGCCTGGACCGAATCATCGGCCTCCTGGGTGGTCAGTGGTTCGGCCGAGTCGAACATGTCTCCGGGCTGATCCGCCGCGACGCGGTCGGCGTTGACCGAATCATCCAGTTCTGAGAGCAGGCGCTCGGTACGAAGACGCTCGGCGCGCAACAGCTCCTTGGCTATGTCGTCATCCATCAGTGCTCCTGGTCCAGTGTCTCCATCCCGACGAATCCTATTGACGAAGCGGCACGGGTGCTCCGCCTCGAAGCTGCCCGCCTCGGCTGGAGCCGGGTGAACGGGGCGAGGCCGGTTGAACGGGGCGCCGCCGGGTGAACGGGGCGCCGCTCACCTCCTGGTAGACCTCACTCACATGACGACCGATCGGCTGCTGGACCTGGTGGGCGTTCCGGGCGGCCCTCTGGCCGAGGCCTCCCTCTTTCACCTCGAGGTGACTGACGCGGACGCTCTCACCCCGACCTTCCGTCGGGTGGTCCTCACCGCCCCCGGCCTCGATGGCCTCCGCTACCGGGCCGGACAAGACCTGATGTTGCGCGTACCGCAGGCGGACGGCAGGGTCGTGAACCGTCGCTACACCATCCGCGATGCCGATCCGGCTTCTGCCGCGGTCACCATCGACGTCTCACTGCATGGCGCGGGACCGGGCACCGATTGGGTCCGTTCGGCTCGGATCGGGGACCGGATCGACGCCATCGGCCCGAGGGGAAAGATCACGCTGCAAGAGGATGCCGATTGGCACCTATTCGTGGCCGACGAGACGGGCGTGCCCGCAACGCTGGCGATGATTGAGGTCCTGCCTCCTGGCTCGCTGGCTACTGCCCTGCTGGAGGTCGACACCTCAGCGGACGAACAGGGAGTTCGTTCCGGGAGGAACGGTGGGGTTGACGTTCGTTGGGTCCACCGGATGGGGCGGTCTGAACCCGGTGATGCGGATCCCATCGTCGGGGCGTTGGCCGAGATTGCACCGCCCGCCGGCCTTGGTCATGCCTACGTGGCTGCCGAAGCTGGAGTCGTACGTCGCGTTCGTGCCGCCCTGAGCGCGCGCGGGCTCGGGGAGGCTGAGATTTCGGCCAAGGCATACTGGCGGCGGGGCCTCCCCAATGCCGAGCATGGAGAGCCGGCTCGTGAGGAATGAAGTCGACCGCCAAGGCGTGAATCGATAACCGCTCCCTTGGTGCCGTGTCGTGTGGTTTGGCACGTGCGTCGCCTGATTCTCGGAGTCACGACGCGGCTACGTCCTCTCCCGAGACGGTGTCAGGGCGGCGGCTGTCGCTATCATCTCTGGCGCAGGAGGCCCGGATATGTGCGCGGACACTGGAAGCTCCGGCGACTCGAATCGCACCGCCTGGGCGCGCCAGGTGGAGACGCCGCTGCGCCAGTTCCTCCGCACGGAGACGGGCAGCGCCGCCGTGGTGCTGGCGGGCGCCGTCGCGGCCCTGGTCTGGGTGAACGTGGACGCAGGCTCGTACGAGCGCGTCTGGCAGTCGACCCTGTCCATCCGCGTCGCCGGCGTCGGTCCGTCCCACGAACTCCGCTTCTGGGTCAACAGCGGGCTCATGACCTTCTTCTTCTTCGTGGCCGGGCTCGAGGTGCGCCGGGAGTTCGACATGGGCGAGTTGCGGGAGCGCCGGCGGGTGACGCTCCCGTTGGTGGCCGGGTTGGGCGGGATCATCGTCCCGGTCGGGATCTTCCTGGCGTTCAACGCCAACCGAGGATCCGCGAACGGATGGGGCATCACGATGTCCACCGACACCGCGTTCGCGCTCGGCATGCTGGCCCTGGTCGGACGAGGCATTCCCGACCGGCTCCGGATCTTCATGCTCACGGTCTCCATCGTCGACGACGTCGTGGCGCTCCTGGTGATCGCCACGGTCTACTCGAGCGGAGTGAGCGCGGTCCCACTCGTGGTCGGTCTCGCGCTGTTCGCGATGATCGTGCTGGCTGTGAGTGTGGGCATCCACCGTGGACTCTTCTACGCTGCGCTGGGCGCCGCCGCATGGGTGGCGCTCTCCGAGTCCGGGATCGATCCCATCGTGATCGGCTTGGCCATGGGTCTCCTCACACCGGCCGCTCCCGTTGCCCGCGGTGATCTCGAGCGCGCCAGCGACCTGTTCCGCCGTTTTCGGGAGCAGCCGACGCCGGACCTGGCCCGCACGGCACGACTCGGGCTCGAGTCCGCTATCTCGCCCAACGAGCGGCTCCAGCGCCAGTACCACCCGTGGACGAGCTATGTCATCGTGCCGCTCTTCGCGCTGGCCAACGCGGGGATCGTCGTGAATGCGGCGTTTCTTCGCCACGCGATCACGTCACCGATCACCATCGGGATCCTCGTCGCGGCGGCGATCGGGAAGCCGATCGGCGTGCTCGGGCCGACGTGGATCGCGGGCCGGCTCAGCAATGGACGGGTTCGGCCACCCGTCGGCTGGGCGGCGCTGGCGGGGGGAGGAACCATCGCCGGCATCGGGTTCACGGTCTCGTTGCTGATCGCCGACCTCGCGTTCCGGGGGGTGGACCTCGAGGACGCCAAGTTGGGCATCCTCACAGCCACCGTCGTGGCTGCTGCTCTCACTTGGCTGATCTTTCAGATCACGTCGAGGTTGCCCGGCCGTCGGCGGGCACGGGCGTTGCTCGGATCGGACCAATCCATCATCGACCTGGCGGTGCCGGTCGATCCCGAGCGAGACCGGATCCGCGGCTCGGACCAGAGTCTGGTCACGGTGGTCGAATACGGCGACTTCGAGTGCCCCTACTGCGGTCGAGCCGAGCCGGTTCTGCGCGAACTGCTGCGTGACTTCGGAGACGTGCGCTACGTCTGGCGTCACCTCCCGCTCAGCGACGTCCACCCGCACGCCCAGATGGCGGCCGAAGCCGCTGAGGCGGCTGCCCTGCAAGGCGCGTTCTGGGAGATGCACGACCGGCTGCTCGAGCATCAGGGGGCGATGGGCCCAGCTGACCTGAGGCGTCACGCGGAGGCGCTCGGACTCGACGTGGACCGTTTCGTCGGCGACCTGGAGGGCCATGCGGGGGCGGCGCGGATCGCGGAGGACGTCGATGGGGCTGATCTCAGTGGGGTGGCCGGGACGCCCACCTTCTTCGTGAACGGCCGCCGCTACCAGGGGGCCTTCGACATCGACGCCCTCTCCGCGGCCGTACGGGTGGCCCGGCTGCGAGCCGTCCCGGCCCGTTAGGCCACTTCGAGGGCCCTCCCGTGCGGAGCCGGAGCGCCGGCGCTTCCAGAGGAAATGAGAGAGGTCCCGCCGGTGTTGCAATCGGTGAAGAGAAATGCCACCGTGAGTGGCGAAGGAGCTGACGTGACCGATAGTTACCGCAAGGACCCAGAGGCGATTTCCAAGCTGGACACCCGGCAGTACGCCGTGACCCAGGAGAGCGCCACCGAGCCGGCGTTCGACAACGAGTTCTGGGACAAGAAGGAGGCCGGCATCTACGTGGACATCGTCTCCGGGGAGCCCCTCTTCGCCTCCACCAAGAAGTTCGACTCGGGCTGCGGCTGGCCGAGCTTCACCGTGCCCCTCGACCCGGCGAACGTGGTCGAGAAGTCGGACATGAGCCACGGGATGATCCGTACCGAGGTGCGCTCGTCCCACGGGGACAGCCACCTGGGCCACCTCTTCAACGACGGGCCCCCGGAGGAGGGAGGCCTGCGCTACTGCATCAATTCGGCGTCCCTTCGCTTCGTCCCCTACGAGGACCTCGAGGCGGAGGGGTATGGGCAGTACAGGGAACTGTTCGACGGACCAGCGAACACAGAGGAGGTGGTCCGATGAGCGCCACGACAGAGAAGGCGATCCTGGCCGGGGGATGTTTCTGGGGCATGCAGGACCTGATCCGCAAGCGCCCGGGCATCGTCTCGACGCGGGTGGGCTACAGCGGCGGGGACGTCCCCAACGCGACGTATCGCAATCACGGAACGCACGCAGAGGCGATCGAGATCACCTTCGACCCGTCGGTGACCTCCTATCGCGAGATCCTCGAGTTCTTCTTCCAGATCCACGACCCGACGACGCCCAACCGCCAGGGCAACGACGTCGGGGCCAGCTACCGCTCGGCGATCTTCTACGTGGACGACGAGCAGCGCCGGATCGCCGAGGACACCATCGCCGACGTCGAGGCCTCCGGCCTCTGGCCGGGCAAGGTGGTCACGGAGGTCGCTCCCGCGGGTCCTTTCTGGGAGGCCGAACCTGAGCATCAGGACTATCTCGAGCGTTATCCCAACGGGTACACCTGTCACTTCCCCCGCCCGGGCTGGGTGCTGCCCCACCGGAGTGACGCCGTCGCCCGTTAGTGGCCTGACACCGCGCCGGCCCGGCCGGCCTGTTCGGTTCAGGCCGGGACGGTCGTCCGGAAGAAGCTCCGCATGACGTCGCTCATCTGAGCTCTGATGTCGGCTCCCGAGAGCACCACGTCGACCATGGTCAGCGACGTGTGGATGTGCCCACGGGCGGCCAGGTGGTGCACCCGAACCCCCGCGGTGGCCAGTGCGTCCGCATAGGCCGCGCCCTCGTCGCGGAGCGGGTCGAACTCGGCGGTCACCACGAGGGCCGGAGGAAGGTTCGACAAATTCCCGAGTAGCGGAGATGCCTCGGGGTGACCCCGGTCGGCCGGGTCCGCATAGTGGTCCCAGAACCACCGCATGAGTGCCGCGCTCAGGACATAGCCCTCTGCGTTCTCGACGTACGAGGGACGATCCATGGCGGCGTCGACGACGGGTGTCAACAGCACCTGTCCGGCTATGTGGGGCTTTCCGGCGTCACGAGCCAGCTGGCATGCCACGGCGGCGACATTGGCGCCGGCACTCCACCCGGCCACGACGAGTTCATCCGGGATCCCTCCGAGTTCCTCGGCGTGGGCAGCGATCCACTGCACGGCGGCGAACGCATCGTCGGCCGCCGCGGGGAACCGAGCTTCTGGCGCGTGCCGGTAACCGACCGACACGATCACGGCGTCGGATCTGACACACAGGTCCCGGCAGAGCGGGTCGTCGGAGTCCAGGCTGCCGAGGACCCAACCACCTCCGTGGAAATAGGCGACCATCGGGTGGGGGCCCTGCGTTGCGGGGCGGTACAGGCGGTACGGCAGGTCGCCGGCGGCACCGGCGAGGGTTCCGTCGACGGTTTCGCCCACGGTTGGTCCGGGAGGACGCGCGGACTCGGTGATCGCCATGAAGGCCCGGGCGTCCCCGACCGACATCAGCTCCATCGGGGGCAGCTCCAGTTCCGCCATGAACTCGAGGACCTTGGCGACGTCGACCTGCAGCCGGCGGATCACGCCGTCGTTGCACTCGGATCCCGCCGGCCCCGACAGGCGGAAACCGAGGTAGTCCCTGTCCACGACCTCGTCACAGGCGGCCCGGTAGGTGTCGACACCGGCGACATACGGCAGGAAGGCGCGAGGTTTTCCGGGGACGTTCGCCCCCATGTACCACGAGTCGGCGGTCGGGTACAGGGTGATGGAGGCGCCGTCGTCAACGTGCTGGTTCCACCCCGTCTCAGCCAGTGGAGTGGGCTCAATGGTCTCCAGATCCCGGGCGCGGAGGTGTTCCAGGCAGTCGGCGACCCAGTCGACATGCTGTTCGATCGAGACCGCCATGTTCGACAGCACCGAGGGGCTTCCTGGCCCGGTGATGGTGAAGAAGTTGGGGAAGCCCACCGTGGTGAGCCCGAGATACGTCGATGGCCCATCAGTCCATTTCTCTCTCAACGAGAGCCCGTCTCGGCCCGTGATGTCGACCGCGACGATCGGTCCGGTCATGGCATCGAACCCGGTCGCGTAGACAATGGCATCGAAGTCGAACGTTTCCGACGCGGTGTCGATTCCCGAGTCCGTGATCGTCACGATGGGATCCCGGCGAAGGTCGACGAGCCGAACGTGGGGAAGGTTGTAGGTCTGGAAGTAATTCGTGTCGAGGCACGGCCGCTTCGATCCGAACGGATGGTCCTTGGGGCACAGCGTCTCTGCTGTCTCGGGGTCGACGACGACGGAACGGATCTTTTCGCGGATCATCTCCGCGATCACGTCGTTGGCCGTTGAGCTCAACATGACGTCGTTGAAGACGCCGAGGATCTCCATCAACTCTCCGGCCTCCCACGCCGACTCGAACCGTGCGCGCCGCACCTCGTCGCTGGCGTAGGCCCCCGCGACCTCGGTGACGTCGCCGGGCACGCCGCCCCGGGACCGCCGAGCGGCTTCGCGATAGGCATCCCGGTCGGACTCCAGTGCTGTGAGCCGTTCCGCGGCCGGCTGTCCGTTGCGAGCGGGGATGGAGAAGTTCGCCGTCCGTTGGAAGACGGTGAGCTCGGCAGCTTGTGCTGCGATGAGCGGAATCGATTGAATCCCCGAGGAGCCGGTGCCGACGACGGCCACCCGCAGGCCGGAGAAGTCCGCCCCTTCGTGCGGCCATCGGCTCGTGTAGTACGTCGCTCCGCGGAAGCGGTCATGTCCAACGATCTCGGGCGCCTTGGGGAGGGAGAGGCAGCCGCTGGCCATCACGTAGAACCGGCAGCGCAGCTCTCTGCCGTCATCAGTCCGCACCCTCCAGCGGGCGGCTGACTCGTCCCAGGCGGCGGACTCCACGCGGGTGGAGAACACGATGTCGCGGCGCAGGTCGTAGCGGTCGGCAACGAAGCGCAGGTACGACAGGATCTCCGGCTGGGTGGCGTACTTCTCCGACCACGTCCAGACACGCTCGAGTTCCGGATCGAAGCTGTAGGAGTAATCCGTGGTCGGTATGTCGCAGCGGGCGCCCGGATATCGGTTCCAGTACCAGGTCCCTCCCACGTCCGAGGCGGTGTCGAAGACCACGGTGGTGAAGCCGAGCTGACGCAGGCGGTGCAGCAGATACAGCCCGGAGAACCCTGCGCCCACCACCACGACGTCCACGTCGGAGGACGCGACACCGGCCCCTTCGTCGTCAGCCACCGCGTGCCCCATTTCTGCCCGCACAACGAGAATGCGGGAGTGGTTGCTCCCGTCCCCAGTCTGTCACTCGGCAACTGCCGTGTCGATGGAACGGATCGGGGTCTCTCCCGAACCGCACCCGGCCGTGCTACTCCGCCGACGCGGTCAGTCCCACTTGGCGTACGGCGACGCGGGCTTCAGCCGCGCCCGCGGGGGGCTGGGCACGTCGGGTCCCCCGGCAGAAGCCCGCAGAAGTCGCTCCATGGAACGACCGTCGAGCGGCCGGCCCAGGAGATAGCCCTGCCCGAAGCGGCATCCGAGTCGGCGGAGGACCCGGTCCTGGGCCTCCTGCTCGATCCCCTCCGCAATGGTGGTGTGCCCCAGCGCCTCGGCCATCCGGATGATGGCGTTCACGAGGGTGACCGATTCCCTCTCGTCGGTGAGCGTCGCGACGAACGACCGATCGATCTTGAGGATGTCGATCGGGAGCCGTTGGAGGTACGCCAACGAGGAGTAGCCCGTGCCGAAGTCGTCGATCGCAATTCGGAGTCCGAGCTCCTTGAGGGAGCGCAGCTCGTGCACGGCGGCGTCGATGTCGCTCATCATGGCGCTCTCGGTGATCTCGACGATCAGGTTCGACGGATCGAACCCGCTCTCGGAGAGAAGGACTCGTACCGCGCGGTCGATGCCGGCTTCGACCATGTCCCGGGCCGACAGGTTGATGCTGATGGAGGCGTCGTGAGTGACCAATCCCGCCTCTTGCCACCGCAGTACCTGGCCACAGGCCTCCGTCAGCACGAAGCAGTCGACGGCACCCATGAACCCGGCCTGCTCGGCGAACTCTATGAACGCGGTCGGGCGGAGGAGCCCGCGGGTGGGATGCAGCCACCGCACCAAAGCCTCGAATCCGATGATCCCCTTTGAGTCGAGGTCGACGATGGGTTGATAGTGGACGATCAGATCGCCGTTGATGACGCCGTGGCGAAAGTCCGCCTCGAGCTCGAGGCGCTCCATGACGGTCGTGTGCATACGGTCCCGGAATTCCTCGTAGCGATCCTTCCCGTTCTCCTTGGCCATGTACATGGCGAGGTCGGCGTCCCGCAACAGCTCTTCACTGGTCGAGCCCGGGGTCCCGAACCGGATTCCGATGCTCACGGTGGCGACGACATCCTTGGACCCGAGGGACACCGGCTGGCGCAGAGCCGTCAGTATGTTCTCGGCGACTTGAATCGCCTCGGAGTGGTCGCCCAGGTCTTCTATGAGCACGGCGAATTCGTCTCCGCCAAGACGCGCCACGGTGTCGCTGTGTCGCATGCAGCTCACCAGGGCCTCGGAGACGATGCCCAGGAGGAGATCGCCGCGTGAGTGCCCGAGGCTGTCATTGACCGTCTTGAAGTTGTCGACATCGAGGAACATGACGGCAAGTTGGAGCCCCGAGGTCTCCATTCGGGCCACCGCGTGATTCAGCCGGTCCCTGAAGAGCGCCTTGTTGGCCAGGCCGGTCAGTCCGTCGTGAAAGGCCTGATGAGCGAGTTCGGCCTCGAGCCGGGCCCGTTCGGTGACATCACGGAAACTCCAGACGCGGCCGACGACGCCTCCCTCCACGAGCTGAGGTCTCGAGTAGCGCTCGAAGACGCGGCCGTCGCGGAACTGAATGATGTCATTGCTCTCTGCTTCGGGGCGGGTGTAGAGCTCCTCTATCTTCGCGACGAAGTCCTGTGGATCGATCAGTTGGTCGAGCACGAATGCGATGGCCGGGGAGTCGTTTCCGACCGCCAGGAGATGGTCGGGGATGCCCCACATCTCGCTGAACCGGTCGTTGAATCCGGCGATCGCCCCGTTGGTGTCCACGACCAGTATCCCGTCGGCCGTCGAGTCGAGAGTGGCCTGGAGGAGCGACATGGCATGGCGAAGCTCACGATCCGACGCCACCCGCTCCGAGACGTCATGGGCGGTCACGACCAGGCCGCCGACCGTCGGATCGTCAACGAGATTCACGATGGTGAGCTCGAAGGGCACGACGTCGTTGCCCCCATGGCGTACCAGATGCACCTCCACGACCTCTGGTTGGGTGGCGGTGGCGCCGCGGAGCGCTCGCTCCATCGCGGAGGTGAACTTCGGTCGATCATCGACCGCGATGAGGTCCGCCAGCGGCTCGTTCTCAATGACCTCCGGGTCATGTCCGAGCATCCGCGTCAGTGCTCCGGAGGCGGAGTTGATGTGGCCCCCCGGCGATATCAACATCGTGATGGTGGCCGCGTTCTGGACGAGCATCCGGAAGAGGGCGATTTCGTCGCGGGCCACTTCGAAGCGGCGACGTTCGGTGAGGTCGCGCAGGCAGAAGAGGACGGCGCCGTCCTGCAGCCAGTTGACCGGGGTCCCGATGAGCTCGACGAGCCGCCATCCGGACGGGGTCTTCAGACGGACCTCAATCGCGGTTCCGATCTCCTTGGCCTGAATGGTCACGAGGGACCGCGCTGCCAGCTCGAGGTCATCGGGATGCACGAAATCGAACCCCGACTGACCGATGGAGTCGTGCAGGGACAGTCCGAACATCCGCTCGGCCAGCGAGTTGGCCCAGATGACGTTCCCGGTCGGGTCCAGGACGACCACGAGGTCGGGGAAGTCGGTCAGCAATCGACCGAGATGCGACTCCGCGATGGTCACCGACGTCCCCCTCATCATGGTCCCCCCGGCCGAATTGGTCGGAGATCGACAGTGTCTGTCATATCGGTTGGAAGTGGGTCGCGACTGAGCCAGGAGTGCCTGGTCGTCTGCGTGCGGACGGGAGAATGGCTGTTCAGGGCCACTTTCGTTGCGCGGCGCGCCCGGTTGGTGACCGAATCCCGCGTTGTCGGGCCTCGATGTCCGGTAGTGCGAGCTGCGGAAGGTCGATCTCTACCGTCTCGGTCCGAGGCCGATGGCGCGGACGAAGTGGTTGATCTGGCGGTTTCCCTCCCGGTAGATGACCCGTCGCGCCTCACGCTGCGCGGCACCACCCGCAGCCCCCGACAGCCCGCCCCGCCTGTAGCCGTGCTCCACCGCGTCGATGTTGCCGAGATCACGCGCCAGGCGGTACAGCTGCGAACGTGTGGTGCTCACGACGGCACCTCCTCCTTGGTGGCGCGGTCCGCCAGGATGATCCGTTCGACGATGCCGCGGAGCTGGGCGACGTCGTCGGTGGACTCCATGAGGACGAGGTCGTGAGGGGAGACGGCGACGCAGCCCATTCCGCCGTCTTCGAACTCGCTGCCGCGCCATGCCGACCAGGCCGAGCCGTCGGGATCTTGTCCCTCCTCCTCCACGGCGTTGATCAAGGCCACCAATTCGATCTCGCCGCTTTGCGTCACGTCGTATTCGATGAAGAGCACGGCACCTCCTCGCGACGGCGCCGTGCAGATTAGCCGGGTACTCGGCGCCACAGGGCTTGCGGGAGAAGCCTGAGGATTGTGAAGACCCATTTCAACACGCCCGGTGACCAGATCACCGCTCGACCGGTCTGCAGCCCGCGCACGATGTCGGACGCCACCCGTTCCGGGCCGACGGCAAAGGGTGCTGCGGGGCGGCCGGCGGTCATCTTGGTGCGCACGAAACCTGGTCGGACCACCTGGACCGTGACGCCGGTCCCCCGCAGGGCCTCTCCGAGACCCGAGGCGAAGCCATCGAGGCCGGCTTTGGCGGAGCCGTAGATGAAGTTGGAGCGTCGCACCCGGTAGCCGGCCACGGAGGACAGGACCACGATGCCACCGTGACCCTGTCTCCTCAGGTGTGCCGCCACCACCGAGAGGGCGGCTGCCGGCCAGGTGAAATTGACCGTGACCATCCGTGCGACCCTGTCGGGGTCGGCTTCGTCCGCCTCTTGGAGACCGAGCTCTCCTACGGCGACGATGACCAGGTCCACGGCCTCACGGGCGGCGTCGCAGCACCTCATGACCGTCTTCTCCGTGT
>CAYWDQ010000095.1:0-11262 GCA_964457065.1 uncultured Acidimicrobiaceae bacterium | reverse complement strand
CCCACCATGGGCTCGATGCGGGGGGCGTACTCGCCGAGATAGTGGTCGGCGATGTCGTCGGCCGACAGGGGCAGGCGGTTGTACACCTTGGCCAGGACGGCGTTCTTCTCCTTGAGGGCGACGTCGAGCTTCTGGCGGAAGATCTTGGGGTCGAAGAGGTCCTGGACCCGGATGCCGACGCGGGTCGCCTTGTCGGCGTAGGCCGGCCCGATGCCGCGCTTGGTCGTCCCCAGGGCGTTCTTGCCGAGGAAGCGCTCGGTCACCCGGTCGAGCTCC
The DNA here is from genome assembly GCA_964457065.1 of uncultured Acidimicrobiaceae bacterium. Lineage (GTDB taxonomy): Bacteria > Actinomycetota > Acidimicrobiia > Acidimicrobiales > RAAP-2 > Bog-473. Next base: position 10,986 of record CAYWDQ010000095.1, on the reverse strand, counting down.
TGGTGGTACGGCATGATCAGGTGGGCGTTGCCGCTGACCACCAGGCGGCCGGTGTCGATGCCCCTGGCGCCCAGGCCGTCGAGCTCCTCGAGCAGCACGGCCGGGTCGACGACGACGCCGTTGCCGATGATCGGCGTGATGTGGTCGTAGAGGATCCCGCTCGGCACCAGCTGGAGCGCAAAGGCCTCGCCGTTGACCACGATGCGGTGGCCGGCGTTGTGGCCACCCTGGTAGCGCACGACCATGTGCATCTCGCGGGCGAGGAGGTCGGTGAGCTTGCCCTTCCCCTCGTCGCCCCACTGGGTCCCGACCACCACGGTTGCGGGCACGCGTCTCCCCGTTCGCCAAGTCGCTTCGGATTACGCACCAGTGTACCCGACCCCGAAATGGGGGTCCGACTAAGCGGGTGGTCCGGGCACCCCAGCTGGAGGTGTCAGGCGCCCACCGGGACCAGGGCTGGATGCCCGGTCATCAGAAACCGGTCGCCGCGATGATGGACCCGTTGAGGTGTGTCCCGTTCATGCCCCCGTCGTAGGGCGCATCGCCCGAGGTGAACACGGCGCCGTTGGCAGCTGTCACCCAGTAGCCGCCTCCGTCCGAGGTGGCCGCGATGGCCGCGGCCGGATCGAGACCCCCGGTGCTGGTGGCGGGGACGCCGCCCAGGTCGCCGGCGTTCCCGAAGGGGAACACCTGACCGTTGGCGTCGAGGATCCAGTACCCCTGCCCGTTCGGGGTGCGCACCATGGAGGTGATGGCCGAGCTCTGGGGCCCCGGTGCGCCGAAGTAGGGGGCGTCGCCGAAGGTGTAGACGTTCCCGGTCGACGTCACCACCCAGTAGCCGTTGCCGCTGGCATCGGGCGCCACCGCCACCGCCTTCCCGGCGCAGCCGCCGATGCCCGGGCACGAGCCTTCGAACCTGGCGTCTCCGAACGAGAAGACCCCGCCGTCGGAGGCCACCATGAAGTACCCACCGCCGTTGGCAGCCGGGACCATGCCGACGATCGGCGCGTTGAGGCTGTGGGGCAGACCAGAGCCGGCCGGATGAAGGCCGAGACCCGGGATGGAGCCGTAAAAACCGGTGTTGAAGCTGAAGATCCCGCCGTCGGACGCGACGAGCCAGTAGCCACCGTCACTCGCCGTCGGCGTGATGCCGACCACGGGCCGCTGCAGCTTCAGACTCCCGGTCGAGCCGTAGAACTGCGCCGATCCGAACGTGAAGATGCCGCCGTCGGAGCCCACCAGCCAGTAGCCGTGCGGCAACGCGTCGACGTACGTCGAGCCAATCGATGGATCCGAATTCGCGTCACCGGAGTACGGCCCCTGGACGACGTCGTAGCCCTCCGGCGTGTCGGTCGCGCTGCACGACCCGGTCCCGTCGGAGATCGTCGCGGTGCACAGAGGGGTCGCGCCATCGCTGAAGGCGACGGTCCCGGTCGGAGGAGGTCCCGCCGAATGGACCGCGGCCGAATAGGTGACCGGTTTGCCGAGTGTCGACTCGACCGGGCTGGCGGAGAGGCTGACCGACGTCGGTTCGGGCATGTAGGTGATCGTGAACGATTGGTCGCCGGGGCTCCCCGAGAGATCCCCCGGGGAGGCGATGACGTTCCCGGCGCTGTCGACCAGGTCCGTGGGGGTGACGGTCACCGAACCGGGGTCGGCCGCGGTGTAGCTCATCTGGGTGAAGTCGACCGATCCGAAGCTGGCGAGGTAACCCTGGGGGCCGCCGACCAGCTGGGGAAACTCCTCGATCCACTCGGCCGAGCCCCCGGGACCGGTGTAGTTCACCGACTTGAAGAACGAAAAGCTGTGTCCCGGCGTGTTGTCGTTGATGGAGATCGACCAGGTGCTCTCGCCGGTCTGGGTGATGAGGGCCACCATCTGGTCGCCGGGCGAGACCGATCCGATCTGCATCTCCGGGCTGGGGTAGAGCTCGTACCAGGCGTCATACCCGGTCTCCCCGTCCTCCGTCACCTGGGCCGTCCCCGTCTGGATGATGGAACCGCCGAAGCCGGGTGCGCCGTCGATCCCGATCCAGGTGCCCGACAGCTCGGTGGCCGCCGTGGGTTGCACCGCCGGCACCACCCACTGGGCCGAGATGCTGGTGAAGGTCGACCCGGTGTCGATCTGCCCGGACCAGTTGGTGGAATACGCCGCGTTCTGCACGCCAGCGACGTGGGGCTCTGGTGGGGACACCACGTGCTCGGGCTGGGTCTGCATCGGTGCCGATGGGCCGGACACCGTCGGCACTGTCGAAGCAACCACACCGTGGACGCTCGGATCGGTGCGAGCCCCAGCGACAGAAGCACCCGTGACCAACCCGACGGCGACGAGCGTTGCCGCGCCCAACCATCTCAACCCTCGACACGACCGTGCCACGTCCGACTCCCGTGCTCGTTGGAGGAGACGGGTGCCTGTCAACGGACGCTTGGAGCCCCCCTCCTGCGATGTCGTGCAGAGTAGTTGAGTCGGGCCCCGTCAGGGAAGACCCCCGGGGACATTTGTGCTGGTCTAGATCCGACCGCGCCGTGAGGTGTGCAGGAAGGGAGGCCGGACGCATGCACCCGAGTGTGGCGAACCCGTGACGATGGTGACGGCACCGTGACCGACCCCGAGGACCACCGACACGTCGGCGGCAACGGCCCGTCGCCCGATCATTCGCACATGGTGCCGGCCCGCGTGCTGAACGCCGTGTCCCTCGTGTTCGGTCGCGGCGCCATGGCCAAGTGCGTGGCCGACGTCGCCCGCCTCACCCCCGCCGACCGGGTGGTCGACATCGGGTGCGGGCCGGGGACCGCGGTCCGCGTCGCGTCGCGGCGCTGCGAGAGGGCAACGGGCGTCGACCCCGATCCCACCTCACTTCGCTTGGCCCGCTGGCTGAACACGCTCAGCCGCCGGCACAACGTGCAGATCGTCGAAGGTAGTGCCGAGGCGCTCCCACTCCCGGACGACAGCGCCACCGTCGTGTGGTCGATCACCGCGGTGCACCACTGGACGGACCGTGCCGCCGGCCTGGCGGAGGCGCTCCGGGTGCTGGTGCCCGGAGGACGGGTCTTCCTCGCGGAGCGGATGTCCCCGCCCGGCGCCCGTGGCCACAAGCGACACGGGTTGACCGAGGCGCAACTCGACAACCTGGAGCAGGACACGACGCGCGCCGGCTTCACGGCGGTGCGCAGCGAGCTCCACGCCACGCGCCGCGACACGATCGCCGTCGTACGGGGTTCCGCGGCATTGGTCTGAACCACCCCACCACAACTTCCGAGCGCGTGTGTGCGCGTGCGGCTATCGTCCACGCGAGTCCACCGGGACGGTCTCGGGGGTTGGGGCGCAGTCGGAATGGAGGCGGACCGATGCATCTCAGGAACGGCGTACGTCGTTGGGCGGCAGTCGCATTCTCGGGCGCCGTGCTCGCTGCAGTGCCAATCGTCACACTCGGAGCCGGCACCGGGACCCCCGCCGGAGCAGCGGGGCCGGCATTGAGCGTCACTCCCACCAGCCTCACGTTTCCCGAGACGACGCTCGGGGACTTCACGCTCCTGTCGTACACCGTGACCAACAACAGCATCGCGACCGACGTGATCTCCGGGTACACGCCTTCGGGGGCGAACCCCAACGACTTCGGCGCAACCCCCGGCTCCAACTGCCCGACCGATCCCGACGACAACATCGATCTGGCCGCCGGCGCGTCGTGCTCCATCGACGCCGTCTTCAACCCGGGCGCGCTGGGCGCGCGCTCCGCCACGCTGACACTCATCGACACGTCCGACTCGAACGCGGCCGTCTCGGTGTCGGGTGTCGGCGGGATCGGCTACTACCAGGTCGACTCCCACGGCACGGTCGCCTATGCCGGTGACGCCGCCTTCTACGGCGACCCCTCGACCATGACCCTCAACAAGCCGATCGTGGCGATCGCCCCCACGGGCGACGACGGCGGCTACTGGCTCGTCGCCTCCGACGGGGGCGTCTTCAACTACGGCCCGAGCGCCGGCTTCCACGGCTCCGCCGGCGCCCTCCCGCTCAACAAGCCGATCGTCGGCATGGCCGCTTCCGGTGACGCCCAGGGATACTGGTTGGTGGCCTCGGACGGGGGCATCTTCGACTACGGCGACGCCGGCTTCTTCGGATCGGCCGGGTCCATCCACCTCAACAAGCCGATCGTGGGCATGGCACCGACCCCCGACGGCAAGGGCTACTGGCTCGTCGCCTCCGACGGGGGCATCTTCAACTACGGCGACGCCGGCTTCTTCGGCTCCGCCGGGTCCCTGCACCTGAACAAGCCGATCGTGGGCATGGCGGCCACGCCCGATGGGCGCGGCTACTGGCTGGTGGCATCGGACGGCGGCATCTTCACCTACGGCGACGCGCAGTTCCACGGCTCTGCGGGCAGCCTGTCGCTGAACCAGCCGATCGTGGCCATGGCGGCGATGCCCGACGGTGGTGGCTACTGGTTCAGCGCGGCCGACGGCGGCCTCTTCGACTACGGGACGGCGCCGTACCTGGGCAGCGCCACGGACCTCGGTCTGGCACCGATAGTCGACATGGCGACCGACGGTGCCCCGACGCTCCAGGCCAATGCCGATCAGCCGGCGCTCCGCCACACACCCGGGCAGCACGACGGATGGGCCGTTCTGCCGTCGGGGCCACGCCGCGCCGGCCCCTGATCTGCAGGACGGTCATGCCCGTTCCGTCCCGGGTTCGGGGGTCAGAATGGCGCCGTGAGGCGATCGGCCCCCTGGGCGCTGCTGGTGGTGCTCGTCGTCGCCGTGACCGCCGGCGCGCTCCTGGGTGTCTCCGATTCGCACAAGAGCTCGGCGGCGACCACGGCCGCCACGGCCGCTACGGCCGCGCCGGCGGAGCCCCTGTTCGTCGGGATGACGGTGGGCCAGGCCCTCGAGTTGGCGCGCAGCCGGGGCGTCTCGGTGCGGATCTGGCGGCTTCCGGCGAGCATGCCGGCGGGCACCGTCATGCAGCAGGTGAGCGAACAGCCGGTCTTCCTGGTCGTCTCCGACGGCCCGCCGCGGGACCGCCGCGCCGTGCTGCCCCAGGCGGTCGGGCCACCCGTCCACGCGGAGTGCGCGCCGGGGTTCAGGCTCGACGCGGACGGCAACGCCGGACCCGCGACCTGCCAGGGCGACGCGGTCAACGTGGCGACATGGGACTTCTTCGCCGCATCGAAGCCACCGCTGCTCGCGCTGGGGCGGGCCGCGACCGAGTGCGAGGTCGCACGGGCCTACGACGACGACCAGCTCACCGCGCCCATGAATTTCACGGTCTTCGAGCTGGCCAGTGCGTACTACGGGTGGACCTTCGGCTCGGCCTTCACCGATCAGCTCGCGGGCTCCGGCGCACAGGCCGCCGTGTGCGCGGCGGGGTGATGTGAGGTGCGCGCCGGGCCGCCGAGGTGCCCGACTCGTAGTGTGGGGGCCATGACCGGGTCAAAGGGACCGTCGCCTTCGTGACGGCTGGAGCGGGGGACGAACCGGTCACCGAGCCGGTCCCGGTGGTGCCGACGGCGGCGGCGGACGAACGCCCCGTGCCCACGGAACCGGAGTGGTGGAAGGCCAGGCCCGCCGCCATGGCCATCGTGGGGATCGCGGCGCTGGTCGCAATCGGCATCTCCATCGCCGTGCTGACGTCCGGCGGCGGGAACGGCTACGCCGGTCCGGTCGGGTCCAATCCGAACGGACCCGGCTACACCTCGAGCTCGGGGACGAGCGGGAATACGGCCGCCGGCAGCTCGGGCTCGGGGAACTCGGGCGTCGGGGCGTCGGGGACGACCGGGAACACGGCCCCGGGGAGCCAGTCGGCCGGGGCCGGCGGCGCGGCCGGAGCGGGCGCCGGGGCAGGCGGCGGTGGTGGCGCCAACACCGGTGCCACCGGGAACACCGGGAGCGCCGGCAGCCTGGGCGGGGGGCAGTCGGCGGGCGGCGCGGGAGCCGGAGCGGCCTCGGGCGGGGCCGCCGGGTCGGGCGGTGCGGGCGCGGCCGGCGGTGCCGGCGGCGCGGCGGGCACGGGGGCGCAGAGCGGGGGCCAGTCGGCGGGCGGCGCAGGTGCGGCCTCGGGCGGCGCCGGCAAGACGACGAGCTCGCAGCCGAGCGGGAGCCAGAGCGCCGGTGGTGGGACGGGAGCGAGCTCCGGCTCAGCCGGCGGGACCGCGAGCTCGGTCCCGGGCGGAGGCGGCTGAAGGACTCAGCCGAGGCGCAGCGTCTCGAGCGGCTCCAGGCGGGCCGCCTTTATGGAGGGGAACAGGCCCGCCGTCACCGAGACCAGGATGGCGAGTCCCATCCAGATCGGGATGTCGGCGTACGAGATCACGACGACCCAGCCCGCGACCCACGAGACGGTGTAGACCACGGCCACGCCGAGCGCCGCGCCGAGCAGGCCGCCGAGCACGCCCACGAAGAGGGACTCGAGCAGGAACTGCGAGGCGATCTTGGAGCGGCTGTGGCCGACGGCCCGGCGGATCCCGATCTCGGCGGAGCGTTGGATCACCGAGATCGACATGACGTTGGCGATCCCGATCCCGCCCACGGTCAGCGCGAGCAGGCCCGCCAGCAACGCCACCTCCTGCAGGGTCCGGTTGGCCTGGGCCGCGGCCTGCAGGACGTCGCTCGGGATCTGGGTGGAGACCTGGTTGGGCCCGCCGAGGCTGATCGCCGTCGGGATGGCGTCGGCCGTGGCCTGGGTCGTCCCGGGCACGGCGCGGATGTAGAGCTGGTTCGGGAGGCCGTTCGTGTTGAGGACGTGCTTCGCCGCCCACTGCGTCACGAAGGCCGCGTTGTCCAGGTCGGGGTCCAGCGCGACCGGCCCGAGCACGCCGACGACGCCGAAGTTGGTCCCGTTGAGCCGGATCGTCCGGATCTCGCCGGGCAGGTACCCGTACTGCTTCGCGATGCCCGAGCCGAGCACGACCGACTTGAGGTGCAGCTCGTTGTCCGCGCTGTTGAGCCAGCGCCCGTCGATCAGGGGCACGTTGAGCACCGAGGGGAGGTCGTCGTCAGCCGCACGGATCGGCACCGGGAACGCCTCGTAGTAGGTGCTCGCGCCCTGGACCGGCAGCGCCACCACGCCGGACACGTTGGTGGTCGCCGCCGCCGCCGTGACCGTCGACACGTTCTCGACCCGTTGCACCGCGCTGGGGGGGAAGGTCGGATTCTGGGAGCCGAAGGTGCCGCCGGCCTGGGCGATGATCAGGTTGGTCCCGAGATCGGCCAGCTGCGCCTGCAGCTCGCCCTTGGCGCTCTCGGTCAACCCCACCGCGCTGACCATGGCGGCGACGCCGATGACGGGACCGAGCATGATCATGAGCGTCCGGACCTTCCTGGCCTTGAGCCCGGACCACGCCACCCCGAGGAGGTCGCGCAGCTGGTTCACGAGGCGACGACCACCCGTTGCTCGTCGGCGACGATCTCGCCGTCGCGCATGGAGACCATCCGGCGCGCCGTGTTGGCCACCGTCGGGTCGTGCGTCACCATGACCACGGCGCGCTCGGGGGATTCGAGGCCGGCGAAGATCTCGAGCACGTGGGCGGCGTTGGCGGAGTCGAGTGCCCCCGTCGGCTCGTCGGCGAGGATCATGAGCGGGTCGGTGACGATGGCACGGGCGAGCGCCACCCGTTGCTGCTCGCCACCCGACAGCTGCACCGGCCGGTGGTCGACCCGCGCCGCCAGCCCGAGACGATCGAGTGCGGCCCGGGCGCGCTCACGCCGCTCCTTCGGTCGGATGTCGCGGTAGAGGAGCGCCGTCTCGACGTTGCCGAGCGCGGTGAGGTGGGGGATGAGATGGAACTGCTGGAACACGAACCCGATCGACTCGCCACGCAACCTCGAGCGGGTCGGGTCGTCGAGCGTGCTGACGTCCTGGCCGGCGACGCGGATCGTGCCCGCCGTCGGCAGGTCGAGGACGCCGAGCAGGCCCAGCATGGTGGACTTGCCCGAGCCCGACGGTCCCACGATCGACATGAATTCGCCGGGGAGGATCCTGAGCGAGACGTCGCGCAGGGCGTAGACCTCCACCTCCTCGCCGTAGACGCGGGAGACGGACTCCAGCTCGAGCAGCGGCGCGACGCCGGCCGCCGCCGCATCGGGCGGCGGGGCGTCGGGGCCAGCACCCACCCGGGCGGTGCCGTACGGCGGCGTCTCGGGGCCCGGGACGGTCACGAGGACTGGTTGACCCCGGAGATGACCAGCTGGTTGAGACGCAGGCCCTCCGTGATCTGAATGTAGGAGCCCTCGGTCAGCCCGGTCTTGACGGGCACCTCGGTGACCCGGCCGCCCTGGGCCAGGTCGATGACCCGGACGACGTCTGCCCCGGAGCCGTTCTGCTTCACGGCCGAGATCGGGACGGTCAGCGCGTTGTCGACCTGCTGGTTCACCACGGTGATCGACACCTGCGAGCCGTCGGCCCCGGTGAGGTCGGACACGTCGATCCGACCCTCGTAGACCTGCTGGGACTGGCCCCCGGTTCCGGTGACCGTGGTGGGCGCCGAGTCGAGCTCGGTGATGACCCCCGTCCCGGAGGTGTTCTCGCCCGAGATCTGAATCGTGCAGCGCTGGCCCACCGCCAGCTCGCTGCGCTCGGCGGCCGTCGCCTGCAGGGTCACGGAGAGGTTCGGCTCGGTGAGCGAGAGGATCGCCTCCCCCGGGGCCACCGATGCCCCCGCCTTCACGTAGACCTCGCCCACGCGGGTGGGCCAGTTGCCGACGATCATGTCCGTGGGCTCGAACTCGACGTTCGACTGGATCGACTGCAGCACCACGGTGACCTGTGTCTGCCCGGCCTTGAGCAGGGCCGTCCCGACCAGCGGCACGTAGTTCTGGCCCGGCTGGGCCGTGCCCTGGGCGCTGAAGTTCACCGAGGTGTTCTTCGCCGGGGCCTGGTCGGCGGTGATGGTGAACGAGGCCGCGCCGCCCTGCGCGACGGTCGAGGTGTTGGCCGCGATGCTGAGCATGGGCAGGACCTCGGACGTGATGGTCACCGAGGCGCTGCTCGGCGACCCGATCAGGTAGGACGAGCTCGGGGCCAGCGAGACGGTCAGGGTCTTGTCCGGCTCCACCAGGTTGCTCGTGACGGTCGGGATCTGCACCTCGACCGAGGTCTGTCCGGCCGGCACCACGATGTTCCCGGCCGGCTGCGTGTAGTCCGTCCCCAAAATGGCGGTGCCGCCGTAGGAGAGCGCGATGGTCACCGGCGTGCTGACGGCCTGGTTCAGCGCCACGGCGACGTCGTAGGGCTCACCCTCGTCGAGGTAGGTGGTCGCCGACGTCAGCGTCGCCGTCGGCTGCGTCGTGCTCCCGTTGATCTGGATCACGGCGGATCCCGGTGAGCCCACGCTGTAGGAGGTCGGCGAGGGCGCCAGGGACACGACGATGTACTTGTTCGGCCCGATGACGCCGTCGTTGAGCGTGTCGACGGTCACGCTCGCCGACGTCGTGCCCGCGGCGAGCGTGAGGATCGGGTTGACCGGGTCGTAGTCGGTGCCCGGGCTGGCGCTGCCCGAGACGTCGAGCTGGACCTGCGTGTTCTGCAGGGGGGCCTGGTTGGCGGTGACGGTGAGGGTGGCCGAGCCGCCGGGGTTGACGGTCGTGCCGCCCGAGATCGTGAGTGCGGGCACGTTGGTGTTCGTGATCGTCGTCTGGGCGGAGCTCGGCGAGCCGACCGTGTACCCGGTCCCGGAGGCGACCGAGAGCACGATCGTCGGCTCCTGCTCCACCAGGTTGTTGGACCGGGTCTGCACCTCGACGGTCGTCTGCGTCGCGCCGGCGGCCAGGGTCGCCGTCGTCGGTGGGGTCACGATGTCGTTGCTCCCCGCCGTGCCGCTCGAGGTGAGGTTCACCGTCAGGGCGGCACTCGGCGCCGAGTCGGCGGTGATCACGAACGATGCCGGCTCTCCCTGTGGCACCTGGTTGTCCACCGACTGGATCGTGATCCCGGGCGTGGTGTCATGGGGGCTCTCGGTGCGGTACGACGCCAGCGACGCCGTCGCGCGGCCCGCGGGGTCGAACGAGGTGGTCTGTGCCGCAGGCGGCCCGATGATCAGCCCGGCCGAGTTCTGGGTCCCGACCTTGTACCCGGTGCCCTGCTCGAGGGACACCGTGACCGACTCCGGGTTCGCCGGGGTCGAGTTGGGATAGTGGTGCTGGGCCTGCCACTGGGCCAGCGCGAACTGCGTCTGCTGGGAGAAGTAATTGTCCATGGAGCCGGGGTCGTCGCCCGCGGCCGCCAGGATCTGCTTCAGCTCGAGCACGTCCTCGCCCTGGTCGCCGGGCGCCAGCGCGCGGAAGAAGGGCAGCGCCCCCGGCTCGGCGATGGCGTCGCGGCCACCCAGCGAGAACATCACCTGGTCCGCCTGCGTGGTCGAGCCGTTGGTCACGGCCACCGCACTGACGATGCCCTCGGTCGACGCGGTGATGTTGCGGAGCTCCTTGCGGGCGAGGGTCCCGCTCAAGGCCACCGTGTTCTGCAGCGTCCGCTCCTGCACCCGGGAGAAGATGACCACCTCGCCCTGCCCCGACGCCGGGCTGGAACCGCGCGAGACCGCGAAGGCGATGCCCCCGGCCACGAGCACGACCGCCACGACGACGGCGACGATCTTCTGGTTACGCGTCACGTGTGACCCCCTGGGATTCCGACGAGCTCTACGCCTGCGCCTTCGCCGCGCACGCCTGCAGGTCAGGGCTCGAGAAGAGGCTCTGTCCCGGTGGCGGTGTCATCGCCTGTGACGCGCCGCCACCCGTCCCCCCGAACGAGAAGAGGAGCCCCTTGGAGTTCGGCGTCGGGGTCGGGATCCCCCATCCGCGCGCGATCATGCACTTCCGCCACTTCAGGTAGTCCTGGTTCTCCGTCTTCACCTGGGTGGGTGTGAGGTTGTCCTGGGCGCTCTGCTCGGACTTGAGCGCCTGGAGAATGTTGCTCTGGGCCGCGCACTGTTCGAGGCTCTTCAGGTAGGAGGGGTCGTTCGTGGGCGAGCTCGGGTCCTTGGGGTTCGGC
>CAYWDQ010000094.1:0-11368 GCA_964457065.1 uncultured Acidimicrobiaceae bacterium | reverse complement strand
GGTCGAGCAGGTCGGCTGCGTGGTCAACGACGCGGCGGTGTTGCCGTTGACGAAGCCGAAGTAGTTCGGCGTGATGGTCGGAGGTGCGGCGCCGTAATTCATGGAGCCGTTCGAGGCTGTGACCGTCAGGAGCGCCGGGGTCACTGTGAAGTCGTTCGGGGTGCCCGTGTAGACGATCTTGTAGTCGCCGGCGTTGCCGCCCGAGAGCGTCGCGCCGCTGCAAGACGAGGGCGACAGCGCATAGTTGCCGGCGGCCAGTGTCGGCGCGATGGGCTGCAGGCTGAGGACACCGACCTTCGTGCAGCTCAGAGCGGTGGTGTTGACGGTGATGCCCGAGGGTGGGCTGTTCGTGCCCACGAAGATCGGCGTACCCCCGAAGCTCTGGGTGCCCGACACGGCGACGTCGACGGGTCCGGGGCTGACCGTGAAGTCGTTGGCGGCGCTCGTGTACACGACGGCGTAATCGCCGGCGTCGATGCCTGAGAGGGTCACCCCACTGCACGAGGAGGCCACGAGCGTGTCACTCCCGAGGGGCAACGTCGGGCTGATGGTCGTGGATGTGCCGACCTCCGTGCAGGTGAGGCCACTGGAATTGAGCGTGACGCCGAACGGGGCGCTCCCCGACCCGGCGTAGTTGGCCGAGGCGGTGAAGGTCGGCGTGCCGCCGTAGACCTGGCTGCCCGACACGGCCACGTCGAGCGGGGTGCCGGCGAGGCCAGTCGCCAGCTGGGAAGCGACAGGCGTGCCGAGGCCGGTCGCCATGTCGTACCCGGCCATGGCCGGGAACGAGCCACCGTCTGTCGCGTTGTAGTCGTTGTTCCCCGTAGTGACGTCGTTGAGGTAGGTGCCCGCGGACTGCTGGGCCAGCAGGTAGAGCGCCGGGTTCAAGGCGCCGTACCCGGCCGTGTTGCCGTCGGCCGAGGCATCAACGGCCAGGACAGCGGCCCACAGCGGCGCAGCGCCGCTCGTCCCGCCGACTGCGATCCAGGGCTGCGCGGGGAAGTTGTAGCTGTCGTAGACGATGTACCCGGTGCTCGGGTCGGCATCGGCCGACACGTCGGGAACCTCGCGGCAATCCCCCCCAGAGCTGGCACAGGGAGTCCCACTGCTGCCGCTCACCGTACCGAGCGGTTGCTGGTACGCCGGCATGGCGAACGTCTGCGAAATGCCGCCACCGCCGGCACCCTCCGAGTAGTTGAGCTGGTCGTTCCACACCGACTCTGTCGGTGCCGGGCCCAGGCCCGTGAGCGAAGTGCCGCCGACTGCCGTCACATAGGGCTGGCTGGCCGGGTCGGAGACGGCGAGGTTGAGGTTCTGGATGAGGTCGCCCTGGTCGGGCCCACTGCTCTCGTCGAGAACCCAGACGTAGTCGCGGGTGCCGTCGCTCACCAACTGACCCATCGGATCCCAACCATTCTGCAGGCTGACCGTCGCGCTGATCGAGCGGGTCGACGTGTTGACCGTCGCCATCACGTCCCCAGGAAAGAAGTAGGGGGAGGAGCCGGAGGGGGAGGGGCCGGTGAGCACGGCGAGCACTTCTTGGTTGTTCGGGGACATGCCGATGGATTGCACCAGACCGGTCACGTTCGAGGGTTGGGTGGTCGAAATGGTCTTCACCACCGTGTGGGTGGCCAGGCTGACCACCGTGATCCCACCACCGGTCCCGGCGTTGCCCACGTAGAGGTCGCCGCCAGCGCTGGCAACGGCCAGAGCCACGGGATCGACACCGACAGAGACCGTGAGCGGTGTGGTGGAGCATGTCGTGAAGGTGGTCCCGTTGCAGGTCGTGGCGTTGAAGTACTCAATCCGGCTGTTGCTTCCATCGGCCACGTAGACGAAGCCGGCGGCGGCGTCGACGGCCAGCGCAGTCGGGTGGGACGACGACGGGAGCGTCACGGTCGCCACGAATTTGCTCGCCGTGATGCTGTACACAGCCACCTTGCCGTTGTTGTTCCCCACGTACAGGGTCGACCCGTTGACGACGAGTGAGTCGGGCGCGTTGAGGTTCCCGCCGGAGGGGATCGACGTGGGCGAACTGCAACCGCTGGTCGTCGTCTGGTTGCACGTGGTGGTGGAGAACTCGGTCAACGTGCTGCTCCCCGAGTTGGCGACGAACACCTCGCCCGCCGACGAGTCCAGCGCGACGGCGTCCGGCCCGGAGCCGGTCGGGACGGAGAAAGCGGTGGCGAAGTTCGAGGGATCGCTCGTACTTCCCTCGCTGTCCACGCTGACGGTGTTGCTCGACTTGTTCGCGATGTACAGAGTGCCCGTGGATGGGTCGACCGCCTGGGCCACGGGATCGGTGCCTGTCGTCGCGGACTTCTCACCGTTGACGTTGCAGCCCTCCGACCCCTCGTCCCCCGAGGCCACGAAGATCGACTGCCCGTCGATGGCAGCCTCCTGGAAGAGCGCGCTCTCCGACTTCTGGGTCGACCGTCCCACATAGGCCTCGCAGCCGTTGGTCCAGCTCGCGCTCACGATCTTTCCCGTATGGTCGCCGACGATCTGGCTGAACACGTCGTACATGCTCTGCTCGCCCTCGTAGACCTCGATGTTCGCCTGGGGCGCCAGCGAGAGAACGTTCTCGATGTCGAGATCCGACTCCACGGTGGCGGGTCCCTCGGCTCCACCACCGTCCACATCTTCTTGAGTGATCTGCCCGCCACCGGTGATCCCGTAGCAGGCGGCGAAGGTCGAGATGTCACTCGAGCTGTAGCCGGCCCCGGCCATCTCCACGAGCGCGACCGTGGCGCCCGCCCCGTAGTGGTTCGCGGCGTAGAGGGGGTCGAACGAGTACGCCTGCGCGAGCTGGTCGGCATCGAGCGCTCCCGGGAAGCTCGACTGGGCTCCGCTGAGGCCCGAGCACGTGGGCGTCGGCTGCCCCGAGACCGTCGGCGCCGCACCTGACGTGGTGGAGTGGGGGCTGGCCGAGCTCGCCTGCGGCACGGTCGTGGAGGGCTGCGGCGGGCTGAGAGTGTCCAGGCCGAGGATCCCCTCGATCTGCGGCGCCACGGTCACCGGCACCTCGGGGGCGGACCGGTTGTCGTACCCGGTCTTGCCCGAGGACAGCCGGTAGCGCGAGATGGGGGTCGAGAAGGCGGACTGCACCTGTGCCACGGTCCCCGAGACGGGCAGCGACAACCCGGTCGCGGCGGGTCTCCCCACCGTCAGGCCTTGGCTCCTGAGCGCGGAGGCGACCTGTGCCACGGTGGACGGCGTCGGACCGAAGCGCCGCGCGAACTCCTGCGGCGTCAAGAAATGGCGGTACTCGGGCGAGTGCGGGTCGGAGACCGCCTGGACCTCTGCGCTCAGCGCGGCGGGATCGCGGGGCTGGAGCGTGACCACGAGCGGGAGCGTGGTCGTCGACGGTGCCGGCCCGATGAGGGTCGCCCCGGGCGGGACGATGCCCTGACGCCCGTGAAGAGGCTCACGGGCGGCCCCGGCGGCGAGCGCCGGCGACGCTCCTGCGACGTCCACCGCCACTGCGACCACCAGTGCCACGACCATCGCCAACGAGGCACCGAGGAGCGCGCACGCAAAGCGGCGCGTCGCCCTGCCGCTGTGTCGATGGACATCTCGCCGCACGTGGTCCACGCCGTCATCCCCCTCAGGGCCGCAAGGCTAATGCCCCCGAACGGGTGGCCGGTTTAGGCGGGAGTCCAGGTGAGGGCCGCAAAAGCTCAGCACGGCTCACCCGCGGTCCGCCGGTACTCAGACCCGCACCGTGTGGTCGCCGGCCGCGGCGTGATCACCTCTGGAGCGCCGTGGGGCAGCAGCTGTCGGCCAGGTGGGTGGTTCCGTCGCGGAGGAGTCATCGGTGCGTCGTCGTGCAATCACACGATGTTTCGTCGCAAAGAGGTCGCTGCCTGAGCACTTGTGCGTCAGCGGCGTCGGGTGCGAGGCCGCCCCTGATCAGACCGGGCGCCGCTCGAGCCGCCGCCGACACCCTTGCTCACTCGTTCTCGGGACCCGAACGTGCCGAAAACCGCCCTGGTCGTACCTCTCGTCGCACCAGGTTTCCGCCCGGTAACCAGCATGACCTTCCCAGCCTCTGCTCATCTTCGCACCAAAGGTACGAAGATGAGCACGAATTTCCGCGCCAGACTTGGGCCGCGCCCATGGCGGCATGCCACACTGTGGGTTCCTCCGCCCGCCGTCGATGGGAGCCGTCGGACAACCGTGTTGGTTTTCACCTTTCCCGGACAAGGATCACAACGCGCCGGCATGGGTGGGCCGTGGGTCGACCATCCCTCGTGGGAGGTCGTCGAGGAGGCGTCGGTCGCGGCCGACCGCGACCTGAGCCATCTGCTGCTGCAGGCGCCGATCGAAGAGCTGACCCAGACCGAGAACGCGCAGCTGGCCACGACCGTGCTGAGCCTGGTCGTGCTCGATGCCGTCGAGCGGATCGGCCTCACCCCCGCCGCCTGCGCGGGACACAGCCTGGGCGAGTACACGGCGCTCGTCGCCAGCGGTGCGCTGGGCTTCGAGCACGGGATCCAGCTGGTGGTGGCCCGGGGCGAGGCGATGGCGCGCGCCGGCGAGGAGGCGCCGGGGACGATGGCCGCCCTCCTCGGCATCGCCGACGACGACGCCGAGGCCGCCTGCATGCGCGCCGAGGGCGACGTCTGGGTCGCCAACTACAACGCGCCGGGGCAGGTGGTCATCGCCGGCACCCCCGACGCCGTCGCCCGGGCCGGCGAGCTGGCCAAGGGCCTCGGTGCCAAACGCGTCATGCCGATAGCGGTGTCGGGCGCCTTCCACACGCCTCTGATGCAGGGCGCGCGCGCCGACCTGCGCAAGGCGCTCGCCGAGGTCACCTTCTTGACCCCCGAGGTGCGCGTCGTGGCCAACGTCGACGCGCACGTCCACGACGACCCGGCCGATTGGCCCGGCCTGCTCTCGGCGCAGCTGTGCAGCCCGGTGCGCTGGCGCCAGACCCTCGAGACCTTCGCCGGCCTCGGGCTCACGTCGCTCGTCGAGCTGGGGCCGGGCGGCGTGCTCAGCGGGCTGGCCAAGCGCAGCCTGCCCGAGATCCAGTCCCTGGCCGTCTCCAAGCCAGAGGACCTCGACACGCTCATGGACCAGATCGGCGCGGCGGGGACCTGGCGGGCCGAGCCGGCCCTGCACCAGGGCGAGCACCTCTACATGTCCGAGCGGGTGGTGGTGAGCCCCTCGAGCGGCATCTTCAGCCCCGAGGCCTCCCTGCGCGCGCCGGGAACGGGCCTGTTGCCGGGGACGGACGACGATCTCGTCGGGCCGTCCTCCGCGATCGAGGTCGGTGACCTCATCGGGCGCGTGGGGGTGTCGGACGTGCGCACACCCTTCGCCGGGCAGGTCATCCGCTGGCTGGCCGCCGACGGTGAGCGGGTCCAGGACGGGCAGCCCCTCGTCTGGCTCCGTGTGCCCGACGCCCTCTGATGGCTGTCGTCCTCGTCACCGGCGGCACGCGCGGCATCGGCGCGGGATGTGTGCGGTGGTTCCTCGCCAACGGCGACCAGGTCGCCACGACGTTTCGTTCGGCCGATCCCCCGCCGGCACCCGAAGGCTCCGATCCGGAACGCTTCCTCGCCGTGCGCTGCGACGTGCGCGACGCCGACGCGGTCGACGCGGCCTTCGCCTCCATAGAGGAGCGGTGGGGCCCGGTCCAGGTGCTCGTGGCCAACGCCGGCGTCACCGACGACTCGCTGCTGCTCCGTATGAGCGAGGCGGCCTTCGGCGACGTGATCGACGCCAACCTCACGGGCTCGTTCCGGGTCGCCAAGCGGGCCGTGGCGAAGATGCTGCGCCTGCATGCGGGCCGCATCATCTTCGTGTCGTCGGTCGGGGCCTTCGTGGGGCTTCCGGGTCAGGCCAATTACGCCGCGTCCAAAGCCGGCCTGGTGGGCATGGCCCGCGCCATCGCCCGGGAGGTGGGCAGCCGCCAGATCACCGTGAACGTGGTGGCTCCGGGCCTCATCGACACCGACATGACCACCGCCCTGGGCGCCGACCGCGTGGCGCTCATGACGGGCCAGGTGCCGCTCGGCCGTGCCGGCAGCGTGGGGGACGTGGCGGCCGTGGTCGGTTTCCTGGCCTCCGACGCTGCGGCATACGTGACCGGGGCCGTGGTGCCGGTCGACGGTGGGCTGGGCATGGGCCTGTAGCGTTCTGGTGAACCGACAGACAAGGAGCCGATAGTGGACAGCGACGCAGCCTTCGAGAAGTTTCGCGAGTGCGCCGTAGAGGTCTTGCAGGTGCCGGCGGACAAGATCACGAAGGAGGCCAAGTTCGCCGACGACCTCGATGCCGACAGCCTCGACCTGGTCGAGCTCGTGATGGCGCTCGAAGAGGCCTTCGACATCACCGTCGAGGAGACCGAGCTCGAGGACATCACCACGATCGGGCAGGCGTTCGACCTCATCTCCTCGAAGCTCTGATGCAGATCGGGATCGGCGCCGACGGCCCGATCCGGGGGCGGCGGGTGGCCGTCACCGGGCTGGGGGCGGTCACGTGCTGCGGGGTCGGGGTGGACGCCCTCTGGGACGGCCTCCTGCACCCCTCGGTCGTCGGCGGGGCGGTCCGGGGGTTCGATCCGGCGGAGTGGTTCGGGCCCAAGGAGGTCCGCCAGCTCGACCGCTTCGCGCAGATGTCGATGGCCTCGGCCGACATGGCGGTCACGAGCGCCGGGGAGCTGGCGGTCGACCCGGCGAAGGCGGGGGTGGTCTTCGCCACGGGTGTCGGTGGGCTGGAGACGCTGGCCACGCAGGTCGGGGTGTTCGACGAGAAGGGACCCGACCGGGTCTCGCCGCGGCTGGTGCCGATGATGATGGCCAACGCCGGCGCGGCGGGCATCTCCATGCGGCTCGGCTGGCGCGGCCCGTCGGAGGTCATCTGCACGGCCTGCGCCGCGGGGACGCACGCCATCGCCGCGGCAGCCCGGCTCGTGGCCACCGGCCGTTGCGACGTCACCATCGGCGGCGGGTCCGAGGCCAGCATGGTCCCGGTCGCCCTGGCCGCCTTCGCCAACATGACGGCGCTGTCGACGTCGGGGTTCTCCCGCCCCTTCGACGCGCGGCGGGACGGCTTCGTCATGACCGAGGGCGCCGCCGCGCTGGTCCTCGAGGATTGGGACCGTGCCGTGGCCCGTGGGGCCACCATCTACGCGGAAGTGGCCGGGGCGGCCAGCACCGCCGATGCGCACCACATCACCGCGCCCGCCCCGGACGGGGCCGGTGCGGTCGTCTGCATGGAGCTGGCGCTGGCCGACGCCGACATCGCGCCGTCCGACGTCGGGCACATCAACGCCCACGGCACATCGACGCCGTTGAACGACCTCGCCGAGGCGCGCGCCATCGCCAAGGTGTTCGGCGAGCCCGGGCCGCTCGTGACGTCGACCAAGGGCGTGACCGGCCACGGGCTGGCGGCGGCGGGTGCCATCGAGGCCGTGGCGGCCGTGTTGACCATTCACCACGCCACCATCCCGCCCACTGCCGGCTACGAGGAGCCCGACCCCGAGATCAGCATCCAGGTCGTGCACGGCGAGCCCCGGCCCTGGGAGCCGGCCGCTGTCCTCTCCAACTCCTTCGGCTTCGGCGGCCACAACGGCTGCCTGGTCCTGCTGCCACCTGGCTGAACCCAACCGGTAAGGTCGCCCCTCCGCTGCCGCCCGGCGGCGACTCGTGAGGTTGGTCATGGGAAGGTTGAGCACCTGGGGTGCTGCCGCGCGCCGCTCCCCCGTCACCTGGGCCCTGGTCACCGTGGCCATCCTGGCCCTGGTGGCAGGGGGTGTCGTGCTGGCCACGCGCCCCGGTGCGCGGTCGCCCCGGCCTGCGGCGCCCGCACGAGCCTCGACGCGCGCCGTGGCGCTCGGGGACTCGGTCCCCTACGGCCACGGGCTCCACAACCCGTACCTGACGCCCCAGGTGGGCCTGCCCGCCCGCTGGGTGTCACAGGGTCCGTCCACCGCCGCCTACCCGAGCCAGGTGGCCTCGGACTTCGGGCTCACGATGACCGTGCGTCCGACGAATTGCGCGTTGACCGGCGACCAGCTCGCCATCAGCGGCGCCGTGGCCGACGCAGCCGACAACACCGCGCGGGACGGGCAGTGCCCCGTCCCGGCGCAACAGGCCCGGAACCTGGGGGACGAGGTGGCGGCAGCGGCGCTCAGCCGGCACCCCGCCCGCTTGGTCCTGCTCCAGGACGGCGCGGACGACATCGACTTCGCCCACTGCCTGCTCTACCAGCTGGCCAACGTGGAAGGGGTGGGGATCGGCCTGGGGACACGCTGCGTGCAGAACGGGGCGGTGACGCCGGGGCTGGCGGCGAAGCTGGCCGACGTGCGCACGAGCCTGGCGAGCGCCATCGAGGGCATGGCGCCCGACGTCGGCACCATCGCCGTGCTCGACTACTACCAGCCCATTCCGATCCCCGCGCAGATCGCCGACGACAGCTCGGCCTCCCACCTCCACACGAACCTCGTGTGCGCCGGCCTCGAGGCCAACGCGGGCAGCACCTACGCCGCCGCCCAGGTGGTCCTCGGCGCGCTCAACCGTGCCATCGCCGGGGCCGTCGCCGATGCCCGCGCCCAGCACGTCACGAATGTCACGCTGATCGACGTGGCGTCCGCCTTCGAAGGTCACGGCATCTGCACCGCGGACCCGTTCGTCTTCTCGGGCGAGCCCGTGCCGGACACCACCCTGGCGGCCGACGCGGCGGACATCCTGGCCGCGAAGTCCTGTAGCGCCACCGACGTCCTCCACGGCGCCGCGGCCTGCACGGCGCTGACAGCCGGGGCGACCCGGGCGGAGACGGGCCTGGAGGGATACGTGTGGCGCGCCGCCCACCCCGATGCGGCCGGGCAGCGCGCCCTCGCCGCGCTCGTGGAGCACGGGCTGCGCGGGCGCGTCTAGCTCCCGTCGATCGCCTCCCGGAGCGACCCGACGAACGCGGCGGCACCGTCGGGGCCCTCGCCCTCGAGCAGGCGGCGGACGAGCGCCGACCCGACGATCACGCCGTCCGCGACCTCGCACAGCTCGGCCGCCTGGGCGGGCGTGGACACGCCGACCCCGACGCACACGGGCATGTCGGTGAAACGCCGGATGCGCTCGACGACCTTCGTCACGTCGCTCCCGAGATCGCGGCGCTCCCCGGTCACCCCCATACGCGCCACCGCGTAGACGAAGCCGCGCGCCCGCGCGCAGATCCGCTCCACCCGGTCGGGCGGGCTGGACGGGGCGACCAGCAGGACGGTGTCGATGCCGGCTGCGTCCGCCTCGATCGCCCAGGGAGTGATCTCCTCGATGGGCAGGTCGGGCAGGATGGCCCCGCGCACGCCGGCGGCGGCCAGGGAGCGGGCCATGCGCCGGTGCCCCGCCCGGAAGACGATGTTGTAGTAGGTCATCACCGCCACGGGCACCGGCGTCTCCGCCCCGGCGATGCCGTCCAGCACGTCCTGGGGCACCGTGCCACGGGTCAGGGCCCGGAGTGCCGCCTCTTGAACCACCGGCCCGTCCATCATGGGGTCCGAGAACGGGATGCCGACCTCGACGGCGTCCGCGCCCGCCGCGACCACTGCGGCCAGCGACTGGGCCCAGTCGTCGGTCATGCCGCCCATCAGGTACGGGATCAGCAGCTTGCGGCCCTCCTCGCGACGGGCCCGCAGCTCCTTCTCGAGGTCAGGCACCGCGCGCACGCCCGAAGATCTCACGCACCTGGGCCACGTCTTTGTCCCCCCTGCCCGAGAGGGTGATCAGCACCGTCGAGCCGGCGGGCAAGGCCGGGCTGCCGGCGGTCCGCGCCACCCACGCCACCGCATGCGCCGATTCGAGCGCGGGAATGATCCCCTCGGTGTGGCTCAGGAGGCGGAACGCCTCGAGCACCTCGGCGTCGTCGGCGGTCGAGTACTCGGCCCGCCCGATCGCCGCCAGGTGGGCGTGCTCGGGGCCGAGCCCCGGGTAGTCCAGCCCGGCCGAGATCGACTCGGCCTCCAGGATCTGCCCCACCTCGTCCTGGAGCAGGCGGGAGTGCATCCCGTGCAGCACCCCCGGGATGCCGTTGGTGATGGCGGCCCCCCCGGCCGCCTCCACGCCCACCAGCCGCGCCTCGGTGTCCACGAAGCCGGCGAAGGTCCCCGCCGCATTGGACCCGCCGCCGATGCAGGCGACCACCACGTCGGGGTCGTCCCCGCCGAGCACGTCGCGGCACTGCCCGCGCGCCTCCTCGCCCACCACGCTCTGCAGCTGGCGGACCATGTAGGGGAACGGGTGCGGCCCCATGACCGATCCGAGGCAGTAGTGCGTGGTGTCGACCGTCGCCACCCACTCCCGCATCGCCTCGTTGACCGCGTCCTTGAGCGTGCGGCTGCCCGACGTCACCGAACGCACCTCCGCGCCGAGCAGCTCCATGCGGAAGACGTTGAGCTCCTGCCGCTTCGTGTCGACCTCGCCCATGAAGACCGTGCACTCCAGGCCGAAGAGCGCCGCGGCGGTGGCCGAGGCCACGCCGTGCTGGCCCGCCCCCGTCTCGGCGATCATGCGCGCCTTGCCCATCCGCTTCGTGAGCAGCGCCTGACCCACGACGTTGTTGAGCTTGTGCGACCCCGTGTGGGCGAGGTCCTCCCGCTTCAACAGCACCCGCACCCCCAGCCGCTCCGACAGGCGCGCGCACTCGGTGACGGGTGTCGGGCGTCCGCCGTAGTGGCGCAGCAGCGCGTCGAGCTCGGAGCGGAAGGCCGCGTCCGCCCAGGCGTCGTCGAACCACTTCTCGAGCTCGAGGCAGGCCGGCATCAACGACTCGGGGACGAACCGGCCCCCGAACTCGCCGAACCTGCCGTCGGAGCCGGGCCGGGCCATCAGGCTGTCGCCGCTCATCCGTCCCTCCAGTCGTAGGGCTCCTCCGCCGCGGGGTCGACCGGGGCATCGCGCGCGGCCGTCTCGTCGTGGGCCTGCCGCGCGTTGACGACGAAGGCGCGCACGAGCAGGGGGTCCTTCCGCCCGGGCGCGGACTCGACGCCGGTGGACACGTCGACCCCGGCCGGCCGCAGGCTCGCCACCGCCTGGGCCACGTTGTCCGGCGTGAGGCCGCCCGACACGATGAGGCGGTGCGGGTCGGCCACCCCCTCGGCCAGCCTCCAGTCGAAGACCTGGCCCGACCCGGGGTTGTCGCCGTCGACGAGGAGGTAGTCCGCCCCGAACTCCTCGAAGCGGGCGATGGCCCGCTCCCCGGCCCGGAAGGCCTTGATCACCGTCGGCACCCGGGCCCGCACCCACTGGGTCTCCTCGGCCGTCTCCTGGCCGTGCAGCTGCGCCGCGCCCAGACCCGCCACGCGGAGCGCGTCGACCACCCGCTGGGGGGCCTCGTTGCGGAAGACGCCCACCGTGAGCACGTGCTC
>CAYWDQ010000093.1:0-11410 GCA_964457065.1 uncultured Acidimicrobiaceae bacterium | reverse complement strand
CTCGCCGCCCGAGGTCGTGCCGCGCAGGATCGTGTAGCTCTGGATCGCCGAGCCGCCGTTGGTCGTCGGCGCCGTGAAGTCCAAGACGACCTGGCCGTTGCCGCCCGTGGCGCTGGTCAGCGTCGGGGCGCCGGGGATGGTGGCCGGCGTGGCCGACTTCTCGTTGCTGGCCGTGCCGGTGCCCACCCCGTTGACCGCCTCGACCTCGTAGTAGTAGGTCGTGCCGTTCACCGCGGTGGTGTCGGTGTAGGTCAGCGTGGTCACGCCGGTGGCGAGAACCGTCTCGCCGCCCGAGGTCGTGCCGCGCAGGATCGTGTAGCTCTGGATCGCCGAGCCGTTGGAGCAGCCGGGTGCCGTCCAGCCCAGCGCCACCTGGCCGTTGCCGCCCGTGGCCGTGTTGAGCGTCGGGGCGCCGGGCACCGACGTGATCGCGTAGCTGGCGGACTCGCTGAGGGGATCCGACGTGGTCACCAAGCTGGCCGACTGGGAGCCCGCACAGCTCGTCGTAGACGGGTTGGTGACGCCGTTGATCGTGAGCTCCACGTGATCCCCGGCGTTGACTTGGATCGGGACGAGATACGTCACCGTCAGGTTGCCGTTGCTCAGCGTCGGTGTCGAGGACGCGCAGGTCTGCGTTGTCGACGTCGTGAGGTCGTCGATGACGATCCCCCCGCAATTGCTCGTGAAGCTGAGACCCGTGCCGGCGGGGAAGGTGACGCTGATCGTCGAGTTCACGCTGGCGTCGGAATTCGGGACAAGCTCGTTCTGCGCCGTGAACGTGGACGTGTACGTCACGTCGCTGGCACCCGCCGCGCTCGTGCTGGGTGTCATCGTCAGCGCCGAGACCCCCGTCTCAGAGGTCAGGCTGACCGGAAGGTTGGCCGGCGTGGGATCGGCACTGGTGCTCAGTTGGAATGTCTGCGATCCCGTGCCACTAGTCGGGTTGGCGAGTCCGTACCAGGCGACCGACACGTTGTCGCCGGGGTTGATCGTCACGCTCGGCGGCACCTGGAACGTGATCGACTGCCCCGAGACGGTCGGCGCCGAGTTCAGGCAGTTCTCCGAGTCCGCCGTGGTGATGTCCAGGATCGTCACCTCGTTGCAGTTCGAGTTGTAGGTCGGCGGCGTGTAGCCGGCCGGGAGCGTCAGTGTGATGGTCGAGTACCCGCCCACCAGCTCGTTGACCGAGTGGAAGTTGGCGGCGTACAACACGTCGGTGGCGTTGTCCGACGTCGAGCCGGCCGAGAGGAACGGGCTGGTGACCGACGTCGGACTGGTCAGGTCCACGCTCAGGTCGACCGGCGTTGGGTCGGCGCTGGTGGCCAGCGTGAAGGTCTGGGGACCGGTGGACGATGCCGGGTTGGTGATCCCGGACCAGACGACCTTGACCTGGTCACCCGAGTTGATGGCGATCGGGACGCCGTAGGTGATCGACTGGCCCGTGGTGCTCGGCGACGCATTCGTACAGGTCTCCGACGTCGAGGTGGTGAGGTCGTAGATCACGACGTCGTTGCAGTTGCTGGAGTAGGTGGGCGGCGAGTAGGTCGACGGGAACGTCAGCGTGATGGTCGAGAACGCGTGCCCTCCGCCATCAGGCGTCAGCCCGTTCGTGGCGGTGAAGGTCGTGGTGTAGACAACGTCGGACGCGCCGTCTGAGGTGGACGATGCGGAGATGGCCGCGTTGGCGACCGAGGTGGACGGCGTCAGGGTGTACCCGAGCTGCACCGAGACGGACCCGTTGCTCACCGTCAAGGAGTCCGATGCTGCCGGTCCGGAGTTGGTGACGTCGAGGATCTGAAGTTGTGCATGGTCCGTGGCCGGGATGGTCATCGGCGCAGTGAACGACAACGTGGTTCCGCCGCCCGAGGTCGTCGGTGTTGCCGCGAGGCAGGTGTCGCTGGTCGAGGTGGTCACGTCCTCGAACACCACGGCGTAGCAGTTGCTCGTGTAGCTCGGGAACGTCGTCCCGGCAGGAGCCGTGATGGTGAAGGTCGTGGAGCCGGCCGTGATGGCCTGACCCTGGAGGTCGACGTCGTACTCGACGCCGGTGGCGCCCACGGAGGTGGAACTGAGCGTCAGGCCGGCCAGCCCGTAGCCGGAGGCCGACGGCGTCAGCGTCACGGCTGTCGACGAGTAGGTGGTGGTGTAGCTCGTCCCGTGGTAGTTCAGTGTCCCGAAGAACCCGGTCCGTGAGGATGCCGACGAGACAGGTGAGTAGGCCGCCGTCGGCGTGCCCACGGTGGTCACGTCGAGCGTGCCGTCGAGTGTGTCGGTCCCACCGGTGATGGTGCTTTTGGTGCCAGCGGTGACGTCATTTGTGACCGCCAGGGTGCCGAACTCGCCCTGGGTGAAAGCGTCGCCGATGGACAAGCTCGCGTTGTCATGCACGGTGATCGTCCCGTTGTTCACGACCGAGACGCCGTTCCAGAACTCGCTTGTGCCTGGGCCCGTGGCGCTGAAGTTGGCGCCGCGGTCGATGGTCAGGCTCCCTATGTAGCCGACGTAGGCGGTGTCGCCCGTGGCAGCGGACAGGTTGAGCTGCCCGCCCGAGGTGACGGTGAGGCCATCGGTCGAGGCGCCGTCCTGGATGTAGGCGGTTCCACCGTTCGAGGTGACGTTGATGACGCCGCTGTCGGTGAAGTTGGTGACGTCGTTGCCCGCGTTTTGGTTGACGATGTCGAGCGTCTGGCCGAGGGGGACGCCGGGGACCTCGGGCGAGGGCAGGTCCGCGCCGCTCAGCGTGATGCCCGCACCTGTCGTGTAGGTACCGCCGCCGGCGCTGAGGGAGTCCTCGAAGAGACCCCCCTGGAGGACGACCCCCGCCGCGGTGGAGCCCGACTCGCTTCCCGTCGTGACCAAGAACTTGGTCGGGTCGGCATCGAAGCTGCCGTTGTCGACGATGGACCCGGCGTTGGTGAACTCGGCGCCGTCGGCTTGCACCGTCGCGCCCGAGTTCACGGTGATCGTCCCGTCGTTCACCGTCGAGACGCCGTTCCAGAATTCGTCTGTGCCCGGACCTGTCGCAGTGAAGTTGGCGCCGCTGTCGATGGTCAGGCTCCCTATGTAGCCGACGTAGGCGGTGTCGCTCGCGGCCGCGGACAGGTTGAGCTGCCCGCCCGAGGTGACGGTGAGGCCATCGGTCGAGGCGCCGTCCTGGATGTAGGCGGTTCCACCGTTCGAGGTGACGTTGATGACGCCGCTGTCGGTGAAGTTGGTGACGTCGTTGCCCGCGTTTTGGTTGACGATGTCGAGCGTCTGGCCGAGGGGGACGCCGGGGACCTCGGGCGAGGGCAGGTCCGCGCCGCTCAGCGTGATGCCCGCACCTGTCGTGTAGGTACCGCCGCCGGCGCTGAGGGAGTCCTCGAAGAGACCCCCCTGGAGGACGACCCCCGCCGCGGTGGAGCCCGACTCGCTTCCCGTCGTGACCAAGAACTTGGTCGGGTCGGCATCGAAGCTGCCGTTGTCGACGATGGACCCGGCGTTGGTGAACTCGGCGCCGTCGGCTTGCACCGTCGCGCCCGAGTTCACGGTGATCGTCCCGTCGTTCACCGTCGAGACGCCGTTCCAGAATTCGTCTGTGCCCGGACCTGTCGCAGTGAAGTTGGCGCCGCTGTCGATGGTCAGGCTCCCTATGTAGCCGACGTAGGCGGTGTCGCTCGCGGCCGCGGACAGGTTGAGCTGCCCGCCCGAGGTGACGGTGACGTTGGTGGAGGCGTTCGCTTCCTGCAGATAGGCGGTGCCGCTCGCTGACGTCAGGTCCAGGACGCCGTTCGACTCAACCTCCGAGGGATCGCCCCCGGTGTCACCGACAGTCAGATTCGAATTGGTCACGGTGAGCGTCGAGGTCGTGGTCCCGCCGCCGAGCTCCAGCACGGCGACGCTGGCACTCGAGGTCAGCGCGACGGAGAACGTGCCGGCGTTGTTGCCGATGCACACCACGTCGGTCGATGACGGCGGGTTGTTGCCGGACCAGTTGTCGGCGGTGTTCCAGTTGTTGTTCACGCCGAGGCCGGTCCACGAGTCGGTGCACGCCGCCAACGCATGCGCGGGCGTGCTGTCAACGAGCAGTGCCGCCCCGAAGGAGGTGAAGGCCGTCAGTACCAAGGCTGCACTCGCCGCCGCCCGCCCGAAACCCGATCCGACCCGCGAACGCCACATGAGGATCCCCTTCCGCCGGAATTACCCGGTTTGGTTGGTGCCCCCTCAGCACGACACGCCAAATGCCGCACGACGACCACTGCCTGACGTTCACAAAACTTAAAAAACTCCGAGACAAATTTCAATGGGTAGTAGCCCACCCCGTGCCTGGTGGTGGCACCACTACTCACCCGTTTTCACAATTCCGTGACAACGGAATCACATTTCTTGAGGTCAATTGCTCAAACGTCAACGGTGTAACTCGGCGAAGAGATCTGTAGAGCATGCGAACTTCGCCGGGGAATCTCGAGCCGCGCGCAAGTACGGTGAACCAAAAGCAGCGACTCGGTGAGCGCAAACATTGGCCGGCTCGTAGGCGGGCGGCGAGTCGGCCGGCTGGAGGGAGAACAGGTTCTCGCCCCATTCGGCCCGCGGAGCAGCCCGACGAAAGACTTCTCGCCGCCGTCGTCCCTTATGCCCAAGTCTCGCTATGTCCGAGTTTCGCTGCGCCATGAATGGTGTTAACACCGTCGCCACGCCACGCGCTGGTCCACCTACACCGGATGTCACCTGTCGACGCGTTGCTCCTCCCAGCGTTCGCGCGTCAGCTCCATGACCGCGACGTCTTCGCCGCGCGGACCCGTCGTCGTGCGGCGGTGCGTGAAGCCCAGTCGCTCCATGACGCGCCCTGACGCGACGTTCTCGGGCTCGTACAGGCTGACGATGCACTCGAGGTCGCCAGTCGTGAATCCGAACTCGATCGCCGCCGCGCCGGCCTCGGTCGCCAGCCCGCGCCCGCGCCAGGAACCCGACAGCCGCCAGCCCACCTCGACGGCCGGCAAGATCTCGGGCAGGAAGTGCGGCACGGCCAGGCCGGCCCACCCGATCATCCGGCCGCTGGCGCGGTCGATCAGTGCCTCGATCCCGAAGCCGTCGTCCTCGTAACGCGCCAGCATCGTGCTCAGAAAACCCCGCGTCTCCTCCGCCGACATGGCGGCGCGGCGCGGGTACCACCAGAACGACTCCTCGGCATGGATGACGGTGAGCTCTTCGAGGTCCCCGGGCACGAACGGCCGCAGCAGCAGTCGATCTGTCGTCAGCGTGGGGATGCCGGGACGGCCCACGGGATGCGCGCTGGCGCCGCTCGGCGGGCCCACTCAGCCGAGCGGGAGCCCCGGGGCGTCCGCCAGCGACAGGTCGTGGCCGGGTCGGGCCGAGGGCGCGTAGAGCTGGTCCGGCCGAAAGGACCGCACCGCCCGGTCGCCGCCGCGCCCCCCGACGACCTCGACCCACGCCTCGCCGGTCTCGCCGTTGGTGACGTGCGCCACGAATTCCCACGAGGCACCGCGCAGCCGCGCCCCGTCGACCTGCACCGGGTCGCCGGGCCGCAACCCGGCCCAGCGGGTGGAGCGGCGGAGGTCAGCCATGGGCCGGGTGGGACAGCACCCTCTTTTTCTACCGCCTCGGAGCATGAACCGTGATCACCACTGGTCGCCGTATCCTGAGGTACATGGCGCTCGATCCACCACGGACCCTCACGCCCTCCAAGGTGACCGCCTTCACCAATTGCCCCCTCGCCTTCCGGTATTCCCAGATTGAGCGCCGGCCCGAGCCGCCATCCCCGCCCTCCGTCAAGGGAACCCTGGTCCACGCCGCGCTGGAGGGTCTCTTCTGGCACCACCTCCCCGGGGACCGGACACCTGCCGCCGCCGCAGCGGAGCTCGAGCGCTCCTGGAGCGAGCTCCAGGACGACGAGGAGTTCGTGCAGCTGGAGCTCGACCCGGAGGGAGCCGACGCGTTCCTCGCCGACGCGCAGACCCTCGTCGACAACTACTTCCGCCTGGAGGACCCCAACAAGGCCCGTACGGTCGGGGTCGAGCTGGGCGTCGAGACACTGGTCGACGGCATGCGGCTGCGCGGCGTCATCGACCGGCTCGATGTCGCGCCCGACGGGAGCCTCATCGTGGTGGACTACAAAACGGGCCGGGCGCCGTCGGAGCGCTTCGAGCGCGGCAGCATGGGCGGGGTCCAGACCTACGCCCTGCTGTGCGAGAGCGTGTTGGGCCGCGCACCAGCCGAGGTGAGGCTGCTGTACCTCCGCCAGCCGATCGCCATCTCCTCGGTCGCCACCGAGCAGTCCATACGCGGTCAGAGGAAGCGGGCGGTGGCCGTGTGGACGGCGATCGAGCGGGCCTGCGACGCCGAGGACTTCCGGCCCCACGTCGGCCCGCTGTGCGACTACTGCGGCTTCAAGGCCTCCTGCCCCGCCTTCGCCGCGTGAGCGGCGCCCCGTGAGCACCATCGATGAGGCGGTCGACGCCGCCTTCGAACCCCTCCGGGGGCGACCGGGCATCGACCGCGCGGCCGCCGTCGTCTCGAACCTGGCCGACTACGGGCTCGTCTGGGTGCTCCTCGCCGGCCTCAAGGCACGCCGGCGCGGGCCGGACCGGCGCCGTGCGGTCGTGGCGCTCGGTGCCGCCGGGTTCTCCTCGCTGCTGGTGAGCCGCATCGTCAAGCGCGCCGTCGAGCGCGAGCGGCCCGACGAGCACCTGGCCGCTGCGGTCCGGGCGCCGACGAGCAGCAGCTTCCCGAGCGGCCACACGCTCGCCGCCTATTGCACGGCCTTCATCCTGGGCGACTCCGACGTCCAGACGGCGGCCAACGTCGGCTTCGCCACCGCCGTTGCCGCCAGTCGCGTCCACCTGCGCGCCCACCATCCCACCGACGTCATCGGCGGCGCCGTGATCGGCTCGGTGCTCGGGCTCGGCCTGCGCCCCGTCGTCGATGTCGTCACTCCCGGGTCCAAGGGCCGTCGCCGCGGCGGGCGCCGCCGGGGGCGCGGCGCGGGAATGGGCCGCAACGAGGTCGTGTTGAAGCAGTTATGAAGCCTTTTGCCGTCACCTGGGATTATCGCTGCCCCTTCGCCCGCAACGCCCACGAGCACCTGGCGGTGGCACTCGCCGACGGGGCGGACTGGGACGTGACCTTCCTCCCCTTCTCGCTGAGCCAGGTCCACGTGCCCGAGGGAGGGACGCCCGTCTGGGACGACCCGGCCAAGGCGGCCGACCTGCTGTCCCTCGCGGCGGGTGTCGTTGTCCGCGACCAGTACCCGGACCGGTTCCTCGAGGCGCACGTTGCGCTGTTCGCAGCCCGGCACGACGAGGGTCTCGACCTCCGGGTCCCCCATGTGGTGGCCGGCGTGCTCGACGGCGTGGGCCTGCCGGGCGACAAGATCGTCGCCGAGGTGGGCACGTCAGCTCCCGCGCAGGAGATCCGCCGCGCCCACGAGCGGGCGGTCGACGAGCTGGAGGTTTTCGGCGTCCCCACCTTCGTGGTCGACGACCGCGCCGTCTTCGTGCGCCTCATGAGCCGCCCGCTGGGCGACGCCGCGCTGGCCCGCCGCACCATTCAGGGCGTGCTGGACCTCTTCGACACGCTGCCCGACCTCAACGAGTTCAAGCACACGTCGCTGTCACATTGACCTGATCAGGCACATTGACGTGATCAGGAGCGGGCCAGCTCGCTCATCAGGGTGAAGCCGCGCTCGCGTTCTTCGGCGTCGCCGAAGATGGAGGCAACGAAATCGGTGGCGCCGGCCTCGGCCAGCCGGGCTATGGATGCGGCGACCGACTCCTCGTCCCCGACGAACGCGATGTCCCCCGCGCTCTCGGCGCCCTCCTTGTCCAGCATGGCCTTGTAGGAGGGCAGGGTGGGGTAGATGGCCGTGGCGTTGTTGATGCGCTCCTTGGCGGCCTCGACGTCGCTCGTCACCGAGACCGGCAGGGAGACCCCGACCCGCGGCTCGGGCCTTCCGGCGGCCTGGGCGGCGGCGCGGATGGTGGGCGCGATGTGGTTCCCGATGGTGGCGGTGCCGGTCATCCAGGTCACGGTGCCGTCGGCCACGGTGCCCGCCAACTTCAGCATGAGGGTGCCCAGGGCGGCGACCAGGACGGGCGGGGCCGTGGCACCGGGGACCCCGAGCGGCAGGGGCGTGGTGGTGGTGACGCGCTCGCCGACGCTGCTGACCGCCTCGCCGCGGAGGAGGGGCATGAGCGAGGCCAGGTACTCCTCCATGTAGCGCGCCGGCTTGTCGAAGCTCATCCCCCAGATGCCCTCGACCATCACCTGGTGCGAGAGACCGATGCCGAGGATGAGCCGGTTGTCGGTGACGGCCTGGACCGTGAGGGCCTGGGCGGCGAGCATCATGGGGTGGCGCGGGTGGACGGGCACCACACCGGTGCCCAGGCCGATCCCGGGCACCTGTGCCCCGGCGGCGGCCAGGAGCGTCAGCGGGTCGGGCCCGAAGATCTGCGAGGCGAAGGCGTGGTCGAACCCTGCGTCGGCGTAGCGCTGCAGCTCGTCGACGACCCGCGGGAACGGCTGGTCGACGTCGATCATGCCCCCGATGCGCAGCGGTTTGGCCATGTCCGTGGTGCTCCTCGCGTAGTCTGCCAATTGTGTCCGCCCCCCTGTCTAGGCGAATCCCCGGACGGGGGCGAGCGCTCTGAGCACCCACCCGATCGGTTTCGTCGGGGCCGGCCAGCTGGCTCGCATGGCGGGTGAGTCGGCCAGTGCACTCGGCCTGTCGATGGCCGTGCTGGCCGAGCGACCGGGCGACGCCGCCTGCGGCGTCGCCAGCGAGGTCATGGTGGGCTCACCGTTCGTGGCGGCGGACCTCCGAGCCTTCACCGAGCGGTGCGACGTGGTCACGTTCGACCACGAGCAGGTCGACCTCGAGATCGTGGCTGCGCTGGCGGCCGGCGGTGGCGTACTGCGGCCGGGAGCGGAGACGCTCGAGCTCGCGGTCGACAAGGCGCACATGCGGACGGTCCTCGATGCGGCCGGGGTGCCCGTGCCGTCGTACCTCGTGGTGGACGGCGGGCCGGATGCCCCCGAGGCCGTCGCGGCGTTCGGAGAGGCCCACGGCTGGCCCTTGATGCTCAAGGCCGCCCGGGGCGGCTACGACGGCAAGGGTGTCTGGCCCGTGCACGACCGCGCCCAGGCGGCGGCGATCCTGGCGGACGTGGCGGGCCAGGTCGTCGTCGAGGAGCTGCTCCCGCTGCAGGCCGAGCTGGCCGTCATGGTGGCCCGCCGCCCCTCGGGTGCATCGGCCGCCTGGGCGGCGGTCGAGACGGCCCAGGTCGCAGGGGTCTGCCGGGAGGTGCTGGTGCCCGGGCGCCTGGCCCCCGACGTGCTCGAGGCCGCGTCGGCGCTCGGCCAGAAGGTGGCCGAGATCGCCGGAGGTGTCGGCGTCATGGCCGTGGAGCTCTTCTGGTCCGGGGGACGGCTGCTCGTCAACGAAGTGGCGACCCGGCCGCACAACTCGGGGCACTGGACGATTGAGGGCGCCGTCACCTCCCAATTCGAGAACCACGTGCGCGGCGTCCTCGACCTCCCGCTCGGATCGACGGCGCCGCAGCACGCCCAGGTGGCGAGCGTCAACATCTTCGGCGGCCTCGCCGGCGAGGACCCGGTGCGGCTGCTCAACCGCGGCCTCGCGGTGGACGGCGCCCACGTGCACCTCTATGGCAAGGACCCCCGGCCAGGACGCAAACTGGGGCACGTGACCGTGTGCGGTGACGACGCCCAGCTGGTGCGGGCCCGCGCCTGGTCTGCCGCGATCGCCCTCGGGACCCCCGCGCCGGACGGACTCGAGCTCCCCCCCGGAGTGGGCCCGTGACGCCCGCGGCCCCCGTCGTCGCCGTCGTCATGGGCAGCTCGTCCGACCTTCCCGTGATGCAGGGCGCCGTCGAGATGCTCGAGCACTTCGGCGTCGCGCACGAGGTGCGCGTCGTCTCGGCCCACCGGACGCCGCACGACATGATCGCGTTCGGCCAGGAGGCGGCCCGGAGAGGCCTCCGCGTACTGATCGCCGGGGCGGGTGGCGCGGCGCACCTGCCCGGGATGCTGGCGTCGGTCACCACCCTCCCCGTCATCGGGGTCCCGGTGGCGCTGTCGCAGCTCGACGGCCTGGACAGCCTGCTGTCCATCGTGCAGATGCCCAAGGGCGTGCCCGTGGCCACCATGGCGGTGAACGGGTCCCGCAACGCCGGCCTGCTGGCGGTGCGGATCCTCGCCGTGGGCGACCCCGGCCTGACGGCCAGAATGGAGGCCTTCCAAGAGGAGATCGCGTCCGACGCCCGCGCCCAGGACGCTGCGGTGTCCGACGGGACCGCATCAGGAGGTGCCACGCGAGATGGCTGAGCCGAACCTGGCCCAGCGGCTGGGCTACCGCGCCGACGACAAGCTCGTGATCATCAACGCCGACGACCTCGGGTCCTGCCATTCGGCCAATGTCGGGGTCTTCGAATGCTTGGCGACGGGGACGGTCACGAGCGCCACGCTCATGGTGCCGTGCCCATGGGCGCGCGAGGCGAGCAGCCGCTACAGGGGTGAGGACATCGGCGTGCACCTCACGGTCAACGCGGAGTACGAGCTGTACCGCTGGGGCCCGATCACCTACGCCCCCTCGCTCCTCGGCGGGGACGGGGGGTTCCCGCGGACGGTCGAGGACGTGTGGGATCACGCCGACCTGGACGAGGTCCGCCGCGAGTGCAGGGCCCAGATCGAACGGGCGATCCTCTGGGGTTTCGACGTGAGCCATCTGGACGCCCACATGGGCACGCTGCAGCTGCGGCCCGAGTTCTTCGACGTCTACCTCGAGCTGGCGGTGGAGTTCGGGCTCCCGCTGCGGATGGTGAGCGCCTCCATGGAGCGCTACGTGGGATTCCCGGGCCGCGCGGTGGCGGCGGAGGCCGGCGCCGTCTTCACCGACCACATGCGCTTCGTGCCCGGCGTCGGCTCCCGTGCCATGTTCGAGAAGGACCTGCGCACCCTGCGGCCCGGCGTCACCGAGCTCCACCTCCACCCGGCCGTCGACAGCGCGGAGCTGCGGTCACTGGCCACCGACGACTGGGAGGCCCGGGTCGACGACCACCGCATGATCTGCCAGGAGGACTGGGTCCGTCGCTCCCTCGACGAGGCCGGGGCCATCCTGATCGGGTTCCGGCCGCTGCGCGAGCTGGCAAGGGCCGGCGGCTGAGCGACAGGCACGGTGGCCGCCACGACCACGACGACCATCCGGGGTGTCTCGCTCGCGACGCGCCGGGGGCGCAAGGACGACGTCTTCGACCTCACGCTCTCCCACGACGGGATGGAGATCCGGCGTCCCGGCCAAGCGGTCCAGCAGACGACATGACGACGGACACCCCGGGGCCTCAGGCGTCCGCCTCGCCGGTCGCGGACGTCGCACCGGTACCCGGCCCCGTGACGC
>CAYWDQ010000092.1:0-11416 GCA_964457065.1 uncultured Acidimicrobiaceae bacterium | reverse complement strand
GCGCTCATCGCCAAGCAGGACGGGGTGAACGCGATGACCCCGAGCATGGACGACAACTCGAACTTCGCACTCGCCACGTCGCTCAAGCAGTCGGGAGTGAAACTCAAGGCTGCGCTGTACGCCACCGGCTACGAGCCGTCCGTGATCAACTCACCGGTCTGGCCCACGCTGCAGGGCGCCTACTTCCTCAGCGCGTTCCGCCCATGGTCGCTCCCCGATGCCGGCACACAGCAGGAGCAAGCGGCACTCGAGAAGTACCAGGGCCTGCCCAAGACCTCCTTCGCGACCTACGGCGTGACCGAGTCGTGGCTGGGCGCGGACCTCATGATCAAGGGCCTGCAGATGGCCGGGGCCAACCCGACCCGGGCCGCCGTGATCAAGGACCTGCGCAGCATCAAGGCCTACAACGGCAACGGGTTGCTGCCGATCACGGTCAACTACAGCACCATCTTCGGCCACGACCCGTCGAACTGCGCCTGGGTCGTGAAGGCCAACAAGACGGGGTTCACGCCGATTTCGCCTCAGCCGTTCTGCGGCCACGACATCGCTGGGACCTCGACCCTCTCGGGCTCGTAGTCGCCCGCCAGTCACCGCAGAGGCCGGCGTCACGACGTCAGGATTCAGCGATCTCCACCAGGGATCACTGGGACCTGGCGGCTGACGCCGGCCGCGGTGCGAGTGGCGCAGTTGCAGCGGAGCTCACGACGGCAGGTCGGGCGGGATCCAGCTCGGTTGTCTCTTCTCCATGAACGCCTTCATCCCCTCACGCGGCTCGGGCGACACCTCCAGCGCGCCGAACATCGTCTGGTAGTCGATCAGGCCATAGCGCTCGTTCAGCATGCGCTTGACGTGGGCGCGCGCCTCGGGCGCCGTCCGCAGGACCTGGCGCGCCGCGTCCAGGGCTGCCGCCCGCAGCTGTTCGTGGTCGACGACACGCGAGATGACACCGAGGCGTTGCGCCTCCGCGGCATCGAAGGTCCGGGCCGACAGCAGCAGGTCCCGGGCGACGGCGAGTCCGACGTGGGCGGGCAGCGCCGCGGCGTACGTTGCGTCGGGGATGCCGCGCAACAGCTCGGGCACCCGGAACGTCGCCCGGTCGCTGGCCACTGCGATGTCGGCCATCATGGCGATCAACAGCCCGCCCGCCTGACAGATCCCGTTCACGGCAGCGATCACCGGAGCCCGGCTCTCGCGGATGGCGGTGAACGGGAGGATGTCGTATCCGATGTCGTCCGGCACCGAGTCGCCCGGCTCCGCACGTCCGCCCAGGTCGCCGCCAGGTGCGAACACGTCGCCCGTGCCTGTGATGATCAGGGCTGCCAGGTCGGCATCGGTGTTCACGAGCCGCACGGCCCGCTTGATGCCGAAGTACATGGCGGGAGTCAGTGCGTTCCTCGCCGAGGGCCGGTCGATCACGCACCATGCAATCGGCCCCTCCCGCTCCAGGCGAAGCCCCGCGGCACCCAACTCATGATCCATTTGCTCTGCTCCCTCCGTCTTCGAGATGGCCGATCACGATGGCTCGATCACCACGCGAATGGCCTTGGTGGCCTTGTCGGATGCCACCCGAAACGCCTCTGCGGCGTCCGCTATGGGAAACCGGTGCGTGATCAGGGTCCGCACGATCTCGGGATCGTCGGCCAGCATGGTCGCAGCATCCTCCATCTCACGACCATGGTGGTGGGCGCAGTATCCCAGAGAGGGAATGAGCCGGGCCTCACGGTGGAACAGCGGCATCCAGTCCAGCTGCACGGGGCCGAAGTGGACCCCGAGGACCACGATTGTGCCGCTGGGAGCGACCAGGTCGCCGCAGCGGGCCAGGCTGGCGGTCGTGCCGGCGGCCTCGACCACCACGTCGAAGAGCCCTCGAGGCCCCACCGAGGCACCCAGCCGCTCGCCGGCCTCCTGTTGGTGGGGATGTCGGGCCTCCAAGGCGACCTCCTCGGCGCCAAGCCGGCGGGCACCGGCGACCGCAAGCAGCCCGAGCGCCCCCGCTCCAACCACGGCGACCCGCTCGCCGGGACCGGTGCGCGCAAGGTGCAGAGCATGCCACGACACGGAGGCCGGCTCCACCAGCGCTGCGTCACGCACGTCGAGTCCAGGTGGCAGCGGGACCAGCCGGGCCGCCGGCGCACGGAACCGTTCAACCATACCGCCGTCCGCCGTCATGCCGAGGGCTCTCTGACCATGCGTCGCGCACAGGTTGTACGCGCCCCGCGCGCACTGGTCACACTCCATGCAGCCATAAATGGCCTCCACGACCACTGCGCTGCCGTCCTCGCGCACTCCGGCGAGCTCGTGGCCAAGGATGAACCGGCTCCCGAACCGGATGTAGCTCAGGTCGGAGCCGCAGATGCTGGTCGCCCTCATGTCGAGAAGCTCACCCACGCCAGGCGGCTCGTCGACATCGACGACCGTCACGCCCCCCTCGACACTGCGCACCGCCTTCACGTGGTCCCCCTCCTTCACCGAGTGCAGTCAGCACGCTGCGAGACCGGCTACGCCATGTTAGGTCCGAGACCGGCTCTGCGACAGACGAGGTTCTCACCGAGCAACGCCGTGCAGTCCGCCACAGACGGCCCTCACGGCGCCGACTGAGGCGAGTAGCTTCGGAGGCCGATGACGACACCTCTGGAATTCTGGCTCTACCTGCCGCAGATGCGCATGACGATGGACCAGATGGTGCAACGCGCACGCGCCGCCGAAGCGGCCGGGTTCGCAGGCATCGCGGGCATGGACCACATGGCGCCGCCCGGTGCGGAGGGTGCCCCGATGTTCGCTGCGATGATCACGAACACATGGCTCGCATGCCAGACCGACCGGCTGCGCGTCGGCTCCCTGGTGCTCTGTGACTCGTTCCGCCATCCGGCAGTGCTCGCGCGTGAGGCGGTCACACTCGACCACGCCTCCGGTGGGAGATTCGAGCTCGGGCTCGGGTGGGGCTCGGTGGTGGGCGAAATGACCGTCTTCGGCGTCGGGTCGCCGGAGGCGGGCATTCGACTCGGGCGGCTGAAGGAGTCCCTCGAGATCATCAAGGGCTTGTGGCGAGGCGAGGCTTTCGACTACGAAGGCGAGCACTTCCGGCTCCTCGGTGCCGAGCAACAGCCAGGACCGCTCGGCGAGATCCCCATCGTTATCGGCGGTGCGGGCAGGAGAACGATGGAGCTGGTCGCCGCCCATGCGGACTGGTGGAACGTGCACATCGGCATCGTCGACAAGCTCGACGAGATGCGCCCGCTCTCGGGGAGCGCCCGGTGCTCGGTCCAGGTGCAGGTCGCATTCGTGCCGTCCGAAGGCTCGCGTGAGGAAGTTGCCCAGGCCGCACGTCGGCGCTTCGGAAACACGCCGGTCGTCGGGAGCTCACCGGAGCTGGTCGACTACTTCGGATCACTGGCGGAGCGTGGCGTGGCGCGGGTGTACACGTGGTTCTGCGACTTTGCCCCTCCAGAGACCCTCTTGGAATTCGGCGAGGACGTGATCGCCGAATTCGGCGGGCCCACCCCGTAGCCTTCCTGGCGGCAGCTACGAGCTGGACGCGGCCGCGGGCTGCGGCCTCCAGCTGGTCAGCAGCAACAATGCTGCCCCCAGCGCGCCGGCGCCGAGCGAGATCGCGAAACCGGGCCAGCCCCACAATTGGGTCAGCGCATGCACGTGGCCGTCGATGCTCCATTGACCGGGCCCGAGGGTGCCGACCGCGACACCCAGCACCGTCAGCACCATCACGTACTCCCACCCTTCCCCGGGACGGAAGATGAAGAAGCCGTTCTTGCGGTGATTGGTGATCCAGGCGACCAGCATCACGCCGACGACTCCCGCGCCAGCGATCGGCGTCGCCAGTCCGAGGACGAGCAGCGCACCGGCCCCGATCTCGGTGAGACTGGCGAACCAGGCATGCACGATGCCCGGCTTCATCCCGAGCCCCTCGAACCAACGGGCGGTCCCGGCGATCTTCCCACCTCCGAAGATGTGGTTGATGCCGTGCGCGAGGAACACCGCCCCGAGGGCGATGCGGGTCAAGAACAGCGCCATGTCCACCGACGAGGGAGAAAGGCTGGCGAGAAGCTGGTGCACGTGGCCTCCGGGGTGCGTAGTTCGGAATCAGGACGTTACCTGCGTGTGCTCGGGTGAGCCCGTCCTCAGCCTCGCTCCAGTCGCGTCGGGCGAGGTGAACGGCTCAGATGGTAACAATGGCCGCAGCACGCATACAAGTAAGTGTTCACGCACTTGCCCCTGCGGTACGCAGGGGCCGTTGCGTTACCCTCTCCGAAGCAAAGAGGCCACGAGAAGGAGATCGGTTGCCGACATCAGCCCCGGACGACAGCGAGAGGCCGAACGGTCCTCGCTCGCTGAAGGGGACACGGACACGGGTCCGACTGCTCGAGGCGGCGAAGGAGATCTTCGAGGAACATGGTTTCCTCGAAGCTCGCATCTCGGATATCGCCGAGCGGGCCGGGCTCTCGCACGGCTCCTTCTACCACTACTTCGACTCCAAGGAGGAGATCTTCCGAGAGGTCGCCGCCGCCGTCGAGGAGACGCTCGGCGAACCGATGAGCGGCGTGATCCTCGATCCCGAGTCCCGCGCCACGCCGCCAGAGCGCATTCGTGAAGCGCTGCGGCGGCATCTCGAGAACTACCAGCGCGAAGCGCGGATCATCGGGGTGATTGAGCAGATGTCCCGCTACGACAAGCAGGTCAGTGCCTCTCGCCTGGAGCGCCAAGGGCACTACTCCCGGCAGGTCGCCTCGTCCATCCGCCGTCTACAAGAGCACGGGCTCGCCGATCCCGACCTGGACCCCACCATCGCGGCCGCGGCACTCGGCGCGATGACGGGAAGATTCCCGGAGATGTGGCTCGTGCAGGGTGCGGTCGACACCAGCATGGACACGGCCGTGGACCAATTGGCGCGGCTCTTCATCAACGCGTTGGGACTGTCCGACCAGCGAGGCGTGAGCTCGGAAGAGTCGAAGGTGAGCTCGGAACGGCTCTAGACGGCGACCCCGACGCGCATGATGCGAGCGAGATTGCCACCCATGATCTTCTCGACGTCCTCGTCGGTGAAGCTCTTGGGCAGATGGTCGAGGTAGCTGCACGGCTCCGCCAGCCCCTCCGGGTGCGGGTAGTCCGATCCGAAGAGAATGTGGTCGGCGCCCAGGGCGCCGGCGATCGCCTCGAGGTTGTCCTCGTGGAACGGGCTGATGTACACGTTCCGCTTGAAGGCGTCAATCGGGTTCTCGGCG
The DNA here is from genome assembly GCA_964457065.1 of uncultured Acidimicrobiaceae bacterium. GTDB lineage: Bacteria > Actinomycetota > Acidimicrobiia > Acidimicrobiales > RAAP-2 > Bog-473. The sequence goes on along the minus strand of CAYWDQ010000092.1, from coordinate 6,179 downwards.
AAGGCCTGCGGCATCTTGCGGTACGTGTCCTCGAGGTGGTCGAAGAGCGGGATGACCCAGTCGGCGCCGTTCTCGACGAAGGCGATCCGCAACTCGGGAAAGCGGGTCAGCAACCCGTGGCACGTCAGCGCCGCGGCGGCGTCCTCGGCCGGTCGCTTGCCCTGCGCCATCATACGGAAGGAGTCGAGACGGAAGGGCAGGAACTCCGAGGGACCCGTCCAATCGCCCAGATACCGCGAGTAGCCGCTGTCCGAGGCGTGCATGGACACCAGGATGTCGGCGTCGACGACCCGCTGCCAGAAGGGGTCGAACTCCTCGTAGGCGAACGAGCGCGAGCCGCCGTACCCCGGCACCGGCGCGGGCCGGATGAGCACCGTCTTCGCCCCGCGCTCGAGCACCCACTCCAGCTCCTCGATCGCCTTCTCGACGATGGGAAGGGTGATGACCGGCGTGGTGAAGATCCGGTCGTGGTAGTTGAAGGTCCACTCCTCGTGGAGCCACTGGTTGAGGGAGTGGATGGCGGCGTGCGTGAGCTCGGGGTCGTCGCGCATCCGCTCCTCGAGGAGACTGGCCAGCGTCGGGAACATGAGGGTCCGGTCGACACCGAGCTCGTCCATCAGCTCGAGCCGGGGCCCCGGCTCCTTGAAGGCCGGGATGGAGCGCATCGGCTCCCCGACGATCTCGCGGTAGGACTTCCCCTCGGGATTGCCCTTGCGGAAGTACTCCTCCTGGGCCCCGGGTCGGGCCACCACGTCGAACGTGGGGTTGGGGATGTACTCGCTGACCGTCCCGCGGATCATGATCTTGGTCCGCCCGTCGACCTCGATGTACCGGATGGCGCTCTTGTACTTCTCCGGCAGGTACCGGGTGAAGCTGTCGCGCGTCTCGTACAGATGGTTGTCGGCGTCGAAGACGGGGAAGTCGCATTTCCGGGCCATGTCTGTTCCACCTCGAGTTAAATTGACAGTGACGTCAATATTGGAATCAATTCCAGCCTTAAGCTAGTGCATCGCCGGCTCCGGAGTCAACGAGAACGCCGTCCAGGCGCGTACCTCCACCGTCCGCGGCTGGGAGAAGCTCCCCGTCCTGACGTCCTGAGGGATTCGGCTACCGGGTCGAGGGAAAGCCGAGGTCGATTGCGCTCTCGGTCGGCTCCGGCCAGCGGGAGGTGACGACCTTGGGCCGGGTGTAGAAGCGGACGCCTTCCGGCCCATAGATCGGCGAGTCGCCGAAGAGGGACGCCTTCCAGCCGCCGAAGGAGTAGAAGGCCACAGGTACCGGGATCGGGACGTTGATGCCCACCATGCCGACGGTGACCTCACGTTCGAATCGTCGGGCTGTGCCACCGTCGCGAGTGAAGAGCGCGACCCCGTTGCCGTAGGGGTTGGTGTTCACGAGGTCCACGGCGTCGTCGAAGGTCGCCGTGCGTACGACACCGAGGACCGGGCCGAAGATCTCGTCGTCGTAGAGCCGCATGCCCGGCTTGACCTCGTCGATCAGGGAGCAGCCGGTGAAGAAACCCTGGCTCCACGTTCGGGAAGATCCGTCGACCACGACACGCGCGCCCTCTTCGGTGGCGCCGAGGACGTAGGACACGACCCGATCGCGGTGTTCGGCCGTCACGAGAGGACCCATCATGGACGCAGGGTCGTCCCCCGGGCCGACGACGACATCTCCGATCCTGGATGAGATCGCATCCACCAGGGGGTCTGCAACCGAACCGACTGCGACGACGACCGAGATCGCCATGCATCGCTCCCCCGCCGATCCGTAGGCCGCCGACACCGCCGCGTCGGCGGCTGCATCGACGTCGGCGTCGGGCATGACGACCATGTGGTTCTTGGCACCTCCGAGCGCTTGCACCCTCTTGCCGTGACGGGTGCCTGTCTCGTAGACGTGACGAGCCACAGGCGTGCTGCCGACGAACGACACCGCATCGACACCAGGGTGGGCCAACAGCGCGTCGACCGCCTCCACGTCACCCTGCAGCACGTTGAAGACCCCGTCCGGGAACCCTGCCTCCTGCACCAACTCGGCCAGCAACAGAGACGGTGACGGATCCTTCTCGGAGGGCTTCAGTATGAACGCATTGCCACAGGCCAGGGCGTTCGCTGTCATCCACAGCGGAACCATCACGGGGAAGTTGAAGGGCGTGATGCCGGCCACCACCCCGAGCGGATGGAGAACGGTGTGGACGTCGACCCCGCTCGACACCTCGGAGCTGTGGGAGCCCTTGAGCATCTGTGGCACGCCACATGCGAACTCGACGCACTCGAGTCCGCGCGCCACCTCACCCGCGGCATCGGAGAGGACTTTCCCGTGCTCCCGACTGACGAGTGCCGCCAGGTCGTCGCGGTGGGCCACAAGGAGCTCCCGCAAGCGGAACAACCTGTCGGTTCGCTGGCCCAGGGGTGACTGCTGCCACCGGCTGGCAGCCTCAACCGCGCACCGCACGACGGCCGCCGTCTCGGCCGTCGATGCGAGGTCCACCGTCTTGGTCTGCACGCCCAGGGCGGGATCGAAAACGGGGGCGACGCGCCCCGATGTCCCCGGGGTTCGCCGACCACCAACCCAGTGCTCTATGGAATCCACTTCGGCCCTCCGGACAGTTCCACCCTTGCCGCCGAGGGTCCCCGCGTCGGGACCAGCATGCTCACACGTCGGGGCACCCGAGGCCAGCGTCGGTCGCCGGCTCGCACCGGCACGCCCTCCAGAGACACGGAGCCGACGTAAGCGAACACTTGCTTATCCTAGGCACGAGGCCGCTATTGTGACGCCGTGCACCTGCCAACCGCGACCGGTCGAGGTAGCGCCAGGGGAATCGGTGGCTAGAGAGGCGGCCGGGAACGGGCCGAGCAGCCCGAAGCCACAGCGTCGCCTCAAGGCCGACGCCCGCAGAAGCTCGATTCTCGAAGCCGCCCGGGCCGCCTTCAGCAAGACCGGCGACGTGAACGGGACGACCGTGAAGGTCATCGCGGAATACGGCGGGATCAGTGAAGGCGTCATCTATCGCCATTTCGACAGCAAGGATCAGTTGTTCTACGAGGCGGTGGTGGACCCACTTCGGACGGCGGTGGACAACATCGTCGCCGCCAGCGACCTCGTGGACGCCAACATCCCCTTCACGCCCGAACAGCAGGTGGAGGAGCTCAACGGCCTCTACCGTCAGCTGATCTCCACCCTGGAGGAAACCCTTCCTCTGCTCGGGCTTGTCCTGTTCGGCGATCCGAAGATGGCCAAGCGCTTCTTCGACGAGCACTTCGTGGTCGCCATGGACCGGCTGGCAGATTCCTGGCGTCAACTCGTGGACCGCTACGGATTTCAATTCGAATCACCCGAGATCTCGGCTCGGGCAGTCATGGGGATCGCTCTGATGCTTGCCATCGAAGGCCATCACGACAAGGGATTCGACGGCGATCGTGCCATCGCGCTGGCGAGCAAGGGCACGATGAACGGGTTCTTCCCCCTGACTGTTGCGAACAGTCGACGCCACTGATTCACGCTCGACCCATGGCAACCACAGCGGTCAACGGGCTGAGGGCCGGACAGTAGCCGTGCCATCCACACAACCCGGCGGCATGGAGCGCGTCCCCTGCCCCTTCACGGCTCGTGCCACGTGGGCGGGAGAGCTGGTCGCCCAGTCGTCCTCGGTGTTCCAGGTGGGGCGACCCGGCCTGCCCCCGTTCCTGCTCTTTCCGATCGGGGACGTGCGGCTCGGCGCGTTCCATCGCGACCAGGCTGCCCATGCCCTGTTCCCCGTCGAGGGGGGCGAAGTGTGGAGCACGGAGGCACCTGGCCGCATGTCCTCGGTGGCGACCACGGAGTGGCAGAACCGTGCTGTCGACGCCGTCGACGGCCATGGCGTGCTGCAGACGTTCGCCCACGCACCGTCTCCGCACGAGTGGTTGGCCGGATTCGCCACCTTCGATCATCGACGGGTCGTCGTCGAGCTCGTGGACCCCATGGGTGAAGCCGATCCGCGCGGCGTCACGGTCAAGCGCTTCCCCACCTGGGGAGACGCCGCACAACTCATCGACGTCCTCAATGTCGCTCCCGCCGGAGAGCGCCGGTACACCGGCATTCCTCGAACCAGCCATCACCGGCCGGTCGTGGAGGGCAGCCAGATGCTCGGCCAGGCCGTCGTGGCAGCCGGCCGTCACGCCCCGGGCCGCCGTGCCGTCTCCGCCCACATGGTCTTCGTACGCGCGGCCGACGCGGCAGAGCCCTTGTCTTTCGAAGTCGAGCCCGTGAGCGAAGGAAGGTCGTTCACGGCTCTGAGGGTCGACGCACTCCAAACGGGACGGCGATGCGCCACTGCGACCCTGCTGCTCGACGTGACCGCACCCGACCTCATTCGCCACTCCATCGCTCGGCCCGACGTGCCCGGCCCCTACGCATGCGAGTCGTACGACATGTCGGTGACCGGGCGGGACATCCGGGTGGTCGACGGCGCCTACAGGGACGACCCCGGTGCACCCCTCGGACCGCCGGTCCTCGATGCCTGGGTGCGGTTCAGCGAGGTCCCCGAAGACCCCTGTCTGCATGCGGGCCTGCTGGCCCAGTTCACGGGGCACATGTCCATCGCTGCCGCCATGCGCCCGCATCAAGACGTGGGGCAGCACCAGGCTCACCGCACCATCTCGACGGCGATCAACGCCATCAGCCTGTCCCTTCACGCCGACGTCCACGCCGACCAATGGATGCTCTACCACCATGTGTCGACGTTTGCCGGCGATGGCATGACCCGCTCGGAATGCCGCGTGCACGACGAGGAGGGACGTCTCCTGGCCTCGTTCTCCGTCGACGCCATGGTCCGGGCCTTTGAGCAGCGGGCGGCACCACCTGACGATCGGAGGGCATTGTGAGCCTCACCACCGGACGAGGACCCCTGAGCGCCAGCCCGGCAGGGCGCTTCAACCAGGCCGTGCCCGCCGGCCTGGTCTACGTGGAACCCTTCCCGCGCCGGGTGCGCGGCGTCATCGCCGGGACGGTCGTGCTGGACAGCGAGCAGGTCCTGCTGGTGCACCGCCCCGCATATCCCCCGGCCTACGCCTTCCCGTCCGGAGCCGCGACCAGGGTCAGCAGCGAAGCCGAGCCCGAGGCGGACGGCTACGTCCGGGTGGCGTGGGACGCGGTCGATTCCTGGTACGAGGAGGAGGAAGAGGTCTTCATGCATCCCCGGAATCCGTACCATCGGGTCGACTGCGTCCCCACGAGTCGCCGGCTGCGGGTCGCGTTGGGCGACGTCGTGATCGTGGACACCACAGAGACCATCGGCGTGTACGAGACCTGCCTGGCGCCCCGCCTGTACGTACATCGTGAGCAGGTCCTCGCGGATGTCCTCAGACCCAGTGCCACCACGACCTACTGCCCCTACAAGGGAACGGCCTCGTACTGGTCGGCCTCCGTCGGCGAAGAGGTCCTGCCCGACGTCGCCTGGTCCTACGACACACCACACTCGGAATGCCGGGCCATAGCGAACCACTTGAGCTTCGACGACACGAAGATCAGCGTGGAGGCCGCACTGCCCCCTTGGCCCGAGCGGAGCCAGACCGGCGCGGGGTGACCGGTGACCTCACCGCCGCGGAAGGAAAGGGCGGAAGAGAAGGCACCTTCATGTGCCGATAGCTTTCCCGTGATCCATGGAAGAGAGGGAGGACGAACTTGGCGACGTACGTACTGGTGCACGGCGGAGGGCACGGGGGATGGTGTTACCAACGCGTCGCACGACTCCTGCGCGCCGCGGGGCACGAGGTCTACGCCCCCACCCTGAGCGGCCTCGGTGAGCGGTCACACCTGCTCAGCGCCGATGTGGACCTGGATATGCACATCACGGACATCACCGCCGTGCTGCACTACGAAGACCTGCGCGACGTGATCCTCGTCGGCCACAGCTACGGCGGGATGGTGATCACCGGCGTCGCCGACAGGGCCGCGGACAGAGTCGGACGCCTGGTGTATCTCGACGCAGCCAACCCCGTGAACGGGCAGTCCCTCAAGGATGTCGCCGGGCCGGTCATCGAGGCCGCCCGACCGGCGGGCGCCGTGATCGACGGAATGGAGCTGGTACTCCTTCCCTCGCCGGAGGCGGGGCTGTTCTACGGGGTCACCGATCCGGAGGATCTGGCGTGGATGGCCGACCGGCTGACCGGGCATCCGTGGAAGTGCTTCGAGCAGCC
>CAYWDQ010000091.1:0-11869 GCA_964457065.1 uncultured Acidimicrobiaceae bacterium | reverse complement strand
TGTCGTCCATGCTCGGGGTCATCGCGTTCACCCCGTCCTGCTTGGCGATGAGCGCTTCCGCCGTGAAGTTCGTGCCGCCGATGGGAATGGTCGTGTCCTCCACGCCCACCTTGCCCCCGGCGTCCTGGAACGACTCCGCTGCCCCTCTGGCCGCGGCGGCCGACTGCGGGGAGATGCCGTACCCGTACGTCCCGATGACCGTGCCTCCGTGTGACTTCAAGAAGCCGCCGACGAGGGTGTTGACCGGGTACTTGGGGTCGACGCTCCCATGGTCGGACGCGAACATGTTGGTGAAGGGCTGCTCGCCCCACTCCGGGCCGTCGTCGTAGGAGCCGGTGACGGGCACCCCTTGCTCCTCGGGGTACTTGTCGGCCAGGAAGAACAGGGCGCTCTGCGAGACGATGCCGAAGGCCCCCTTCGAAATGGCGTCCTGCACCGCCGTGGTGATCACGCTCGGACTGGTCTGGTCGTCGATCACGAGCGGCACGAGCTTGTGCCCGTCGACCCCGCCCATGGCGTTCTGCTCGTCGATCCGGGCGAGGAATCCCGCCTGCGAGCCGGCGTCCTCTGATGCCGCAGGGCCGGTGAGCGAAGTGACGTAGGCCAGGGTGATCGGCGACCCCGTTGCCGACGCCCCGGTGGCCACGACACTGGAGAATGCCGTGACGAGTCCGACCAGCGTGGTGCACGCCAGCGAGACCTTCAAGAACCGAGAATGAAGCATCTGTGAGTCAAACCTCCCGGGAACGCGGGTGTTCCCTTGAACGAAGAGCGGCGCTTCACGCCACCATTTGGAAACGGCGCCCCATCGCCGATCGGCGAAGCGTAGCGACGTCACAACACGGATTTCAGTCACCCCTGTAGATCAGGCGCACCCCCCTCGACGCTCATGATGATGCGGCGGGTGCCGGATGGTCGGCGTCGCCCAGGTACCGGTCGATGATCTCGGTGCCCGCTTCGGACGCAGGCCCGGACCAGCCGACGCGGCCGCGGGTGAGGATGACGCAGGTGTCGGCCAACGACAGAGCCCGGTGCACGAACTGCTCGCTCAACACGATCGTGACGCCGGCTCGGCGGGTTTCTTCCAGACTCTGGAAGACGGCCTCGACGATCTGGGGCGCCAGGCCGAGGGACATCTCGTCGGCGATGATCAACTTGGGCAGCACCGCCACGGCGCGGGCCAGTGCGAGCATCTGCTGCTCGCCCCCGGACAGGCTGCCCGCGAGCTGGGTTCTGCGGGAACCGAGCACCGGGAACATGTCGATGGCCCGGTCGATGGCGGGGCCGCGTTCGGGCCGCTTCTCCTGGGCCACCGCCATCCTCAAGTTGTCGATGACCGTGAGGCCCGGGAAGATGCCGCGGCCCTCGGGGATATAGGTCAGTCCGAGCCGGCGCACGTAGTGCGCGGACTTGCCCGTGATGTCGCGACCGTTGAAGAGGACGCGTCCACCGAAGGGCGCCACGAGGCCCGAAACCGCCCGTGCCAGCGTGCTCTTTCCCGCCCCGTTGGCGCCCAGGACGGCGAGGACCGATCCTGCGGCCACCTCGGTCGAGACGCCGAACAGCGCCTGGGACGAGGCGTAGCGGACGTCGAGGTCCTCGATCCTGAGGATGGGCTCGCTCACGGTTGCACACCGCCCTCGTCGCCAGTGGCGGGCATTTCCGGCTCGTTCTCGACGGACTCCTCGTCGCCGAGGTATGCGGATCGAACTGCCGGGTCCCGGCGGACCACGTCGGGGCAGTCCGCCGCGATGCGCTCCCCGAAGTCGAGAACGAAGATCCAGTTCGAGAGGGCCAGGACCGCCGCCACGTCGTGCTCCACCAGCAAGAGGGACACATCTCGCTCGGTCTGGTTCACCACCCGTTGGAACACGGACAGCAGGTTTTCCGACGCCTTCATGTCCAGACCGGACAGGGGCTCGTCCAGCAGGATCACGTGTGGGTGACCGGCCATGGCCCGACCCACCTCGACGAGGCGGCAGACTCCCAACGGCAGCGCCGCCACCGGCGCCTTGGCCACCCTTGTGAGATTGAGCAGCTCGAGAAGACCGTCCACCCTGTCGTTCTCGGCACTCGACGCCGGCAGGAGGGAGCGCGGATCGATCATGTCGCGCCAGAGCCGGCGCGGTGCGAAATGCACCCGGTCCGCCAGGACGAGGTGTTCGCGCACGGTCAGTCCGAGGAAGAGCTCGGGCTGCTGGAAGGTGCGGGCGAGACCGTTCCGGGCGCGTGCCTGCGGGCTGGCGTCGGTGACGTCCTCACCACGCAGCCAGACGCGCCCGTGCGTTGGCCGCAGAAGGCCCGACAGCACGCCGAGCATCGTGGTCTTTCCCGCCCCGTTGGGCCCCACGAGGCCTGCAATGCTCCGGGGCGCCACGTCGAGGTCGACGTCGGAGAGGGCATTGAGCCCACCGAATCTCACCGTGATGCCGCGCGCGGACAGGACTGACACGTCGGTGCCGACCTCGGTCTCCAGAACGGTCACGGCGCCTTCCCCACGGCGACCGCACCCTCAGGAGCGCCGGCTCCGGTGCCGACGGCGTCACCAACGAGTGACGGGCCCGAGAGGCTGTCGACGACCGATGGCGCCTTCTGGCGGTCGGCCAAGCGCAACAGCTGGCTTCTCAACCGCCGGCTCTGCTCGGCCAGCGCTCCATCCGGGTACTTCGCCGCCGAAATGGCGCCCAATCCGAAGAGCAGAGCCGGGAGGTTGCCCGTCCAGCTCGGAAGGTACGCCTGGGCGATCGCCGGCAGCATCACGAAGGAGATGCCGGCGATCATCGCCGCGGCCGTGGAGCGGATGCCGATCGTGACGAGGACCGCCAGCCACACGACGCCGAGGAAGGTGTCGAAGGTTCCGGGCGCGACCGTGCCCTGCTGAATGGCCAGGAGACCCCCGCCGATGCCGGCCACCAGGGCGCCCAGCGCCCCGACCGTCACCTTCATCTGCACCACGCTGACACCTGTTGTCCTCGCGCCCGCGTCGCTCCAGCGCACGGCGTTCATCGCGAGCCCGGACGTGGACCGGCGGTAGTTCAAGATGAACAGGGCGACGATCACGAAGACACCCAGACAGAGATAAGCCAGGGCGCGGGAAGAGGTCGCAAAGCTGGGAGGGTTCACGGTCAGTCCCAGCCCGCTGTTGACGAACGAGGGCAGTGTGAACACGAGGTTCTCCACCAGCAGCCCGAACGTGAGCGTCACCAGAGCGACGTACAGGTCACCCAGCCGGATGCTGAGGAGCCCGACGAGGAGTCCGATGACCATGGAGATCGCACCGCCGGCCAGGACCGCGGCCAGCACCGGCCAGCCGTGGTTGGTGGCCAGATCCGCAGTCGTGATGGCCCCGATCCCCGCGAAGGTGATCTGGCAGAGCCAGAGCATGCCGCCCTCACCGGTGACCAGCGTCCACGAGAGGAAGATGACGGCGTACGCAAAGGCCGCGGCGGTGAGGCCCACCCAGTAGCCCTGCACGATCAGGGGCAGCGCCCCCGCCGCGACGATGAGGAGGAACGGACCTGCGTACTTGCTGATCAGGCCCAGAGACCCGGACTCGAGCGCACTGCTGGTCGAACCTGCGAGCCTGCTCTCTCCCTGTGGGGTGATGGCCCGGTCGAGCGCGCCTCCCACGCGCTCCACGTCGCCCATGCGTCCCCGTCGCACGAGGCTGTAGAGCAGCACCAGCGCGATGACGATGAAGGGGATGGCGTCAATGACCTCGCCCGACCACTGGCTGTTCGAGGGTAGGTAGCGCTCGGCCAGCGAGGTTGCGATGCCCATGAGGAGCCCGACGCCCACCGCGATGGGGAGGCTGCGCATCTTCGCCGCGATGACGGCGGCGAGCGCAGCGGCGATCAGGATCGTGAACTTGCTGGGGTCGAGCCCGATGATGGGGGCGGCCAGGACGCCCGTCAACCCTGCGAAGAAGACGCTGACGGCCCACACGCCGCCGGACACGATGTCGGGGTTCGTGCCCGACAGATCCGTCATCGCCGGCGAGTCGACCATGGCCCTCACCTTGAGGCCGACCTCGGTGAAGCGCAGGACGGCGGCGCCCACCACCACCGTGGCGACGACACAGATGTAGACGATGATGTCGTCGAGCGTGATCGGCACGCCGAGGAACTGGTAGACGTGGACGGGCTCGGGTGCCAGACCCGGCGCCTGGAGGATGGCGCCGCTGCCGAAGATGATCGTCGCCAGCGCCGGAATGGCGACGAGGAGTCCCACGGTCGCCACGACCTTGATCAGGGGCGAGTTGAACCTCAGGTAGCGGAAGAGGACGGCGTAGAGGAAGATCCCCATGAAGGGCCCGGCGAGCCCGATGGCGACGATCGCGGCGGGGAGGATGCCCCAGCTGTGTTCGGTGTGGAGGTAGTAGTAGAAGCGCGCGATGAAGAACGCCATCGCGCCGAAGGCGAAGTTGAGGATGCCCGAAGCGGTGTAGGTGATGACCAGGCCCGCCGACGCGATGGCGTATATCCCACCGAGTACCAGCCCGGCGATCACGAATTCGAGCATCCGGCGCCCCCTTGCAGCGCAGCCGCGCCTTGTTATTCAGTCCCGTTGTGCGACGCCTCTGCTGCGCCCCGAGTTCCTTCGACAACAACAGATTTGGTGTCGCGCCTGCCCCAGTGAGACAAACAAGTTAACATGTGAGTGATCACTCTCTTGTCTCGCCGTCGCGGGTCACTATAACCGAAGAGCCTTGAACGGACTATGGCGTTCTGATTTTTGGATATCGCGTTTCTGGGGTGATCCCCACGGCCGCAGATGATCCCTCACAGGCTGGAAAACCAGCGGTTGCGACGGAGTGACGAGATCCGAACCGGATGCGATGCAGGCCAGCGGACTGGCTGCCACGTCATCTTCTCGCGGCTCAGGTTCCGAGCCCGTTCTTAGATCCAGAGAGGGCCGTTCTCAGCTTGCGCCCTCCCAGCCTCCCTCACGGCAGACTGAGCCACCAGGCCGGCCCGGAGGTCGGGGCGTGCCACCCGATCTAGCGTGCCCCCGTGGTCGAGAGCCGGCGACTGTCATTCGATCCGATCGCCGAGGCCCGGCGCCAGTGGGAGGTCCACGGGTGGCCTGACGAGGCTCCCGCGATGGCCCTGGTGACCTCCATCATGCGCCTGCAGCAGGTCTTTCTGACCCGCGCCGACGCAACGCTGCGCTCGTACGACCTCACCTTCGCTCGCTATGAGGTCCTCATGCTCCTCTCGTTCTCCCAACAAGGCGCACTCCCGCTCGGGAAGATCGGCGAGCGACTCCAGGTCAACGCGGCGAGCGTGACCAACGCGGTCGATCGCCTGGAGGGACGAGGCCTCGTGACCCGCCGCTCCAACCCCGATGACGGCCGCGGGACCTTGGCCTGGCTGACCGTCGCCGGTCGGCGCACCGCCCTGGAGGCCACCGAGGCGATGAACGGGTCGCTGTTCGCGGACCTCGGGATCGACCCGTCGGCGAGCCGTCTCCTCTTCGACCTCCTGGCGGACCTCCGCCGGTCCGCCGGGGACTTCGTCTGAGCGACGGTCGGAAGTTACTTTGACATTTAAGTATCATTGGGGGATGGCCGACAGGCGCACGTGGCAGGAGGAGTTCGACCGCTCGCCGGTTCGGCCGGCGCGCTTCGAGACCATGTCGGGCGTTCCCCTCGAGCCCGTCTACGGGCCTGAGGGCGCAGAGTTGCCCGGCACCTACCCCTACACGCGCGGACCGTACGCGTCCATGTACCGCTCGCGCCTGTGGACCATGCGCCAGTTCGCCGGCTTCGGCTCGCCCGAGGACACCAACGGCCGCTTCAAGGAGCTGCTGCGCGCCGGCGGGGACGGGCTCTCGACCGCCTTCGACATGCCGACCCTGCTGGGCCGCGACTCGGACGACCCGTGGGCCAAGGGTGAGGTGGGCCGGGCCGGGGTCGCAGTCGACACGGTGGTCGACATGGAGACCCTCTTCGCCGGCATCGATCTCGGCCGGGTGTCGACTTCCATGACGATCAACTCGCCCGCGGCACCGATCTTCGCCATGTACATCGCCGTCGCCGACCAGACCGGCGTCGAGCGGAGCGCACTGTCGGGCACCCTCCAGAACGACATCTTGAAGGAGTACCAGGCTCAGAAGGAGTACGTCTTCCCGCCTCGGCCCTCGGTGCGCCTGGTGAGCGACGTGATGCGCTTCTGCACGGCGGAGATGCCGCGTTGGCATCCGGTGTCGGTCTCCGGCTACCACATTCGCGAGGCCGGCTCGAGCGCCGCCCAGGAGCTCGCCTTCACGCTGGCCAACGGTTTCGCCTACGTCGAGGCGGCCCTGGCCGCGGGCGCCGCGATCGACGACTTCGCGCCCAGGCTCAGCTTCTTCTTCAACGCCCACATCGACTTCTTCGAGGAGATCGCCAAGTACCGCGCCGCTCGTCGCATCTGGGCACGCTGGATGCGCGAGCGCTACGGGGCCACGGACGGGCGCTCGACACAGCTGCGCTTCCACACCCAGACGGCCGGAGTGTCGCTCACGGCCCAGCAGCCCGAGGTGAACCTGGTGCGCGTGGCCATCGAAGCACTCGCCGGGGTGCTCGGAGGCACCCAGAGCCTGCACACCGACGCGTTCGACGAGGCCCTCGCCCTCCCCACCGAGCACGCCGCACGTCTCGCGCTGCGCACCCAGCAGGTCATCGCCGAGGAGTCCGGTGTCGTGCACGTCGCCGACCCGCTCGGCGGCTCGTGGTTCGTCGAGGAGCTCACCGACGAGATGGAGCGCCAGGCGGAGGACATCTTCGCCCATCTCGACGACGCCGGGTCGGGTTCCATGCTCCAGGGGGTGCTCGCCTGTATCGACGACGGCTGGTTCGTCTCGGAGATCGCGGACTCCGCCTACGCGTTCCAGTCCAAGATCGCCAGGGGCGAGTGGGTCCAGGTGGGTGTCAACGGCTACGTCGAAGACGACGGGGTGGCCCCATCCACGCTGTCCATCGACCCGGGCGTCGAGTCGTCCCAGCTCGAGCGTCTCGCAACAGTCAAGCAGTCCCGCGACGACGACGCGGTGCGCCGCTCGCTGGCTCGCATCGCAGCGGAGGCGGCCGACTCGACGATCAACCTCATGCCGGCCCTCATAGAGGCGGCGCTGCACCACGTCACGGTCGGGGAGGCAATGGGCGCCCTCGAGTCCGTCTTCGGTCTCTTCTACGAGCGCCACGTCGCCTGAGCATGGCGGGCGACACCACCGGTCGGCCTCTGCGCGTGCTCATGGCCAAGGTCGGGCTCGACGGGCACGATCGCGGCCTGCGGGTCGTCGCCCGCATTCTGCGCGACGCGGGGTTCGAGGTGGTCTACGCCGGCCTCCGCCAGTCCCCCGAGACGATCGCAGCGATGAGCGCACAGGAGGACGTCGACGTGGTCGGGGTCTCCATGCACAATGGGGCGCACCTGACACTCGCGCCCGCCGTGGTCGGCGCGCTGAAGGCTGCCGGCCTCGACACGCCGGTCGTCATCGGCGGCATCGTCCCCCCCGATGACGTCGCGATCCTCCTCGACGAGGGCGTGGCCGCCGTGCTCGGTCCAGGCGCCTCCAACGACGAGGTGGTGGCGACCGTGCGGGCCGCCGCGGCCCGTCCGCCCCTGGGCCCGTCCGACTGATTCGGTACCTGGACGACCGGCCGGCACTGAGATAGAAGGTCTGCATGTCCGACGCATCGCAGCTCCTGGAAGTGCTCACTCTCGAGAAGACGGGACCGGGGAGGTTCCGGGCCCAGAACTTTGCCGAGGGCGCGGGCAACGTCGTGTTCGGGGGGCAGATCTTGGCGCAGGCCATCGTGGCGGCGTCCGCCATCGACCAGGAGAAGGTGCTGAAGTCGGTGCACACAATCTTCGCCCGGGGCGCGGATCGCGACCAGCCATTGGACGTCGAGGTCGAGGCCATGCACGTCGGCCGAGCACTGGCCAGTGCGACGGTCACCATCCGGCAGGGTGAGCGCCTGTGCACCCGTTCCCTCGCGCTGTTGAGCGCGGCGGAACCCGATCTCATCCGGTACGGCGCGACTCCTCCTGACACCGGCACCCCCGAGGACGCCGAGCCGCTGGGCAGCGGTGACTTCTGGGAGCTCCGCGTGGTCGGTGGGGTCGACATCTCGGATCCTGATGCAATCGGGCCACCGGAGCTCTTCGTCTGGGTCCGCTTCCCGGGCGCTCGGGCCACCGGGGTGCTCGGTCAGGCGCTCCTGGCCTACGCCACGGATGGCTTCCTGATCGGTACGGCCATGCGGCCACATGCCGGGGTGGGTCAGTCCATGGCCCACCGATCCATCTCGACCAACGTGCTCAGCCATACCCTCACTTTCCATGAACCGGTCGATGCGGGGCAATGGCATCTGCTCGCACACGAGAGTCCGTACGCGGGACGGGGTCGGACCTACGGTCGCGCTCACATCTTCAGCGCCGACGGCGACCTCGTCGGATCCTTCGTGCAGGACAACATGGTCCGCTCCTTCCCGGAGGGTCAGACCACGGGCCGTTGAGCCCTGCCGCCTGCGCAGGCAGCTAATTCGGCGATTCTGCTCTGACCTGGTCCTTGAGCGAGGGAACGACCGGCGGTGCCGACCTCCAATTCGGCACACCGGAGTCCTCTTGCGCGATCGGGTAGTGGTCCTCGTTGACCCACGCCCAGTGCGCATGGTTGAGTTCGTGGAGGGTGAAGCAGGCATTGAGCGACGTGTAGAAGCCCTGATTGTCCTGGGTCTGGTTCACCGACTCCTTGATCATGAGCGCTGCCATGGTGGGGACCTTCGCGATGCGGCGGGCGAACTCGAGGGTGCGCTCGGCGAGCTCGGCGGCCGGGAACACCTTGCTGACCATGCCGAGCGCATAGGCCTCGTGAACGTCGATGGAGTCACCCGTCAGCATGAGCTCCTTCGTCTTGCGGGCCCCGAACTCCCATGGGTGCGCGAAGTACTCCATGCCGCACATGCCCAGCCGCGTCCCCACGACGTCGGCGAAGGTCACGTCGTCGGCGCCGACGATGAGGTCGCAGGCCCACAGCAGCATCAGCCCGGCCGAGAAGACGTCGCCGTGCACCTGGGCGATGGTGATTTTGCGCAGATTCCGCCAGCGGCGCGTGTTCTCGAAGAAGTAGTGCCACTCCTGCAGCATGAGGCTCTCCGCCCCCAGGCGAGTGCCGCCGTTGATCTCGCTCGTCGGGTGAGCGTTCTCGCCACCGCGCCGCTCGGCGATCGCGACCTTGGAGCCCATGTCGTGGCCGGAGGAGAACATCTTCCCCTCTCCGCTGAGGATGACCACGCGGACGTTGTCGTCCGCTTCCGCCGCCAGGAAGGCCTCGTCGAGCTCGACCAGCAAACCCCGGTTCTGCGCGTTGCGCGCCTCAGGGCGGTTCAGGATGATCCGAACGATCGAACCGTCATCTTGAGGTTCGTACTTCACGAATTGGAAATCCTTCATGGTCCCTCCCGGTCGGCAGTCGCGTTCCCGAACGCGCTAGTTCTATTCTCCAAGGTCTCGGGAAGCAAGACGACGACGCAGCGGACCGCGACCCTCGGATCGACACTCTGACCCTCGGATCGTCCCCAAATCAACGGCGACTCCGTCCGGTTCGGGGGCGCGGAACGCCGAGCTCGCCGAGAAGTCGATGACGTCGCGATCCGGCTCCGTCCCTGCGCCAGCCGCGGTGCGGGTCGTGCAGCCGGCCGCACCGCGGGCCGGCGGGTGCGCGGTCGCCCGGGCCGCTCCCTTCCATCCGACCGGCCTCCGCGC
Source organism: uncultured Acidimicrobiaceae bacterium (assembly GCA_964457065.1). Classification (GTDB taxonomy): domain Bacteria; phylum Actinomycetota; class Acidimicrobiia; order Acidimicrobiales; family RAAP-2; genus Bog-473. The sequence goes on along the minus strand of CAYWDQ010000091.1, from coordinate 2,117 downwards.
CGGACGGCCGACGGTGCTCGGGGCCGTGCTCCCGGGCTCGTACTCGGTCGTATCTGGACCGTGCCGCGAACGTCGGGGCCGCCCGATCGGGGCGCTGAGCAGCCCTGCGGTACCACGAGGACCGGAGGATGCGCCCGTGCCAAACATTCTGTATGTTGGAAACACCGTGAATCGAACCGATCCCACGCGGGATGGCCCGGCTCCTGCGGCCACCGGTCTGCGGGCGGCCCATGTCCGGGACACCCGCCGCGCCCTGCTCGACACCGCTCGCCGGCTCTTCACCCGGGACGGGTTCCAGAGCACCCGCACCGAGGAGATCGCGGAGCAGGCCGGACTCACCCGGGGTGCGCTCTATCACCACTTCCGTGACAAGGAAGATCTCTTCCGCGCCGTCCACGAGGAGGTGGTCGCGGAGGTGGCACCGCTGCTCTGGCGTCGATCGAACGACCCCAGCGCGAGCGCGTGGACACTCTTCCGGGCCAACAGCGAGATCTACCTCGAGGCCGCGTGCTCCAACGAGTCCTACCGCCAGATCGTGTTGATCGACGGTCCGGCGGTCCTCGGATGGCGGTACCTCGCCGAACGGGGCAACGGGCCCACGGACAAGATCGCCGAGTACCTGCGCGACGCCGTGGACGAGGGCGTGCTGCGGCCCCAGCCCATCGACCCGCTGGCTCATCTCCTCTCCGCGCTCGGCACCGAATCGGCCATGTACGTCGCGCACGCCGAGAATCCCGAGGATGCCCGCCGGCAGATCAGTGAGTGCTACGAGCGACTCCTGGCCGGCCTCGTCGTCACCGACGCATCCGTGATCGCGACAGACCCCGCCAACCGGGGGGCCGTCGCGAAGTAGGTCCAGTTCCGACGAGAACCCGCCGCCGTCCGGCGGCGGCCACACCACCAGAAGGGAAGGCCATGGCCTGGGATTTCTCAACCGAGCCCGAGTTCCAAGAGAAGTTGGACTGGGCACGTCAGTTCGTGCAGGACAAGATCGAGCCACTCGACATCCTCTATCCCCACCGCCAGTTCCACCCGCTGGACGACGAGCTGCGGCCGATCGTCGACCCGATGAAGCAGGCGGTGCGCGACCAGGACCTCTGGGCCGCCCACCTCGGGCCCGAGCTCGGTGGCAAGGGGTACGGCCAGGTGAAGCTGGCCCTGCTCAACGAGATCCTCGGGGTGTCGCAATGGGCCCCCATCGTGTTCGGCACCCAGGCGCCCGACACCGGCAACGCGGAGATCATCGCCCACTACGGGACCGACGAGCAGAAGAAGAAGTACCTCGAGCCGTTGCTCAACGGGGAGGTCTTCTCGTCGTACTCCATGACCGAGCCCCAGGCGGGCTCCGATCCGCAGCAGTTCACCTGCAGCGCCGTGCGCGACGGTGACGAGTGGGTCATCAACGGATGGAAGTACTTCTCCTCCAACGCCCGCACCGCGGCCTTCCTGATCGTCATGGTCGTCACCGACCCCGACGTCGCGGTGTACAAGGGGGCGTCGATGTTCCTCGTCCCGACGGATACGCCGGGGGTGAACATCGAGCGCCACGTCGGGCTGAGCGGCGAGTCCGAGGACCAGGCGATGCATGCTCTCATCCACTACGAGGACGTGCGCGTCCCGGCGGAGAGCCTGCTCGGCGGTGAGGGCCAGGCCTTCGCCATCGCCCAGACCCGCCTGGGCGGCGGGCGGGTCCATCACGCCATGCGGACCGTCGCCATGTGTCAGCGGGCCCTCGACCTGCTGTGCGAGCGGGTGCTGAGCCGCGAGACCCAGGGCACCTTGTTGGCCAAGAAGCAGTTCATCCAGGGTGACATCGCCGACTCCTACGCCGAGCTCCAGCAGTTCCGCCTCTTGGTGCTCTACACCGCCTGGGAGATCGACCAGGTGAAGGACTACCGGCGGACCCGGAAGAACATCGCCGCCATCAAGGCCCTCACCCCCAAGGTCCTGCACGACGCCGTGTGGCGTTCCATGCACGCGCACGGGGCGCTGGGTGTGTCGAACGAAATGCCCTTCGGCGGCATGTGGATGGCGGCCCCTGTCATGAGCGTGGTGGACGGGCCGACCGAGGTCCACAAGGTCACCGTGGCCCGCGAGGTCCTGAAGGACTATCAACC
>CAYWDQ010000090.1:0-12146 GCA_964457065.1 uncultured Acidimicrobiaceae bacterium | reverse complement strand
GGCGAAGCGGAGCTGCTGGGCCAAGAAGGCGGTGCCGCGTTCGAAGCCCAGCGTCCCCATGGCGACCTCCCACCCCGTGCCCGGGGCGCCGACGACGTGGTCGGCACCTGTGCGGGCGCCGTCGAAGAAGACCTCGCAGAAGTGGTCGCTTCCCGTCATCTCCACCAGCGGCCGGACGTCCACCCCGGGCTGGTCCATCGGGACCAGCAACAGGCTGAGCCCGTGGTGCCGCTGCGAGTCCTTCTCGGTCCGGCAGAGGACGAAGATCCAGTCGGCGAACTGCGCTTGGCTCGTCCATACCTTCTGTCCGTCGACGCGCCACGCGTCACCGTCAACCACCGCCCGGGTCGTCACCGAGGCCAGGTCCGAGCCCGCCCCCGGTTCGCTGAAGCCTTGGCACCAGTACTCCTCGCCACGCAGGATCGCCGGCAGGAAGCGGGCCTGTTGCTCTTCGGATCCGAACGCGATGAGGGTGGGCCCGAGCAGGCTCTCCCCGAAGAAGCCGGCGCGGACCGGGCCATCGGCCAGGGCGTACTCCTGTGCGAAGACCAGCTCCTCCGTGACGGTCGCCTCGCGCCCTCCGAAAGTCCTGGGCCACGAGAGCCCGACCCAACCGCCTCGACCGAGCTCCTGCTCCCAGGTGACCCACACCTTCCAGTCCTCGGGGGTGAAGCGGGTGGATTGCCCGAGCTGCGCCGCCTCGCCCACGAGGTGTCCCTCGAGCCAGGTCTTGACCTCGTCCCGCAAGGCGTCTTCTTCGGGCGTGTACGCGAAGTCCACGAGCGCTCAGATGCGCTCGATGATGGTGGCCGTTCCCATTCCGCCGCCGGTACACATTGCGATGAGCGCGGTCGAGCGATCGGTGCGCTCGAGCTCGTCCAGTGCTGTCTCTATCAGCATGGCCCCCGTGGCTCCGATCGGGTGTCCGAGCGCCATGGCGCCGCCGTTCACGTTGACCCTCTCGGGGTCGAGCTCGAGGTCGCGGTGTGCCTTGAGGACGACAGACGCGAACGCCTCGTTGATCTCCCACAGGTCGATGTCGCCGATGGTCATACCGGCGAGCTGCAGGCAACGCCGGGCGGCGGGAGCGGGTGCCGTCAGCATGATCACCGGCTCGGCTCCTGCGGTCGCCCCCATGACAATCCGCGCCCGAGGCACGAGACCGTTGGCCTGGGCGAACTCCGGCGAGGCGAGCAGCATGGCCGAGGCGCCGTCGACCACGCCTGACGAATTTCCCGGATGATGGACGTGCTCGAGCGTTCCGACGCCCGGGTAGACGTCGGCGATCATGGCGTCGAATGGCCGGTCCATGCCGGGGAGGGTCTCGGTCCCCATTGCCTGGAAGGACGGGGAGAGCCCGGCCAGCGTCTCGAGCGTGGTGCCGGGACGGGGGTGCTCCTCGCGGTCGAGGGCCACCGTGCCGTCGGGGTTGCGCACGGTGATCATGCTGCGATCGAAGCGTCCCTCGGCGATCGCCTTGGCGGCGCGCTCCTGGCTGGTGACCGCGAGCTCGTCGCAGTCGGTCCTCGAGAACCCCTCGAGCGCGGCGATGGCGTCGGCCGAGATCCCCTGAGGCACCATCGGGTAGCGCTGGCGCAGGTGCGGATTGTCCCCGTCGATCAAGAGCGGTGTCTGGTCGGCCGGCCAACGCGACATCGACTCCACCCCGCCCGCGACCACGAGCTCCTGGAAGCCGGCGCGGATGCCCATCGCAGCGAGGCTGACCGCCTGCTGCCCCGACCCGCAGAAGCGGTTGATGGTCAGCCCGGGGGCCTCCACGGGCCATCCGCAGTCGAGCACGGCGAGGCGGGCGATGTCGGCGTTGTGGTCGCCGACCGAATTGCCGTTGCCCATGATCACGTCATCGACCTCGGACGGGTCCAAGCCGTTGCGCTCGACGAGCGCATTGAGGCACTGTCCCAAGAGGTCCTGCGGGTGCAGGTGGTGCAGCGCTCCGGTGGCCCGGCCCTTGCCCCTCGGGGTACGGACTCCGTCGATGATGAGTGCGTCACGCGTGTTGGACATGGAACCTCCCGTTCGTGGATCGGTCATCGTGATTCCAGAGCGCCGGATGCCAGCTCGGCCAGCAACGGCTGGCTGTAGGCCACGCGGCCGGTGAGGACCGCCGGATCTCCCGTGCACAGGACCAGGGCGGCATCTGCCATCAACTCGGGGCTCTCGAGGGGGAAACCCTCCACCAGGTCGTGCGCCGTGGCGCCCGGGGTGGCGACGTTGTCCCAGGGCGCCAGGGCGTTGACCGCCACCCCGTTGGGAAAGAGCTCGGCGGCGAGGGAAGTGGAGAAGCGGTCGATCGCGGCCTTGACCATGCCATAGGTCGTCCACGGCGCCACATGGACCGCGGGGAACGGGGGCCCCTCCGGGTGGACCGCGATCTTCGACGAGATGTTGAGGATCCAGCCTTCACCGCGCTCCACCATTCCCGGGACGACCAGCTGGGCGAGCTCGTAGGGTGCCCGGACCTGCACCTCGAACATGAGCCGCCACCGCTTCTCGGGAAACTCGGTGAAGGGGTACAAGAAGGTGACGGCGGCGTTGTTGACCAGGACGTCGACGGGACCGAGTTGGCGTGTCGCCTCGTCGACGATGCGCCGGCGGTCTTCGGGGTCGGAGAGGTCCGCTCCTATCGGAACGGCCGTGCCACCGGCGGCGCGGATGCGCTGGACCACATCGGTCAGGGATCCCTGCCGGTCGGGTTCGGGCTCGAGTGTCCGTGCCGTCACCGCGACGTGCATGCCGTGCCCCGCCAGACGCCCGGCGATGGCGGCTCCGATTCCCCGGCTCGCTCCCGTCACGATGGCCACGCGGGCCATCAGACGACGTCCGCCATGGTCGTCCGGGGCGTGGCGTCGGCCAGGAATTTGCGCGCCAGAGCCTCGGCCTCCTCGGGTGTGGCGGGAACGTCGGTCGTCGACGGCCCGCGGCGCCAGCCCTCAGCGACTCCGAACACGACGCCGGACGACTCGAACACCTGCCCGGTGATGTCGTGCGACCGGGGAGAGGCGAGCCACACGACGAGCGGTGCCACCCAGCGCGGCTGGAACCGATCGAGCATCTCGTCGGGCAACGTGAGGTCTTCGGTGAGCCGGGTGAGGCCGCCGGGAGCCACCGCGTTGGCAGTCACGCCGTACCGGCCGAGCTCGAGCGCGGCGATCTGGGTGAAGGCGGCGATGCCCGCCTTTGCCGCGCCGTAGTTGGTCTGGCCCGGATTGGCATAAAGGCCCGCCACTGACGTCGTGTTGATGAGACGCGCCTCGTTCTCAACGCCGTTCTTGGCCTGGTCGCGCCAGTACGCCGCCGCGTGCCGTGAGGTGACGAACGTCCCTTTGAGGTGCACCCGGATGACATCGTCCCATTCGGCCTCCGTCATGGAGAAGAGCATCCGGTCCCGCAGGATCCCGGCGTTGTTGACGACGACATGGAGCTCGCCGAAGGTGTCGACGGCCTGGCGGACGATGGCCTGCCCACCGTCCCAGGTGCCGATGTCGTCCGTGTTGGCGACCGCGGTACCGCCGGCGGACGTGATCTCGTCGACGACCTCCTGGGCCGGCCCGGCATCGCGGCCCGTTCCGTCGCGGGCGCCGCCGACGTCGTTGACGACGACCTTGGCTCCGTAGTGCGCCAGTAGCAGCGCGTACTCGCGTCCGATGCCGCGGCCGGCGCCGGTGACGATGCACACCCGATCGGTGCAGCTGATGTCGCCCATTGCTTCTCTCCTGTCGTCGTTGCGGATGGTTGTCCGGGCCGGCTACCCGAAGAGCTCGACCCTCTCGGATGATCGGGCCGACTGCACGAGGGCGACCCACGTCGAGTCGTCCGCAGTCAGGAGAACGCCGAGAAGGAGGCCGCGCCGGATGAATCGGTGCATGTCGTGCTCCCAGGTGCAGCCGATCGCCCCCATCACCTGGTGGCAGTGGCCAGTCGCCGTGTCGAGGGCTCGCCCGGCAGCAAGGTGGGCCGCGGCAGCGAGGCTCGGATCACCATTGATCCATGCCGTGCGGGCGATGGCTCGCGCCGCCTCCAGGTCGACGTGCACGTCAGCGAGCCGATGCTGCACGGCCTGGAACGTGCCCAATGCCACTCCGAACTGCGTCCGGTCCGTGACATGGCGCACGGCCAGATTCAGCATCGCCTGACCCACTCCGATCAACTCGTGCGACAGGGCCAGCCGGCCGGCGGCGACGGCGCCGGCCCATGTGCCGGGAGGGACCGTGCGACGACCGTCCGGGTCGATCGTCCCGGTCACGCGGGTGAAACCGGCCTCGGCGTCCACGCCGCCGACGGGAACGGCGGTCAGGGTGGAGGGCTGCAGCGGGCACAGCGTCACCTCGTCACCCGTCATCACGGGAACCAGAACGGATGGCGTCGCGGCCGCGTCGGCCAGCAGGAGCACGTCAGCGGTCGACGCTGTGAGTGTGGTGCCCTGCCAGGGCAAGCCGAGCGCGCCGGCGACGGGGTCGACGCCGAGGACACGGTCCATCTCGAGCTCGACGATCCGCGAACTGCCGCGGTGCCGCCCCTGCGCCTCGGCGAGCGTCCCGACGGCCAGTTCCGGCTCCTCGGCAACGAGCTCGTCCCACCCCAATTCGGCCAGCTCGGTCAAGGTCAGCGGCCCGGTTCGGCCCCCGAAGAGCTCGTCGGCCGCTCGCTGGAGCTCGTCTTGGACGAAGGTCATCGCCCACCCGCCCGGGGGAGGCGAAGAACGCGCTCCGCGATGATCGACCGCTGTATCTCGATCGCGCCGCCGTAGATCGTGGCCATCCGGGCGTAGAACCAATCCGAGCGGTGCAGGGCGTCGCGGTCTGTCTCCCCGAGCACGAATCCGGCGGGATCGAGCACGCGGAAGAGGTCTTCGACCGCTTGTTCCGTCGTGGCCAAGAGCACCTTGTCGACGGAGATCTCCGGACCCGGGTTCTCGCCGGCGGCCAACCGTCGCACGGTGCGGGCGGCCGCCGAGCGCAGTGCGGTGACGCGGACCCAGGCGTCCGCGATGGCCCTCGCCTGCGCGGGGGTCGGGTGAGGGAGTGCGCGCGCGATCTCGGCCAGGCGGGCGTGGAGGACGACCTGTCGCTGCCAGGCGTACATGCCGCGCTCCCACTGCAGGAGCGTCATGGCGATGCCCCAGCCGGCGTTGACCTCCCCGACGACCCGGTCGCCGGGGACGAACACCTCGTCGAAGAAGGTCTCGGCGAATTCGTTGCGGTCGCTGCTGGCCCTGGTCGACCGCACCTCGATGCCGGGAGAATCGAGGTCGATGAGGAACATGCTGATGCCCCGGTGACCCTCGGGCCCCGTGCGCACCAGGGCTGCGGACTTGTCGGACATGCTGCCGAAGCTCGACCAGAGCTTCTGCCCGGTCACCCGCCAGCCGTCGCCGTCGGGAACGGCCCGGCACCGCAGCGCTGCCAGGTCGCTCCCGGCTTCAGGTTCGGAGAACCCTTGGCACCACACCTCGTCGCCCCGGATGCATGCACCGAGGAAGCGCACACAGAGATCCGGTGCAACCTGCACCATCACCGGTCCCAGCACCTCGAGGGTGCTGAGCGGCAGGGGAATCCGGTATCCCTCGAGCGACAGGTGCTCGTAGATCGTGGCCCGGAGCTCGGCGCTGCCGCCGGTCCCGCCCACCGACTCGGGCCAACCGTGCCGGGTGAACCCGGCATCCCAGAGCGCCCGTTGGAAGACACGGTCCACGCGCATCGCGTCCTCGATGGCAACAGGCTCGTTCTCGGCGCGGGCGGCCGCGTGCTCCTCTCCGTGCGCTCGCAACCAGTCGCTGAGCGCCCCGCGCAGTTGCGTGGGTGATCCGGGGGCGGTCACGGTCATGGTGCGACGCCGGGGCCTCGCCCGTGGCGCCCGGGAGCGAGCCCCTCGTCGACCAGCCTCCTCAGACGTTGCTCGGTCACACTCACCTCCGCCCCCGGCGACAGTCGACGCCAATATCGTAAGGGTCACTATAACGGCGTCCCCGGTCGCCCACAACCGACGTCCTCACGGCCAGAGCGCCGCCAGGACCGCGCGCCGGGCCGACCGGTCCAAGCCGCGGAGGTCGGCGACGCCGTGCTCGGTCACGACGACGTCGACGTCGTGCGACGGCGTGGTGACCGGCGCCGCCAGGCGCTCCACCAGGGTGCGGTGGGGCCCGCGCCGGGTGGGGAGCGCCACGACGCTGATCCCCGTGGCCGACCGGGCGGCCCCGAACGAGTAGTCGGGATGGCCGCCGATACCGGCCACGGCGGAGCCCCCGACGGCCTCGACGTTCACCTGCCCGTCCAGGTCGATCTCGAGCGCCGTGTTCACCGCGATCAACGGTGGCTCACCGGCGAGGCGGACGGGATCGTGCGTGTGCTCGATGCGGTCGACGACTGCGTGCCCGGACGCCCAGTCGTAGAGCGCGTGGGTGCCGCCGCAGTAGGGGGCGTAGGCATGGCCGAGGAGGAGCCCGCGGCGGTCCAGCTCCACGACGGCGTCCGACAGCATCCCGGTGTCGATTCGCACCGGGCGCTCGATGGCATCGATGACGGCGGTACCCACGGGGCCGGGGCCGTATTGCACCCGGGCGCCCTCCGGAATGAGGGACACGACCCGTTCAGCGATGGCACGGTGGACGTCCTGCGGGATTCCCCATCGGACCTCCGTCGGGGGCGCGCTGCTCCGCCCGACCACTCGGACCCGATCGGCCGGGATGGGCGGCCCGGCGTCGAGCACGGGGACCCCGCTGCGTTCGATCCCCAGCACCTCTGCGCCGGCATCGATGGCGGCCCGTAGCCAGGCGGACTCGGTGGTCGAGAGGAACCCGCCGTCGACGGGCGCCAGGGGGGCGACGAGCACATCGGGTTGCAGCGGACCCTGCAGAAGGGCGGGGACGGTACCGAGGCGTGCCGTGACGTACCGCACGGTTCCGGCGTCGATCGGACCGCGTAGGGCGAACCCGCCCATCACGGTGGCGACGTGGGCGTAGCGGTCGAGCCCGGAGAGCAACTGTCCTTGCGGGACCCAGCCCAGGAGGAGGTCCGTCGAACCGGGGTCGAACGCCTCGAGGGCCAGCGCGGCGGCTTCCGGGTCGCCGCCCACCCCGTCGACCACGGCCACTCGGGTGCGGACGGGTGGCGACGGCACGGGCCGATGGTAGCGGTACCGGAAGTCTTTCGGTACAGTCATCGATAATGGAGCTGTTGGTGGAGCGGTCGGGGGGAATCACGCACTTCGTGCTCAATCGCCCCGACGCCTACAACGCCATTGACGCGGCGCTGCGGGACCAGTTGCTCGGTGCGCTCGATGTTGCCGAGTCCGACGGCACGACCTGCATCGTGCTGCGGGGGGAAGGCCGCGGCTTCTGCGCCGGCATGGACCTACGGGCCGGCGGCGGCAAACGGGGCGTCGACCTCACGAACGCCATGGCGTCGTCGTCGTCCCGTCTGACCGAGCGCATCCTGCGGACGAGCGTCCCGATCGTCTCCGCCGTGCACGGAGCCTGCGCCGGCCTGGGACTCACCCTGGCGCTGGCAGCCGATCACTGCATGGCGGCGGACGACGCCCGCTTCGTGGCCTCCTTCGTGGCCCGCTCCCTCGTGCCCGACGGGGCGATTGCGCTGTTGTTGCCCCGCCTGGTCGGCACCGCCCGAGCGCGTCGGATGCTCCTCTTCGGGGAACAGGTCGGCGCGGGCGATGCGTTCGAGTGGGGGATGATCGGCGAGCTCACCGGGGGAGCCGACCTCGTGGAACGGGCCCAGGCCCGGGCCGAGGCACTCGGTGCGCTGCCCGCGCACGTCGTGCGCTACACACGCTCACTGCTGGCGCGCTCGTTCGACATCGGATTGGACACCGTTCTCTTCGAGGAGCAGCTGGCACAGGGTGTCGTTTCGACCTCCGACGACTACGCAGAGGGAGCGGCGGCCTTCTTCGAAAAGCGGCCTCCCCGGTTCACCGGGCACTGAAGCGAGCGGCCTGAGCATGGACCCGCGCTATTCAGCGGACGCCGAGGGATTCCGCGCCCGCGTCCAGGCGTTCCTGCGGGACAACCTGCCCCAGGGTTGGCAGGGGCTCGGTGCCATCGCTGATCGGGACGAGGCCGACGCCTTCGTCACGAAGTGGCGCGCCACGCTGTACGCCAACCGCCTGCTCGGGGTGGCGTGGCCCAACGAGTACGGCGGTGGGGGAATGACGAAGCTGGAGCAGGTCGTGCTCACCGAGGAGATGGCCCGGGCCGGCGTGCCCGCGATGGGCTTCAACGACAACATGAGCATCAAGATGCTGGGCGGCACCCTGCTGCGCTGGGGCACCGAGGAGCAAAAGCGCCGTTTCCTGCCCCGCATCCTCTCGGGAGAGGATCTGTGGTGCCAGGGCTTCTCCGAGCCCGAGGCCGGCTCGGATCTAGCCTCGCTGACCACCCGCGCCGCACTCGACGGGGACCACTGGGTCATCAACGGCCAGAAGCTCTGGACGTCCAAGGCACGCGAGGCCAACTGGATCTTCGTGTTGGCGCGGTCGGACTCCGAGGCGCCGAAGCACAAGGGAATCACCTTCCTCCTCGTCGAGCTCGATCAGCCCGGCATAGAGATACGGCCGATACGGGCGATGTCAGGAGAGAGCGAGTTCAATGAGGTGTTCTTCCACGACGCCGTCACACCGGCGGACCATGTGGTGGGGGAGGTACACGGAGGCTGGGCCGTCGCCACCTCACTCCTCGGACTCGAGCGCGGCGAGGAGGCCGCCACCAACCCCATCCTGTTCCGGGCCGAACTCGACCGGCTGGTCGCCATGGCGGCCGAACGCGGGCGACTGCAGGATCCGGTCGTCCGGGACGAGATTGCCCGGGCCTACGCCCGCTGCGAGATCATGCGCTTCCTGGGTCTCCGCATCCTGACCGGGGTCCTGCGCGACGGAGTCCTCGGCCCCGAGTCCTCCATCTCCAAGCTCTACTGGAGCGAGTACCACCAATCCGTGACGGGGCTCGCCCTCAAGATCCTGGGCGCCGACGCGTTGACCGTGGAGGGCCGCGGTCCGCTCCGGTCCTGGCGGGCGGACGATCCGGGGGCGCCCAACACGAGCGGGTCGTGGCTGGGTTCGTTCTGGAACGCCACCGCGGGCACCATTTACGCCGGCGCGTCGCAGATCCAGAAGAACATCCTCGCCGAATCGGTGCTGGGATTGCCCCGTTGACGCAGCGTCAGAGCTCGGTGCCCACGGTGTCGGCGAAGCGGTGCAACTCGTCGATCACCCGGGCCGCGTCACCCCAGACCATGAGGTCGCAGTCGTGCACGCCGAGGTCGGCATAGGCGCGCAGAATTCCCGGATCGTCTCGCGGCGAGGCGGCCGCGACTATCCGCAGATCCTCGTAGCGCCGGCCGATCTCGGCGCAGGCGGCGCGCAGCTTGTCCAGGCGCTCGGCCAGCGCGTCGGGGGACACGGCGACGTGGGGATTCTTGATCGTCTCGTCGTTGCGGACCACCGCGGCCCAGCCGTCGGCCCACTCGGCGACCCGGCGCAGGGCGAGGTCGCCGTACCCGCCCAGGAGGATCGGGATGGACCCGCGCGGCGGTGCGGGTTGGAAGCCGGCCTCCACGTGTCGGAAGAACTCACCGTCGTACGACGACACGCCGTCGGCCCAGGCCGCGCGCATGACGGCGACATGCTCGCGCAGCAAGGCGTGCCGGCGCTCGAACGGGACGCCCACGGCATCGAACTCCTCGCGCATCCAGCCGGCACCGACGCCGAGGATCATCCGACCCCCGGCCACGGCGTCGATGGTGGCCAGCTCCTTGGCCAAGACGACGGGTGGCCGGTAGGCCGCGATCAGCACCCGGGTCCCGAACTCAATGCGGTCTGTGACGCCGGCCAGGACGCCCATGAGCGCGACCGGGTCGAAGTAGGGGTCGTCAGGCCCGAGCGGATAGGAGCCATCCGTTGCGAACGGGTACGTGCTCTCGAGCTTCGTGGGTGTGAAGAGGTGGTCGAACAGCCACACCGAGCCGTAGCCCGCCCTTTCCGCCGCGACAGCGACCTCCACCACCCCGCGAGCGGTCGCGTGCCGGCCCGCATGGGGGAGATGGAAACCGAGGCGCATCAGCCCGACCACTCTGCAACGAGCTCGGTGACCGTGGTCAGGCGCGCCACGAACGCCAGACCGTTCTTCAGCATCGAGGTGTGGTGCTCCGGCGGGGTGCCGATGCAGGCGTCCGTGGGGATCGTGACGGAGAAGTCCTCGTCCGCCGCGCCCACCGCCACCAGCGGGATCGCCAGGTTGGTGGACACGCCGGCCACCACCACCTCCTCGATGCCCATGTTGCGGAGTATGGCGAGGGTCTCGGTGCGGTGCACGGGGGAGATGCCCTGATGCCGCGGCAGCACGAGGTCGTTCGGGCCCACGCCGATCTCAGGGACGACCTCGGCCGCGGGATGTGATTCGCTCCATTCGGCCGTCGCCAACGTCGCCCGCATCAGCGGGGACCGACGATTGGTCGACCGGCCTCCGGCTGCAGCAAGGTACGTCAAGTGGGCCACTTGGACCCCGCTGTTCCTGGCCGCGGCGGCCAGGCGACCCATGGTGGCCAGCACCGGCTTCGCCGCTGCCGCCAAGTCCGGCAGCACGGAGAGGTCCCCGACCACTCCCCGCTGGCACTCGATGAAGAGGAGGGCCGTCATGTCAGGCTCCGTCACGAGTGGACCCCCGGCGTCGTCACCCGGGGCCCGGACCTACGGCCCGCGTCGACGCCGACCAGTATGAAGTCGTCGAACTCCATGTGTCTTGTCCTCCCCAAGGTCATCAGGGTGGCCCTGCGCTCGGCCACCTCTGCCGATAATCTTACGGGAAGCCTTACGAGTTGTCACTCGCAGGGCACCCGGGACTGATCGAAGGAGCCGGCCGATGCGCACCGACCTCAGCATGAAGCCGACCGGATGGTTCCAGTTCGGCTGGTCCTCGACCGTGCCCGAGAACGGCGTCGTCCCGCTGCGGTATTTCGGCCAGGACCTGGCCGCGTGGCGGGACAACGACGGAACCGTCCACGTGCTGGACGCGTACTGCCAACATCTCGGCGCCAACCTGGCCCACGGCGGGTGCGTGGTCGACTCGGGAATTCAGTGTCCGTTCCACGGGTGGATCTGGGACGGCGACGGCCGCAACGTCTCCATCCCCTACGAGGACCGGCCCAACCGGGCGCGGCAGATCCGATCGTGGCCCGTCGTCGAGCGGAATGACGTCCTCTACCTCTGGCATGACGTCCACGGCGATCCACCGTCTTTCGACGTGCCGGACCTCACCGGCGGCCTGTTCGAGCAGCTGTCGGCCACCAGGTTCCAGGCGCCACTGCCCGATGGGACCTCGCACTTCCGAGACCTGCAGGTCCACCCGCAATACGTCGTGGAGAACGCGGTCGACCGTCATCACTTCCAGTTCGTCCACGGCACGGCGATGAGCCCGGTGATCCTCCGCGAGGAGGTGACCGAGGCATCGTGGCAGACGGTGGCCGGCTTTGGCCGACGCTGGGCCGATGGCATCGATCGGCCGGACGACCGCCGGAACACCATCACGATCCACTGGGTCGGGGTCGGCTTCGCCTTCAACGCCGAGCACACGCCGGACGGCTGGCGAGTCGTGCTGATCGCCACGACGCCCGTCGACGACGACCGAACGGAGATCTTCGGGACGTACTGGCTCGAAGATGTCGAGGGCGGCACGGATGACGACCGCACGCGGCTGCTCGACCTCATCAAATCGGCTTTGCCCCAAGACATAGAGATCTGGAACAACCAGCGCTACTTGGAGCGTCCTGCGCTCGGCAAGTCGGAAGCGGCGGGGTTCAAGAAGCTTCGAAAGTGGACCAGCACGTTCTACCCTGCCGAGACGGGCAACGACACCACGAGCGACTCCGAAGCAACCTGAGGCACGCCGCTTCGCGACGCCGTCGAGCCACCATGACGAGGCAGATGCAGGTAATGGGCCTGACTCGGCGCGATACTCCCCTCGAGCTTCGAACGAAACGAGAAGCAGATGTCATGAAGGAATCGCGCCCCGGTCTCTCCGAGGATCTCATCGTGGAGGCTGCCAAGGGACTCCTCGCAGAGAGTGGCGTGGACGGCCTCACCATGCGGGCGCTCTCGGATCGTCTCGGGGTGGCGCTCGGAGC
>CAYWDQ010000089.1:6183-12559 GCA_964457065.1 uncultured Acidimicrobiaceae bacterium | reverse complement strand
GGGATCTCCCCAGAATCCCTGGTTGACGGTGAGCCGGCCTGTAGGCGGGATTCTGTCCAGCTCCGTGAGGAGCCTGGGTGGCCATCCATCTGAGCGGCCTACCTGGGGAGCCCTCCCTCTCGGGAGGTGGGCGAGCCACCCGTCTCCCACGCTTGGCCTTGCTCCGGGTGGGGTTTACCGAGCCGGCGGGGTCACCCCCGCCGCTGGTGCGCTCTTACCGCACCCTTTCACCCTTACCTGTGCGGACCCGGAGGCCCGCCATCGGCGGTTTCCTTTCTGTGGCACTGTCCTGCGGGTCACCCCGACTGGCCGTTAGCCAGCACCCTGCTCTGTGGAGTCCCGACCTTCCTCGACACGGTCCCGCTGAGCGGCCCGTGCCGCGGCCACCCGGCCGGCTCACCGTCTCCACCAGTGTGCCACCCCGCAGATGGCGAGGTGACCGAGCAGCGCCTCGGTAGGGTGTCGAGCATGTCCGGTGGCGCCCACCAGCTCTTCGATCCCGAGGCGCCGCCACTGCCTGCCCCCGACCCGTCCTCTCCTGATGGGGCCGCCGCCCCGGAGCACCGGCCCGCTTCCGGCGGCCCTGGGCCATTCGACCTGGCCGAGCCCGGAACGGACTCCGGGGTCGAGCCCGGCGGCCGCAGCGGGGTTCTCTCCATCGGCAGCCTGTACGAGGAGGTCGAGGAGGCGCTCGGCGCCGCCTTCCCTCGCAACCGGCACCTGTGGGTGCGCGGGGAGATCCAGCACATCTCGGACCACCGGTCGGGCCATCTGTACCTGAGCCTGGTCGATCCCGGGGACGAGGGTGTGGCCCCGACGTCCCGGGCCCGCGGCGGCGTGCCCGTGCTCAACGTGAAGTGCTGGCGGAGCTCGTGGACGCCACTGCGGCACGCGCTCTCCAAGCAGGGCATCGAGCTGGCCGAGGGCATGGTCGTCGTGCTGCGCGGCACCCTGGACCTGTATCGAGCCAAGGGCGAAGTCAGCCTCATCCTCGTCGAGGTGGACGTGACGGCCCTGCTGGGGCGCATGGCCGCCCAGCGCGCCCAGCTGCTGCGCGCGCTCGAGTCCGAGGGGCTCCTCGGGCGCAACCGCGCGCTCCGTGTGCCCGACCTGTCCATGCACGTGGGCCTGATCGCCAGCCCGGGTACCGAGGGGTACCAGGACTTCCTCGGCCAGCTGATCGGTTCGGGCTTCGGCTTCCGCATCTCGCTGGTCCCCGTCGCCGTCCAGGGGCCCCACGCGCCTGCCGCCATCGCCCGCGCCCTGAGGGTGCTCAGCCGGAGCGACTGCGATGTCATCGCCATGGTTCGGGGCGGGGGAGCGCGCGCCGACCTCGCCGCCTTCGAGACCGACGTCGTGGCCCGGGCGGTCGCCGCGGCCACCAAACCGGTGTTCACCGGCATCGGCCACACCGGCGACGAGACCGTGGCCGACATCGTCGCCTCGCGTGCCTGCATCACTCCCACCGAATGCGGGCATCAGATCGTCGTTTCAACCCGACGATGGTGGGCGGCGCACGTGGCGGAGCCGGCGGAGTCGCTGGCCCGTCGCGTCCCCGGGTTCCTGGGTGACGCTCAGGCACGCGACCGGCAGGCCCGTGGCCGCCTCACGGCGGCGGCGCGGCACCAGCTCCACGTGCACCGGGAGCGCCTGGGGAGGAAGGCGACGTCCGTCGGCCGCGCGGCGCCCGGCCGGCTCGCCTCGCGCGAGGCCGCCGTGCGCACCTTCGCCGCCCGCCTCGGGCCCGTGAGTCTCGGGCACGTCGGGCGCCAGGACGAGCGGCTGCACTCGTGGCGCCGGCTGCTCTCCGCCTACGACGTGGAGCGCCAGCTCGAGCGCGGCTACACCTTGACGCTGACGGCCGACGGCGCACTGGTGCGCAGCGCCGCCGACGTGGTCGAGCGGCAGGAGATCGTGACGAGGTTCGCCGATGGCACCGTCCGCAGCACGGTGGAGGGAGCAGACATGAAGCAGGAGCAGGAGCAGGAGCAGGATCAGGAGCGGGAGGGCTGAGGTGGCCGCGCCCGAGCAACCCGTCCCCGTGGGCCAGCTGAGCTACACCGAGGCCAGCCGTGAGCTCAATGCGATCGTGGACTTCTTCGAGCAGCACGAGGTCGACGTCGACGTACTCGTCGCCCGCCTGGAGCGGGCGACCGCGCTCATCGACGAGCTCGACCGCCGCCTGCGCCAGACCCGAGCCCAGGTGGAGGAGTTGGTGCCCCGCCTCGAGACGCTGGCGGGCGAGGCGGGGGGTGAGGACGATGAGTGACGCCTCCGGCGCAGACCGGGTGTACTTCCGTCAGCTGCTCTCCGGCCGGGACTTCGCGCGGGGCGACATGATGGCCCGCCAGATGGTCAACTTCGTGTACCTCATCGGCGACCGCGAGACTGGTGAGGCCTTGGTCGTCGACCCCGCCTATGCGGTGCAGGACCTCCTCGACATCCTCGAGGAGGACGGCATGCGGCTGACGGGCGTCCTCGGCACCCACTTCCACCCCGACCACCTCGGCGGGCAGATGGGCGGCTGGTCGCTCGAGGGGATCAGCGCCCTGCTCGAAAAGGTGCAGGTGCCGATCCACGTGCAGGCCGACGAGGTGCCGTGGGTGGAGCGCACCACGGGCGTGGGTGGATCGGACCTCGTCGCGCATCACAGCGGCGAGGTGCTGCGGGTCGGTGAGGTCGGGGTCGAGCTGATCCACACCCCCGGCCACACGCCCGGCAGCCAGTGCTTCCTCGTCGACGGCCGGCTCGTTGCGGGTGACACCCTCTTCCTCGAGGGGTGTGGGCGGACCGACTTCCCCGGCTCCGACCCGCTCGCCATGTACGAGTCCATCCACACCCGGCTGGCCCGGGTCCCCGACGACGCGATCCTTTTCCCCGGCCACCTCTACTCCGCCGACCCCTCCCAGAGCATGGGTGAGACCAGGCGGTGGAACTACGTGTTCCGGCCCCGCTCCGCTCAGGAGTGGATGGCCATGTTCGGTCAGTGACTGCGTCCGCCGGCCGGGCGCCGGCGGCTCTTCCCGCGGACGGGAAGGTCGTCGTGGTCGGCGCCTCGTTGGCAGGATGGCGGGCCGTCGAGACGTTGCGCAAGGAGGGCTTCGAGGGGGCGATCTCGCTCGTCGGCGACGAGCAACACCTCCCCTACGACCGGCCGCCGCTGTCCAAGCAGGTGCTCGCCGGGACCTGGCCACCCGAGAAGGCCGTGCTGGCCGACAAGCGCCGATCGAGCGAACTGCGGGTGCACGAGGTGCTGGGTCGGCGCGCCGTGCGGCTCGACGTGGAAGGACGCAAGGTCGAGCTCGGCGACGGCACCGTGCTCGACGGCGACGCCATCGTGCTCACCACTGGCGCCGCGCCGCGCCGCTTCCCGGGCACGGACGAGCTGACCCAGCGCGACGGGCTCTTCACGTTGCGGACCCTCGACGACTCCATCGCCCTGCGCAATGCCGTCACGGCGCACGAGTCGCCGCGCGTCGTGGTGATCGGGGCGGGGTTCATCGGGGCCGAGGTCGCCTCGACCTGTGCGGGGTTGGGGTGCCGGGTCACGGTGCTCGAGGCGCTCGACGTCCCACTGCGCAACGTCATCGGTCCAGTCCTGGGCGCGCACTGCGCGTCGTTGCACGGTGCCAACGGTGTCGAGCTGCGCAGCGGCGTCGCGGTGCACGGGGTGCACCGGGGTCCGGCCGGTGGCGAGGTCGGAGTGGCCACCAGCGCGCTCGTCGTCGACCTCGCGGGCGGTGAGGCGCTGCCGGCCGACGTGGTCGTGGTCGGCATCGGCGTGGTCCCGACGACCGGGTGGCTCGCCGACTCCGGGCTGAGCTTGGAGAACGGCGTGGTGTGCGACGACCGGCTGTTCGCCGCTGCCGGCATCGTGTCGGCGGGGGACATCGCTCGGTGGAACTGGCGCCACGATGGCGGCGAGGAGCTCGTCCGGATAGAGCACTGGCAGGTCGCCGCCGAGGCGGGTGTCGCCGCAGCGCGCAGCCTGATGGCTGGCCGGGCGGACGCCGCGCCGTTCGCCCCGGTCCCGTACTTCTGGTCGGACCAGTACGGCGTCCGGCTTCAAGTGCTGGGAAATCCAGGCGGGGACGACGAGGTTGTCGTCAGTGAGGGCTCGCTGGACCACGGGAAGTTCGTCGCCCTCTTCGGTCGCGCTGGTCGCTTGCGCGCCGCGATGGCCATCGGCATGCCGCGGCAGTTGATGGGCTTCCGGCCGCTCCTCGAAAGGGGCTCCAGTTGGGACGATGCGCTGGTCCACGGCGGGTCCTGACGTCCGACGCCACACCGTCGCCCTGGCCCGTCTGTGTTCCACGGTTTGACAACACAGGCACAATTACGTTCAAGGAACGGGGGGTCTGTGCCGAAGTCCGGCGCCCCCCGCACGGGCCCTCGTCGCGAGCTCAGTCATGCGACAGGAGACGAGCGACCACCGACGGGACGTCTCCCTCGGCACGATAACCCGGAGCCGGTCGAGGGCGACAGTGCCGTACGACGCATTCTCGGAGACCGTTAACAGTCGAGCCGCCGGTACCGCGCTCCCGGGCGAACATCCAGAGCATGCCGCTGTTAACACCGGGCGCCCGGTGTTAACAGCGGTCCTGCCCTCGCCAGGTGCCTGAAGGACACGCCGATCGACGGAGAGACGTCTCGCTGGGAGCGCACGTGGGCCCCAGGTCCTGCGCTCGTGCGGCGAACCAGCTGTTCGTCTCCCGCCCCCGGCAGAGGTGCCGCATCGGTGCGACCCGCGGCGTACCGCGCCGCAGTGGTGTCTGGTATCGCCGAGCCCGCGCGTGGGCTCTGTATTGGGCCAGGCAGGTTGGCGAACCGCATGTTGACCATGCGCCGCGTTTGGCGCGGTGCCCATCGCGAGCGCGTTGGGTAGGCGCCCGAAGCCTTGGCGGCAGCAGTTGATGGTGCTCACTCTCAGACCCTGACTCGCGACTCTGGAGGGAAGAGGCGACATGCGACGACTGGCGTTGTTCGGTAGGAAGTCCCCACCTCGACCTGAGCTGGCACGCCGGGACCGTCGGCCCCGCCGACTCCGGGGTGCCGTCACGGGTGGTGTTGCCTCGGCCCTCGCCGTGGTGGGACTCGTAGCCTTCGCCACGCCGGCCTTCGCTCAGGACAATGCCATCTCGCCGACAGCATCGTGCACGAGCCCGCTCGGGAGCGGCGTCCAGATCACGTGGACCGTCGCGAATGCCCTCAATCTGTCCGAGACGGGGTCGGTCACCACGGTCACCGGCGGCCTCGGCACGTTGCACGCTCCGACCTATTCCATCCCCGCGTCGCCGGGGCAGCCCTCCCAGACGGCCACCCTGACCCAGACGCTGCCGGCCGGAACGACGGGCCTCATCACCATCGACACCTCCAGCACGTGGTCGAACGGTGTCTCGGAGACGGACAGCGCATCCTTCGACCTCTCGACGCTGAACTGCGCTGCGCCCGTCCAGTCGATCGAGGGCCACATCTACCTCTGCAACAACGGCAATCCGACGACCAACGAGGAGAGCGGGGGCATGCTGGCGGCACAAGGCGCCGGGCTCTCGGTGGTTCCCCCGACGCTCGATCCGTTGGCTCCGGTCGACGTAGTGGCCGGTTCCTATTCCATGACCGCTTCGAGTCCTCCGGGCTTCCAGCTCGTTGCCTGCGGCGGTTCGTCGTCGCCGAACGGAGCAGGCTCCTCGGCCACAGAGTCGGTCAGCGTTCCGAGCGGCGGTGTCGGAGTGGGTGTCTTCTATGCAATCCCGTCCTCGTCATCGGGTTCAGTCACGCCGACCACCGCCGTCGGTACCGTGCCGCCGACCACGACACCCAATTCGGCCTCGCCGACCGCCATCACCACCGGTTCGAACGCCAGCTCCCAGGCGCCGACAACTGCGACCGGAACGGCGCCGCCGCCCGCGTCGACCGGTGGATCGAGTTGGGGTGGATCGAACAAGCCGTCCATCGCGCTGAAGAAGTCCGCCAGCATCAAGTCGTACTGGTCACCGGGCACCCTGGTCACGTACTCGTACAAGGTGACCAACACGGGCAATGTCACCTTGGACCCGGTGACGGTGACCGACCCGATGCCAGGCCTGTCGGCCATCTCGTGCCCGGCCACCTCCCTGGCGCCGTCGGTCAGCGAGACGTGCACGGCGACCTACACGACCACCCAGAGCGACGTGGACCGCGGGTCCCTCCAGAACACCGGCACGGCCACGGGCACGCCGCCGAGCGGGCCCAACGTGACGGCCCAGTCCTCGGTGTGCATCCCGGTCTGCCGGTACCCGTCCATCGCGCTGAAGAAGTCCGCCAGCATCAAGTCGTACTCGGCACCGGGCACCCTGGTCACGTACTCGTACAAGGTGACCAACACGGGCAATGTCAC
>CAYWDQ010000089.1:0-6083 GCA_964457065.1 uncultured Acidimicrobiaceae bacterium | reverse complement strand
ACGGCCACGGGCACGCCGCCGAGCGGGCCCAACGTGACGGCCCAGTCCTCGGTGTCCATCCCCGCCGTGCAGACGCCGTCCATCTCCGTCATCAAGTCGGCCGATGTCCCCTCGGTGAGCACGGTCGGCCAGGTGGTGACGTACACCTTCAAGATCGCCAACACCGGCAACGTGACACTCTCAGACGTCGACGTCACCGATGCACAGGCCTCTCCGTCGCTCGACTCGAGCCTCGGGCCCATCACTTGCGCCACGGGAACGAACGGGTCCATCACGTTGGCCCCCGCCGCCACGGACACCTGCTCGGCGACCTACACGGTGACGCAGGCCGACCTGACCAACAACTCCATCACGGACACGGCCACCGTCACCGGTCAGCCGCCGAACCAGGCGCCACCGGTGACCGGCACCTCCACATTGACCCTCTCCGTGACCAGCGTCAGCGTCGTGAAGTCGGCCAGCCCGAGCGGCGGCGTTGTCGCCGGATCGGCCACCCCGATCGTCTACACGCTGACGGTGAAGAACACCGGCTCCGCGGCGACGACGGCGCCGATCGTGGTCACTGACGCGGCCCCGACGGGCACCACACTGGTGGCGGGCTCGCCCGCGTGCGCATCGGGCGGGCCGCCGAACTGCACGGTAGCGGTGAGCAACGGCACGATCACCTGGACGATTCCGGCCGGCGTGGCGCCCGATGCGTCCTACACGCTCACCTACCTCGTGACAGCCAACGCCACGGACGCCACGGGGGTCGTCACCAACACGGCGTCGTGGAGCGGTCCGGGATGCATCCCACTCGTGACGGGCGGCGTCACGGCGACGACCTGCCCCACCAACACCGTCACGACGCCCGTGACGGCCGCGCCCGTCACGACTGCGGCAGTCTCGACAGTCACGGCGACCTCGCCGCCACCGAGCACGCCGCCGAGCACGCCGCCGACGGCTCCGGCGCCGACACAGCCGCTGGCGTTCACGGGCGCGCCTCTGGCCGGGGAGTGGATGTTCGGTGTCGGCGAATTGCTGATCGGCGCAGCGTTGCTCGTCGCGGCTCGATGGCGCCGGCGCAGCCCGCGGGACGTCGCCAAGCAGGTCTGACCTCCGGGGGGAGGGTCACTCGGGAGGCAGTGATCTCCTTCTGAGGGGGAGCGATCCCGCTCAGAAGGAGATGCCCGAGAGCTCCGGGATGGTCGCCTCGGCCTTGGCGCGTGCCGCGAGCCAGCGTTCCCGCGCGGCCGACCGCACCGCCTCGTCACTGCGGGGCTCGACCGTTCGTCGGGGCGTGAACGTGCCCGCCAGTTCCTCGGTGGATCCGTAGGTGCCGATGGCCAGACCGGCGAGGAGCCCGGCCCCGAGGGTGGTGGCCTCGAGGACCGGGGAGATCTCCACCGGTCTGCCGATCGCGTCGGCGAGGGCCTCGACGAACACCGCGTTGTCCGACATGCCCCCGTCGATGCGCAGGGACGCAATCGGGTACCCGCTGTCGTTCTCTGAGGCTTCGACCAGGTCCGCACCGCGATGCGCCACCCCCTCGAGGACGGCCCGGACGATCTCGGGTCGGCCCGATCCCCTCGTCAGCCCGACCAGGGTGCCCCGCGCCCCAAAGTCCCAGACGGGAGTTCCCAGGCCGAGAAGAGCCGGCACGAACCAGACGTCACCGGAGGACGAGCTCTGCAGGGCGACGGTCTCCGACTCATGAGCCGTGGTGAGGAGGCCGAGGTCGTCGCGCAGCCACTCGATGCAGGTGCCGGCGGAGAGCATCACCGCCTCGGTGCCCCAGGTCGCCTGCCCACCCACACGGAAGGCGACGATGGGAAAGGTGCCCGCGGCACCCCGGGCCGCGTCGCCGGGTCCCCGACCCGTCCCGGTGCACTGGTCGAGCATCCCGCCGGTGCCGAACGTGGCCTTGGCCAGCCCGGCCAGGGTGCAGCCCTGGCCGACCAGGGACGCCTGCTGGTCACCCGCCATGCCGCAGATCGGCGGCGCACCTGGCAGTGCCGTGGCCGCGCCGATCTCCCCGGAGGAGTCGACCACGTTCGGCATGATCGACAGCGGTATCTTCAGCCTCTGGAGCAGCGGTGCGTCCCAGCCGATGGTGACGGGGTCGATGAGCGCGGTCACGGCGGCGTTGGTGGCATCGGTGACGTGGAGCGCGTCGGGGCCCGACGCGGCGCCGCCCGAGAGCGTCCAGGCGACCCAGCTGTCCACCGTGCCGAAGCAGAGCTCCCCCCGCTCGGACCGCGCCCGCTCGGGGTCGATCTCGTCGAGGATGGCCATGACCTTGGTGGCCGATGCGTTGGGAGCGAGGCGGATCCCCTCGGCCTGCAGCACGAGGCACGTGCCGACGGTTCGCAGGTCCTGCCACCCGATGCCCGGTGCAACGGGCTTGCCGGTGGCGCGCTCCCAGACGACGCTCGAGGCCCGTTGGTTGGCGATGCCGACTGCGTCGACCGGTCCGCCGCCGCCGAGCGCGGCAGCGGCCACCGCGAGGATGGCGTCGGCCATCCGCGCCGCGTCGAACTCGACGAGGCCCGGGGCTGGAGTGTCGGGGAGTAGCGGCACGTGATGTTCGTGCTCGATCGTGGCATCGGGACGCACGATCGCGGCACGCACACCCGACGTGCCGACGTCGACGACGAGGACGCTGCCCCCCGGACGGCTCATGCCCAGGGTGCCGGACCGAACGGGGAGGAAAGGCCGAACTTGCCCGGGTTCAAGATCCCTGCCGGGTCGAAGGTCGTCTTGAGGCGGCGCAGGACCTCGAAGCCCGGCCCGAGGGCACGCGGCAGGAACCGGGAGCGGTTGAGCCCGATGCCATGGTGGTGGCTGATCGCTGCGCCGTGGGCGGAGGTGGCGTCAATGACGGCATCCCAGGCCTGTCGGTAGTACCGCTCGCGCCACTCGTCGTCATCCTCAGGACCGCGCCCGCCGAACGTGAAGTAGAGGCATGCACCGTCGGTGTAGGCGTGGGATTGGTGCGCCGACGCGGCGAGGGTGCCCTCAATGGAGGTCAGCGCAGCAATGACCTCCGCGAAGAGACCGGGCAGTGCGGCCCACGGGCCCGACACCTCGGCGGTGTCCACGACGATCCCGCCGCGCCACAGGGGCGCCAGCGCCGAGACGTCGTTGCGGTGGCCGAGCCAACGCTCCACGAGCTCGCGGTCGAGCGTGAGGACGTCCGCCGCGCCGCACTCGTCGTCGACGATCGCGAGCGTGGCTGACAGGATGGCCGGGTCGGCCTCGTCGAGGACGATGAGCACGTTGGTGTCGGGCTGATCGAAATTGCGAGCCGATTCCGTCTGGTCGTAGAGGCGCAGCACCGCGGGCGTCGCCCCCCGGCGCAGGATCTTGCGGCACGCCTCGAGCCCGTCGACGAACGTGGTGAAGCCGTAGGCGCGACGCTCCTGGGCGCCCGGCAGAGGGTGGAGGCGCAGCCGGGCCTCGGTGATCACGCCGAGCGTGCCCTCGCTGCCCACGAACAGCTGGGTCAGGTTCGGTCCCGTGGCCGCCCGGGGCCCGTGGCCCTCCGTGCGCAGGATGCGGCCGTCGGCCAGCACGACCTCGAGGCCGATGACCATGTCCTCGATCTTCCCGTACCGTGTGGAGTACTGGCCGGCCCCGCGGCAGGCCAGCCAACCACCGACGGTCGAGAGGTCCATCGACTGGGGCCAGTGGCCGAGCGTGTAGCCGTCGCCGACCTCTCCGAGCGCCGATTCGAGGTCCGGTCCGAAGGTGCCGGCCCGCACGTCCGCCGTCAGTGATGTCTCGTCGACGCGTACCACTCCCTCCAATCCCGTCATGTCCAGGGCCACGCCCCCGTGCACGGGGATCGACCCGCCGCAGACGCCGCTGCGGCCGGCGGCTGGTGTGACCGGGACCCCGCCCTCGTTGCAGGCCGCAAGGACCTCGGCCACCTGTGCCACCGACGTGGGCCGGACCACCACGGCCGGGCGCTGCGGGACGGCGCCCTCGGCCGCCCAACCGATGGCGAGCGGCCACCAGTCACGTCCGGCCTCGGCCCGGGCGTCGTCATCGGTCACCACGCTGGCGCCGCTGGCCCTCAGGCGGTCGAGGACGGCAGCGGGCACTTCGACCGTCGCCGCGCCCAGTCGATCCGTGACGTCCTCGCCCCTGGCTTCGATGGGAGTCGCGGGGGTGGGCGTCGTCACGGCAGGTCGAGCCCGGCGGTCAGGAGTTCCTTCTGGGAGGACTCGACGAAGCGGGCGGCCTGGTCGGCCGCCTCCCGCTCGTCCCAGCCCATGTCCGGTGCGATCAGCGTGGCGACGGCGAGCGCGGCGTCCATGCTGGCGTGTGCCCGCTGGATGCTGGCGCGGGTCCGGCGCGACAGGACGTCGTCGAGTGTCCGAGCCATCTCCTCGCGGGCGGCATAGACGAGCTCGGCGCCGGTGTAGGGCAGCCCCTCCACCGCCGGGGCGAGCAGCTCGGGACGGCCGTCCGCCACGGCGAGCACCGCCGCCGCCTCGGTGCCGTAGCGGGTGAGCAGTCGCGCCCGGGGCTGGGCCAGCGCCACGGGGTCCCGCGTCTTGGTCGTCGCGCCGATGAGCGGGAGCGACTTGGTCACGCAGCGCCGCCGCCGGGGCGACTCACCCAGCTCGGTGACCACCGCGTCGACGGTGTCCTGCGCCATCTTGCGATAGGTGGTCAGCTTGCCGCCCGTCACCGTCACGACGCCATGTGCCGACACGCGAACGGTGTGGCGGCGAGACAGGTCGGCGGTCCGCTCCGAGACATGCTGGCCCTTGGTCGGTCGTGCCAGGAGAGGGCGCAGGCCGGCCCAGACACCCGTCACGTCCGCTCGGGTGAGGTGCGACGTCGTGAGGTTGTTGGCGGCCTCCAAGAGGTAGTCGACGTCCTCGGGCGTGCAGGCAGGATCGTCGAGGGGGCCCGAGTAGTCGGTGTCGGTCGTGCCGAGGTAGACGAGATCGGTGCCAGGCCAGGACACGACGAAGATGGAGCGCTTGTCCTTCTGCACCGGGATGACCGCGGCGATGTCGCAGGGCAACCGTTCGGCGGGCACGGTGACGTGTACACCCTTGGCGGGGCGGATGGCGTGGGGATCTGCACCTTCGTCGAGGGCGCGGATGGCGTCGGCCCACACGCCCGTCGCGTTCACCACCACCCTGGCCCTGATCCGGAGCTCTTCCGCCTCACTGCCGGCCGGACGTACGATCGCACCGTCGGCGGCTCCGTCGCCACCGGTCGTGAGCTGGGTCACCGGGGCGTAATTGGCGACGGCCGCCCCATACTCGATCGCGGCGGTGCGGAGCACGGTCAGGGTCAGGCGCGCGTCGTCGGCTCGGGCGTCGAAGTACAGAAACCCCGCCACGAGGTGTTCGGTCTTCAGCGTCGGGAGGTGGGCGAGGGCTTCGTCCTTACCCACCTCCCTGTGGCGCTCTCCGATGCGCAAGCCACCGGTGAGGTCGTACATCCAGAGCGCGGACGAATACGAGCGGGCGACCGTCTTGGAGACGACGCCGTCACGCCCGAAGAGCGGGATGAGGAACGGGAGCGGTGCGACCAGGTGCGGCGCGTTGTCGAGCAGTCGCTGCCGCTCGGTGAGGTTCTCGTAGACGAGCCGGAACTCCCGCTGCTGGAGATAGCGGATCCCCCCGTGGATCATCTTCGACGACTTCGACGACGTGCCCGAGCCGAAGTCGCCCTTCTCGACCAGGGCGGTCCTGAGGCCGCGGCTGGCCGCGTCGAGGGCAACCCCGGCTCCGGTGATCCCTCCCCCGATGACCAGCACGTCGAAGTCCTCGTCGGCGAGGCGGCGCAACGCGTCGACGCGGCGGAAGGGGTGCACCGGCCAATGCTGCCACATCCGCGGTGGCGTCAATCCGAGGGTGTTCAGCTGCCGTCGGGATAGCCGCCGCGGTGCAGGACCATCGGGTGGTGTGGCAGCGTGTCAGCGCGCTGCCGCACGCCGGCGCGCCAATTGTCGGGGTACGGCTCGAGCCCCAAGGCGAGAGCGGACTCCGCGAGGTTCCCGTCCCCGACGACGCGCTGGAGCGCCGCCCGGAGGTCGCCGACGGCGTCCGCCCCGTGCGTCAGTCCCCATGTCGCTT
>CAYWDQ010000088.1:2882-12720 GCA_964457065.1 uncultured Acidimicrobiaceae bacterium | reverse complement strand
GTGTTGAGGCAGATAGTGAGCGTTGACTGACCTCGGCATGATCCGAGTCGAGGGTCCCCTGAGGGGCAACACAGACAGCGCCGGCATATCCGAGAGCATGACTGTAGACACGCAGCCAGGGGTCTGCCAAGAATTCGGTTGCCCCCAAACCTTGCGAGAACCACACGCTGGAAGAATGTCCACCATAGCCACTCCCTATCCCGAGGAGTTCAGTCGCGACGTCGTTGCGGTCGCTCGCAAGAGCGAAGCACGGCTCGGCCAAATCGCAAGGACTTCGAGATCTCCGACTCCACGCCCAGCCAACTGGCCCAAGGCCGCCGACGTCGAGGACTGTGTCCGTCCGGGGATGACCTGAAGCGACACCGCCGATTTGCGCGAGTCCAAAGAGCGCATCCGTCTGTTGGAGCGAGAGAATATGAGATCTTGCGCCGGGCTGCCATGTACCGGGACGTGGCGTCAACCCAAATGATGTACCCGCTAGTCGGCGATCTCTTCGACGAGGGCATCCCCGTCGCGCTGACCTGTCGGGTGCAGGTTTCTCCAAGCAGGGATCCCGTGTGGCTCGATGGACGCCATCCGCACGCCGGCCATGCCCAATGCTCCCACCAGGTCCCTCTCGACGTCAGGTGGGCGTCCTCTGCCGCAGGAACGTGACGATGAGGCATACGACGGCGGAGACCTCCGGGCTGGCGACGACGAGCGCCACGATGTCCGAGTCGACGGCGCCAGTGCCCGTGTCGCGAGTCGAAGGCAGGGGTCGCCGTGGAACGGTTCGGCGGGGCGGGTCCGGTACCCTGGTGAACCAGCGTCCGGACCAGGAGCGATCCGCCGGCTGAGCAGGAAAGGGTGCACGATGCCAGGCGTCATCTCGGTTGGTCTTCCCGACGGCTCGACGCGGGAGCTGGCCGAGGGCACGACGGCGGGCGAGCTGGCCCAGTCCATAGGGTCCCGCCTGGCCAAGGCGGCGGTCGCCGCCACCGTTGACGGCCGCGAGGTGGATCTCGAGGCGCCGCTGCCCGACGGGGCGAAGGTGTCGATCGTGACCGCGGACTCCGAGGCCGGACGGGACGTCCTCCGGCACTCGACGGCCCACGTCATGGCCCAGGCGGTGCGCCGCCTGTGGCCGGGGGCCAAGTACGCCATCGGGCCGGTGATCGAGAACGGCTTCTACTACGACTTCGAGCTTCCCGACGGGGCCCACTTCAGCGACGACGACCTGGAGCGGATCGAGGCGGAGATGCGGGCCATCATCAAGGAGGACCAGCCCTTCGTCCGCCACGAGCACGATCTCGAGGAGGGGCTGGAGATCTTCGCCGACCAACCCTTCAAGCAGGAGATCATCCAGGCCGTGGGAACGGGCGCCGACGAGGTGGACGCCGCCGGCACGGTGGTGAGCACCTATCGCAACACCGACGCGTTCATCGACCTGTGCCGCGGGCCGCACGTCCCCTCGACCGGCCACCTGGGCCACTTCAAGCTGATGCGGGTCGCCGGCGCCTACTGGCGGGGCGACGAGAAGCGGGAGCAGCTGCAGCGCATCTACGGGACCGCCTGGGAGTCCGAGAAGGCACTGGCCGCCTACCTCCACCAGCTCGAGGAGGCCGAGGCACGCGATCACCGCAAGCTCGGCGCGGAGCTCGACCTCTTCAGCTTCCCCGAGGAGATCGGCTCGGGCCTCGCGGTGTTCCATCCCAAGGGCGGCACCATCAGGCGCCTGATGGAGGAGTACTCCCGGCAACGCCACGTCGAGTCGGGCTACGACTTCGTCAACTCGCCGCACATCACCAAGAGCGCGCTGTTCGAGGAGTCCGGCCACCTGGACTGGTTCGCCGACGGGATGTACCCGCCCATGGAGCTCGATGGCGGCACGCAGTACTACCTGAAGCCGATGAACTGCCCGTTCCACATCCTGGTGTACAAGAGCCACCAGCGCTCCTATCGAGAGCTCCCCATGCGCCTCTTCGAGTTCGGCACGGTCTACCGCTACGAGAAGTCGGGTGTGCTGCAGGGCCTCACCCGCGTCCGGGGCATGACACAGGACGACGCGCACATCTTCTGCACGCGCGAGCAGATGGACACCGAGCTGGTGCGCACGCTGCACTTCGTCCTCGACCTGCTGCGCGACTACGGGCTCAACGAGTTCTTCCTCGAGCTGTCGACCAAGCCGCCGGGCAAGGCCGTGGGTTCCGACGAGGAGTGGGAGATCGCCACCGAGGCGCTGCGCAGGACCGCGTTGGAGATGGGCCTCGACGTCGTCATGGACGAGGGGGGCGGTGCCTTCTACGGTCCGAAGATCTCGGTGCAGGCACGTGACGCCATCGGAAGGACCTGGCAGATGTCGACGGTGCAGCTCGACTTCCAGCTGCCCCAGCGCTTCGGGTTGGAGTACGTCGGCGCGGACAATGCGCGGCACCGGCCGATCATGATCCACCGTGCCCTGTTCGGGTCGGTGGAGCGCTTCATGGCCGTGCTGCTCGAGCACTACGCCGGTGCACTGCCGACATGGCTGTGCCCCGAACAGGTGCGGGTGATCCCGGTGACCGATGCCCACGCCGCCTACGCGCAGTCGGTGGCCGATGCCTGCGCAGTCGCGGGCCTCCGGGCCACGGTGGACAGCAGCGGCGAGAAGATGGGCGCCCTCGTCCGCCGGGCCAAGCTGGCCAAGATCCCCTACGTGCTCGTCGTGGGCGACCAGGACGTGGCCGCCGAGTCGGCCGGGGTGAACCGGCGCGGCTGGGACGGCAAGCCGCAGCTCGGGGTGGCGCTCGACGACCTGCTGGCGGAGGTGACCGCCGAGGTCACCCGCAAGGGGCTTCCCGAGGACCGTGCGCCGGGGTGAGGGAGGGGCGGCCGGCACCGTGAGCCTCCAGCACCTGTGGGCCGGGTGGCGTCGCGAGTACATCGTCGAGGCCACCGCGCGTGAGCGTGCCGGCGATGCGGCCAGTGGCGAGGACGACTGCGTGTTCTGCCGCCTGGCGGGGAGCGGTCCGCCCTCCGAGGACAACCTGGTGGTGTGGCGAGGCGAGCTGACCTTCGTCGTCCTCAACGCCTACCCCTACGCCAGCGGTCACGTGCTCGTGCTGCCCCTCCGCCACACCGGGGCGCTGGGCGACCTGACCGAGGGCGAGTCCGCCGAGCTGTGGTGGGCGACCCGGCGGGCGGCGGCCACCATAGAGGCGGCCTACGAGCCCGACGGGCTCAACATGGGCGCCAACCTCGGCCGGGCGGCCGGGGCGGGGCTGCCCTCGCACGTCCACCTCCACGTGCTGCCGCGCTGGGCGGGCGACACCAACTTCATGACGTCGGTCGCCGAGACCCGGGTCATGCCAGAGACGCTGCAGCTGTCCTGGAAGAGGCTCACCGACGCCTGGCCCGGGTAGCGAACCGCCCGAGGGGCACGCCGCCGCCGCCGCTGATGCCGGTGCCGGTGTCGCGGTCGGCGTCGAGACCGATGGAGTGGGCACGCGCAAGGGGCCGGCCGGGACTCAGCCGGCTGTCGCCGAGCCGGCGGCGGCGGGCTGGATCCGTCGCGCCGTGCGGCGGGCGTGGCCGGTGTTCCGGGTCGCCGTCGGATTCGGCCTCGTGGCGATCGCGCTGTGGGTGCTGTCGTCCAAGAAATCCGAGCTGTCCGGCTTCAGCACGATCTTCAAGCACTTCGACTGGTGGTGGGTCGTGCCGGCCGTCGTCGCCGAGATCGGGTCGTACGTGTGCTTCACCGCCATGCAGTACGAGATCCTCAACGCGGGCCACCTGCGCCCTCCGTGGTGGCCGTTGCTGAAGCTGTCGTTCGCCTCGCAGGCGATCACCAATTCGCTGCCGGTGGGGAACGCCGTCGCCTCGGTCTACGGCTTCCGCTGGTTCCGTCGCTTCGGGGCCGACAACACCCTTGCCGCCTGGGCGCTGGCCGGCACGCTCGTGGCGGCGTCGGTCAGCCTGTCGCTGGTTGCCATCCTGGGGCTGGGGTTCGCGACCGAGGAGGGCGCCTCTCTCGACCTGGTGCCTGTGCTCATCGGGACGTTCGTCATCACGCTCGGCATCGGCTCCCTCTTCGTCTACGAGCGCCCGCTGCACGCCGTGGTCGCCGGCGGGCTGCGCGCCTCGGTCGCCTTGACGGGCCGGCCGCGCGGGGACACGACGGAGCAGATCGAGCGGATCATGGCCTGGATGACCGCCGTCCGGCTCAGCTGGACCCAGATCGGCCGCATCATCGGCTGGGGCACGGTCAACTGGCTGCTCGACTGTGTGTGCTTCGCCATGATGTTCCTGGCGCTCGGCGCGCCGATCCCCTGGAAGGGACTCCTCCTCGCCTACGGCGCCGGGCAGCTGGCCGCCACGCTGCCGATCACGCCGGGGGGCCTCGGCGTGGTGGAGGGTTCGATCACGGTGGCCCTCGTGGCGTTCGGAGGGGCCGAGGCGAGCACGGCGTTCGCGGTGCTGCTCTACCGCGTCATCAGCTTCTGGCTGATCCTCGTGATCGGCTGGCTCCTGATCGGCCAGCTGGCCCTCCAGGTGCGCCGGGGTCGCTGGCCCCGCCAGGCCCTGGGGAGTGAGGTCGAGGCCGGCCCCGAGGCCTACGCTCCGGACCTGGACTCGGGGGTGGTCGAATGACGGCGGAACGCGGTCTCAGACGGCGCCTCGGGGCCGGGGTCGCCGGCCTCGTCGTGGCGGCCTCGTTGCTGACGGCGTGTTCGGCGGCCCGGACCGGCCAGGGCACCACCGACGAGACCTGCTACCTGGCCCTGCCGACCGCGGCCAAGGCGGTCGGCTCTCACGGGCACCTGCACGGTGTGAGGAAGTACAAGCTCGGCAACCTGCGCGGCGTGGCCCCACGGCTCTACAAGCGGTTGGCCGACGACGTGCCGAAGGGTCAGAACGTCTGCCTCGCCGCCTACACGGGGCACTTCACGGCGTCGTCGGTGTCCAAGCCGCTCGGCCGCCCCGTCGGGACGCTGGCGGTGGCGGTGGTGACGACGCCGGGCAACGAGCTGCTGGGCACGCTGATCCTGACCAAGATCCCGGTGCGCTTCCAGCACGTCTTCTGATCAGCTCTCCAGCTTGGGGATGGATGCCGTCAGATGGTCGGGCACGGCGTCGTAGTGGTCGTAGGCGACGGTGAACGAGCCCCGCCCACTGGTCAGTGCGCGCAGGTCGACGGCGTAACGGGTGAGCTCCGCCGTGGGGGCGGTGGCGGTGACCGTCTGGTAGCCCTCGTCCTCCGCGGCGTCCGTCCCGACGATGCGTGCCCGCCGCGCGTGCAGGTCGCCCAACACGTCACCCTGGCACTCGGCCGGGATGGTCACCTCCAGGCGCGAGATCGGTTCGAGCACGATCGGGCCCGCCTCGGCCATGGCCGCCTTGATCGCCAGCGCCGCGGCCATCTTGAAGCTGACCTCGTTGGAGTCGACCGAGTGCGCCTTGCCGTCGTCCACCGTCACGGCGATGTCGACCACGGGGTAGCCGAGCATGCCCCCGGCGGCGAACGTCTCGAGCACGCCCTTCTCGACGGCCGGTATGTACTGGCGGGGGATGGCGCCCCCGACAACCTCGTCGCGGAAGGCGAAGCCCTCGCCGCGGGGGAGCGGCTCCAGGCGCAGGTGGCACACGCCGAACTGGCCGTGCCCGCCCGACTGCTTCTTGTGCTTGCCCTCGGCGTCGGCCGGCACCGTGATGGTCTCGCGGTAGGGGATGCGCAGCTCCTCGCGCTCGACGTGGACGTTGCACTTGCGGTCGAGCCGCTCGAGCGTGACCGCAAGATGCACCTCGCCGCTGACGCCGAGGATGGTCTGGTGCGTCTCGTCGTCGCGGGTGACCGTCAGCGAGGGGTCCTCGTCGCAGAGGCGCTGCAGCCCCGACATGAGCTTGTCGTCGTCTGCTCTCGTGGCGGGCTTCACCGCCACCTGCAGCGCCGGCGGGGGTAGCGCGGGCGGCGGCACCACGACCGGCTGCCCCTTGGGCGCCAGGGTGTCGCCCGTGCGCGTCCCGTTCAGCCGGGGCACGGCGACGAAGTCGCCCGCCACGACGCTGGTGGCCGGTGCGGTGGCGTGCCCGGCGATGCTCTGGAGCGCGTGCAACCGCTCCTCCTCCCTCGAGCGCGAGTTCACGAGGAGGGTGTCGGGCTGCAGGGTGCCCGAGACGACCCTGCAGAGGGACATCTTGCCGGTGTGGCTGTCGTTGTAGGTCTTGGTCACGGTCAGGACCGTCTGCCCCGTCGGGTCGGTGGGGATCTCGACCGTCTCGGTCCCCGCGATGGCCGTCAGCGGCGGCCGGGAGGCGGGGCTGGGGCACAGCTCCTCTATCAGGCGGGCGAGGCGGTCGACCCCGACGCCGCTGGCGGCCGAGCAGCACAGCACCGGGAAGACGGTCGCCGAGGCCACGCCGCCGGCCAGGCTCTTCTCGAGCTCCGCGTAGTCGAGCGTCTCGCCCTCGAGATAGCGCTCCATGAGATCGTCGTCGCCCACGACGATGCCCTCGACGAGCTGCTCGTGGACGATGTGCTCCTCGTCGACGAGGTCCTCGGGGATGGGGCCCTCGTGGCCGGCCGGCGGGATGGTCCCGTCGACGGCCGAGCCGGCGGCCGGGGTGTCGTAGTGGGTGGCGGTGTCGTCGAGCAGGTCGATCACGCCGTGGAAGTCGGCCTCGTGCCCGATGGGCAGCTCCACCGGCGCCACGCCGGCGCCGAAGGTCGACCTGATCTCGGCCAGGGTGCGGTCGAAGTCCGCCCGCTCCCGGTCGAGCTTGTTGATGACGATCAGGCGTGGCACACCGAGGCGGGCCGCGGCGCGCCAGGTGTCCTCGGTCTGCGCCTGGACGCCGTCGGTGGCGCTGACCACCACGACGGCCAGGTCGACGTTGGCGAGGGCCGTGACCATCTCGCCGGCGAAGTCGGCGTACCCGGGGGTGTCGAGCAGGTTCACCTTGACGCCGTTGACCGTGAAGGGGGCGAGGCTGGTCGAGATGGAGAGCTGGCGCGCCACCTCCTCGGCCTCGAAGTCCATGACGGTGGTGCCCTTCTCGACCGAGCCGCGGCGGGCGATGGCCCCGGTGGCGGCCAGCAGGGCCTCGGCCAGGGTCGTCTTCCCGGCGCCGTGGTGGCCCACGAGGGCGACGTTGCGGATTGCGGTCGGGTCGTGTGGCACAGGGTCCCTCCGTCCGTACAGCCGTGTGTGAACGACGAGTGTACGACTGCCGGTGGCGGCCTGCCCAGACGGCCCAGGTCAGGGGCGGGCCGGAGGGTCCGTGGTGCCGCCGGTGCCGCCGGCGCCGTGCGCCTGCGCCCTGGCCCGGATCGCCGGGTCGTAGCCGTGCCGGAGGGAGAAGCGGATGAAGAGGCCCAGGGTGTCGACGAGGAGGAGCCAGACGGCCTTGAGGGAGATGGTGCTCCCGAACCGCTCCTCGATCCGCACCGGTGCCTCCACGATGCGTGTGTAGCCGAGCCGGCGGGCGAGGACGAGGAGCTCGAGGTCGAGCGCGAAGCGGCTCTCGCGCAGCAGGGGAAGGACGTCGGCGATGACCTTGCGGTCCACGAGCTTGATCCCGACCTGTGTGTCCTTGACGTTCAAGCGGAACAGCAGGTGGATGAGGTGCTGATAGCCCCACGAGTACAGCCGCCGCAGGGGTGGGTAGTACACCGAGGAGTCGACGTGGCGCTTGCTCCCGATGATGATGTCGGGCTGCAGGGAGCGCATGATGGAGACGAAGGGGGCGAGGAACTCAGGCGAGATGTCGCCGTCGGCGTCGATGAAGCCGAGATAGCGCCCTCGACCCATGCCGAGTCCCGTCCGGAGCGCCCGGCCCTTGCCGACGTTCGTGTCGAACGAGAAGCGCCGCACGACGCTCTCGGGGAAGCCGTCCAGCGTGAACGGGCTGCCGTCGGTCGAGCCGTCGGACACGGTGATGATCTCGAAGGTCATGCCCGACTCATCGAGCACCCGCACCATGTCCGCCACGGTCGAGCGCAGCCTGTCGCCCGGGTTGTAGTAGGGCACCACGATCGACACGTCGAGCGTGGGGTCGGGCAGGACGGTGAGGGGGGGCGCGTCGGTCGGCTCGGAGTCCGGCACCGTCACCTCACGGGGTCGGCCGCCACGGAAGGCGGGTGGAAGGAGGCGGGGTCCGCTCCCCGTGTGGCATCTCGGTGGGCGAGGCTACCCGACGGGCTGCAGGGTCGGGCATGCATGGCCGAGCCGGGCTGGCAGGGAGCCCACGCCCGCGACCAGGGGTTCCACGTCCGATACGCTTCCGGGCGGCCGCATGCGGACCCCGGGCCGGGACGCCGGGACCACCGGCTTTCGGGGACCGGATGGTAAACTCTCGCGAACAGCGCCCCCCTTCTTCCCGGGAGGGCGCACGACGAGGAGCTTCATGTTCGACGGTCGCTGGCGAACTTCCGTCGATCGGACCACGGGTCCGGTCGGCGAGGCACTGCACCGGCATGGCATCACCGCTGACGTCCTCACCGCCACCGGTCTGGTCTCGGCCACCGCGACGGCCGTGCTGGTGGCCACCGGGCACCTCCACCTCGCCATCATCTTCCTGATCGTCACAGGGCTGCACGACCTCCTCGACGGCCCGGTCGCCAAGGCTGCCGGCACGGCCTCGGTCCGGGGCGCCTTCTTCGACTCCGTGACCGACCGCGTCGCGGACGCCGTGCTGATGTTCGGCTGCGCCTGGTATCTCCTCGACCGTGGGGAAGGCCACCTCGCGCTGCTGCCCATGGCCATCCTGGCGGTGACCGCGTTGATCTCCTACGAGCGGGCGAAGGCCGAGTCGCTCGGTCTCGAGGCCAAGGGCGGCCTCATGGAGCGGGGCGAACGGATGTTCCTGCTCGGCGTGGCCTTCCTCAGCACGGTGATCTTCGTGCCCGTGCTCTGGGCCATGCTCGTCCTGGTCTCCTTCACCGCCATCGCCCGCTTCGTGAAGGTCTGGAACGCGGCGTCCGGCCGCGACCGTGTCATCGCCCGCCGCATCGAGGCCTGGCGGGAGGGTCGGGTCGACTCACGCTGGCGGGCTTGGCGTGAGGGCCGCCAGGTGGACGGCGTGCCGCGCCGAGAGCTGGCCCGGACGTCGGGCGCACCCGTCGGACGCTGGCGGGCCCGCCGCCAAGAGGCACTGAGCAGCCGCTCGGGCCGGACGCTGCGTGAGCGCCGCCGCGCCGACCGCGGTCACGAGGCTCGCCGCAGCTCCGGCCGCCGCACCCCACCGGCATCCTGATCCCCCTCCCCGCCTTTCCGCCTCCCGGCCCACGTGAGCTCCGACGATGACCGACACCGGTGACGGCGGAGACGCCGGAGGAAGCTGGCGTGACACGGCCAAGTACCTGACCTATCGGGGCCTCGGTGCGGCCATGGGCCACATGCCCGAGCCGCTGGCGCAGGGCGTCGCACGCGGGGTGGCACGGACGATGGCGCTGCGGGGCGGCCCCCCGCTCGCCATGAACGAGCGTCACATGCGGCGGGTGCTCGCCAGCGAGTGCACGGACGGCGTCGAGCCTGACCCCGCGCTGGTGCGCCGCTGGAGCAGGCGAACCTTCGACTCGTACGCTCGCTACTGGGCCGACGGCGCGCGACTCCCCTACGAGAGCGAGGCCGGCGTGCGCGCCCGCTTCCGTCTCGAGGAAGGGGAAGACCACCTGCGGGCCGCGTTCGCGCTCGGCCGCGGCATCGTCATGGCCCTGCCGCACGTGGGCAGCTGGGAATGGGGCGGCTACTGGCTGGCGCTCGAGGGCATGCCGATGACGGCCGTGGTGGAGCGCCTGGAGCCCGAGCGTCTCTTCGAGTGGTTCGTGGCGCAGCGCGAGGCCATGGGGCTGACCGCCGTTGCTCTCGGCGAGGGATCGAGC
>CAYWDQ010000088.1:0-2782 GCA_964457065.1 uncultured Acidimicrobiaceae bacterium | reverse complement strand
AACTGGCCGAGCGACCCGCGATGAGGATCGCCATGGTCTCGCCGTACTCCCTCACGCGTCCGGGCGGCGTGCAGGGCCAGGTGATCGGCCTGTCGGGGCGCCTCCGTGCGCTGGGCCACGACGTCACCGTGCTCGGGCCCGCGGACGACGGCGAGCCGGTGCCCGAGGCGGCCGGCCAGCACTACGTGATCGGCCGCCCGACTGCGCTCCGCTCCAACGGCTCGGTGGCCCCCGTCGCCCTGTGGCCGACGGCGTCGGCGCGGGTGGAGCGATGCGTGCGCACGGGTGGCTTCGACGTCGTGCACCTGCACGAGCCGCTGGCGCCCATGGCGGCCTACGGCCTCGTGCTCACCGCGCCCCTCCCCATGGTCGGGACGTACCACCGCGCCGGGGTGAGCCGGTGGGTGCCGGTGCTCAAGCCTCTCGCCGAGCTGGTGGGGCGCCGGCTGCAGGTCCGGGTGGCCGTCTCGGAGGCGGCGCGTGAGACCGCAATGCGCGCGGGAGGCGGCGAGTTCGAGGTCCTCTTCAACGGCGTCGACATGGAGCGCTTCGAGTCGGCCGCGCCGGTGCGCCGCGAGGGTGGCCCGCCCGTGGTGCTGTTCCTCGGGCGCCACGAGGAGCGCAAGGGTCTCAACGTCCTGCTCGATGCGTTCGCCCGGATCGAGCGGCCCGCCATCTTGTGGGTGGCGGGCGACGGGCCGGGCGGCGAGGTGCAGCGGCGCCGCTATCCAGAGTCGGACCGGGTGCGGTGGCTGGGCATGCTCAGCGACGGGGAGGTGGCATCCCGTCTGGCGGGAGCCGACATCCTGTGTGCGCCCTCGTTACGCGGGGAGTCCTTCGGCATGGTCCTGCTCGAGGGCATGGCGGCGGGCTGCGCGGTCGTGGCGTCCGATCTCGAGGGCTACCGGTCGGCGGCGGGCGGGCACGCCGAGCTGGTACCACCCGGAGAGGTGGGCGCGCTGGCCCGTGCCCTCGGGGCGGCGCTGGCCGATGCGGCCGAGGGGAGCGGTCGTTCCTCCCCCGAGGCGCGCAAGGAGGGGATCGAGTACGCGCGCGGCTGGTCGATGGACACACTGGCCGAGCGCTACGTCGACGTGTACCGGCGGGCGATCGGCGCCTACCGGGGCCGGGGCACCGCACGCAGGGGCTGAGCCCCGGGCACGGGCGGTGGCGACCACCGCCCGTGCCGTAGGCTGGCGTGCCCATGGCCGATCAGAGCGACCCCTCAGGAACCGCGCCCCGCAACGCCGGAGGCGGCGCGGGGTCGGGCGGAGGCGGCGGCAGCTCGGGTGGCGCCGGCCGCAACAGGAATCGCAATCGCAACCGCAACCGCAATCGGAGCCGGCCCGCCGGTGGCGCGGGGTCGGGCGAAAGCAGTGGCGGCCGCGGGGGCGGGGGCGCCGGCGGCAACGGTGGTACGAACGCGCAGAAGAAGGGCCAGAGCTCGGGAGGAGGCCAGCGATCCGGCGGCGGGTCTGGTCAGGGCGGCGGAAACCGGTCACGGTCCCGTTCGGGTTCGGGTTCGGGATCGCGACCACGCGGCGAGCAGCCGCGTACCGCCGTCGCGCTCGCTCCGCCGGCGCCACTCGAGCCGCTCGAGATGCACCCGAGCCTCGGTGCGCCCCAGGTGTACCCCGGAGAGGTCGCGGCCAACCGCCGCCGGGCCATCAGGTTGTGTGCCTGGACGGCCGCCATCCCCGCGCTGCTCCTCGGTGCCCTTCTCCTGGTGGCCGCCTCTCCCATCGCCGGCGTCGTGGCGTTCGTCGTCGCAGGTGCGGCCTTCATGTACGGAGCGTGGCGCCTCGCACCCGCGATGGCGCTGCGGCGCATCGGCGCCGTGCTCATCGACGAACAGGACGACCCACGTCTCTACAACGTGACCGAAGGCCTGTGCGCCACCTTCGGCCTGAGCATGCCGTCGCTGCACATCATCGACGACGACGTGCCCAATGCGTGCGCGCTGGGTCGCGACGCTCGACGGTCCGACCTCGTCGTGACGACCGGATTGCTCCGGAGGCTGGACCCCATTGAGCTCGAAGGCGTGATCGCGCACGAGCTGGCGCACGTGAAGCGGGGCGACAACGGCGTCTCCTGCGTCGGGATCACGCTCGGTACGCTCTTCGGGGGCGAGAAGACGCTGCGGCGCTGTGTGGGGGAGAGCCGCGAGTATCGAGCCGACGTGGTGGGCGCGTCCGCGGTGCGCTATCCCCGTGGCCTGCTCGATGCGCTCCGGGTCATGATGGACGCCCCGGCGCCGGCCGAGGCCTCGCTCTTCGCCTCTCCGTCCCGGTTCGGGTCCACCCGGTGGGTGTGGATCGACCCCTCGGTAGGGCACCGCGACGACCCCCTGGTGCCTGGGGAGCTCGACGCCACCTCGGTGAGGGCCGCCGCACTGAGCGAGTGGTGAGGAGGGGCGGCCCACCCTCGTAGACTGGAGCCATGACAACCGGGACCTTCACCGTCAAGCGGGGGTTGGCCGACATGCTGCGGGGCGGCGTGGTCATGGACGTCGTCAACGCCGAGCAGGCCAAGATCGCCGAGGACGCCGGGGCCGTCTCGGTCATGGCATTGGAGCGGGTGCCGGCCGACATCCGCCGGGACGGGGGCGTGGCGCGCATGAGCGACCCGCTGCTGATCGAGGGGATCATCGAGGCCGTGACGGTCCCGGTGATGGCCAAGGCCCGCATCGGCCACTTCGCCGAGGCCCAGGTGCTGCAGTCCCTCGGGGTCGACTTCATCGACGAGTCGGAGGTGCTGACGCCGGCCGACGAGGCGTATCACA
>CAYWDQ010000087.1:0-13037 GCA_964457065.1 uncultured Acidimicrobiaceae bacterium | reverse complement strand
GTCCCGTACGGGGACAGTGGCAACCAACTGATCACATCTCCCGCCTCAACGACGGCGCTATCCCCTCCGTGGCCGTACTGAGACAACAAGTACACATCGCGTGGCCACGATTCCGGTCGAATCACGGACCTCGACTGGAACCTCTACTTCCGCACGGTCGCCTTTCTCGACGAGCGACCGGGCAGCAACGAAGGCCTCAGCAGGGATCTCGCCCGTCGCGACGACGGCTCCCCGAGCTGGCGCCAAATAGTCAATCTCCGCCCGCTTCACCACCGTGTATGACTGTGCCGCAAGCTCCAACATGCCTGCGACCACAGCTCCAGCACCTGCGACTTCTGCCAATGCGTAGAGGATCGGTGCATTGACGGTCCCATTGTGATTGAGATGAACGGGCTGAGGATCTAGGCGTATGACCGCACGACCGTCACCTGCCTCGAGTGGCTCGATCCCCAGGAACTTGATCCATTCCATCTCCGTAAATTGGTCCGTGGAGTTGCTGCCGGGGTCCGGCGTCTCGGACTCAGTCATTTGTGGGCTCCACTTGCTCGTGTGTTTTATGCCTTGGCGGTTGCAGTGTCCCACGTTGCTTGTGCCAAGAGGAGAGTGGGTGCCGAAGTGACGAGAGCCCATGTCTCCGTGCTGTTCGGGGACAGGGGCGGCTTCCTCGGCCCTGGGGATACCGTGGGCGTGAGTCGTTGATGACTCGATTGCACAGGAGGTGTCTGGAAATGCCCAAGGACGAGGCGGTTGATCGAAATCTTCAAAGCATGGATGATCTGGACTTCGTGGGATGGAACAACGCCGACTGGACCGGCGTCTTCGCTCACCATCACACCGATGATGTCCTAGTGGACTGGCAAGGACAACCCACGACCCACGGCATCGAGGAGCACATCGAAGCCATGAAGTCATACGTCGAAGAGAACGGGGGCGGTACACCGCCGCAGATCGTGTCCCACCCGATCAAGTTCGGGTCCGGAGAATGGACGTGCGTCATCGGGGAGTTCGAGAACGGCGCCCGTATGGTGACGGTTGCGAAATGGCGGGACGGCGCAATCGCTGAGGAGTACATCTGGGCGTAGCACCGACCCGGCGACTTGGCCACCTTTTGCCGGATCGTCTGTCGAGCGTAGCTTGGGCCGTTTTGGGGACAGGCGGCTCGCCGCGACATCTCATAGCGTCGTTCTCCGGGCATAGCGGGTCGTCGGACGACCACTGCAATTCACAGCTCGGACTGCACTGCTCAATACCTGTACCGCCCGGGCGAGCACGGAAGACGCGGTGTGTGCTGCAATGTGGGGGTATGACCCACGCGGACACCGACCTCGCGACCCGGCTCGGTCAGATCGCAGAGTACGAGCACACGGTCCACGGCACCCTGATGACACGCATCTTCCGCAGACTCGGGCCGACGAAGGGGTTCATCGCTTTCTATCGCCGGTTCGGGCCTAAGGTGGACCCGTGGGTCATGCGGAGCCGGGGCGGTCGCACGATGACCCGCCTCTACGGGCTTCCGGGTTTGCTGCTGGATACCACCGGCGTAAAGACCGGCTTGGTGCGCACCTCGCCCCTGCTCTACGTACGTGATGGCGACGATTTCGTGGTTGTCGGTACCAACTGGGGGCAGCTTGCTCACCCGGCATGGACGGCGAACTTGCTCGCCCATCCCCAGGCCCATATCGAGGTCGCCCAGGTCCGGGTAGCCGTCGAGGCAGAACTCGTCGACCAGGTTTGCTGGGACAGGAACTGGACTCGCTTCTGCGCGGTCTATGCGGGCTACGCCAGGTACCTGGAGACCTGTGGGGACCGCGTGCCAAGGATGTTCCTGCTGCATCCCGCGGCCTGAGAGTTCCACCACCAATGCCGCGGCCGCAGGATGGCACTCAGTCCCGAAGTGGGGCAGTCACCGGCCTCGCTCTACAGCCCAAGTCCACCGTCTCGCCCTCCTTCACTGTCAGCTCCATTTCTCGGGACGCCATATCGTCGATTCTGACTTGTATCCGGTGGTTCCCCATTCACCCACCCCACGGTTGCGGTTCGGCCTGCGATCGAGGAGCTGAACGGGTATCGTGCGGGACCGGGGGCTAGCGCAATGAATGAGGACGCCCATCCAGCCACGACGCACCTGAGCCGACGCCAGCTATTGGCGGGCGCTGGCGCTGTGAGTGCGTTGGCCGCGGTCGGACCCGGAGCGCGCGCCGCGGGCGCCGCTGCGCCCGCCTACGAGCCGACGGCCTTCACAGGGTCCGCTCGACTTCTCGGCCAGGGCGGCAAGCTGACGGGCATGTCGGCACTTGCAGGGTTGGCTCGTCGATACGGCGAGGGGCAACCGCTGATGTTCGTCGATCTGGCAGCCGTCGATCGCAACGCTAGCGTGATTCAGAACTTCGCCGATCGTCAGAATTGGAATGTCCGGCCTGCACTCAAGGCATTCCAGTGCCCGCAACTCTGCGCTTACGTCATGCGCCAACTGCCCAAGCCTCGCGGCTTGGTATTCCGCTTGCGCCAAGTCGATCAAATCATGACGGCTGCGCCAGCAGGCACGGATCTGATGATGGGCTACCCATCGACTGGCGGAGAGCTGCGCTGGTTTTTGGGCTCCCAGCCGCCGAGCGGCCAGCGCAGCTATACCCTCACCATTCTTGCCAGCTCGCTCGAGAACATCGAGGATCTCGCGGGCCTCGCACGCAGCACTCCCCGCGAGCTACCGCTCAACATCGCCTTGGAGTTCGACTCCGGCGAGGGCCGCGGCGGGTTTGTTTTCGAGCCGGAGATCTCGGAAGCGATCAAGTTGCTGCGTCGCACCAAGCGCCACCTGCGCCTCAGGGCGACACTCTGCTACGACGGTTGGGCGACTCTGACCGGCGATCAGAACTACCGCCTTGGCGTTGCCAAAACGGCAAGCGGCTTCTACAAAAGGTACCTCGCGCAACTAGAGGAGGAGGGTGGCGACCTCTACAACCCCAAGACGCTCATCCGCAATGGCCCAGCCAGCTCCAATTACCAGAACTGGGCGGGCAGGCCAGAAATCAACGAGATCAGCCCGGGATCCGCGTACATGTATGCCGGCTACCTCCAGACATTCGACAACCAAGGGCTCGTCCGTGCGGCTACGCAGTGTTCCCCGGTGCTCAAGGACATCGGCCCCTATCCGTCAGAGCTCATCACCCAGATCCCGCAACCCCCGATCACCGCTCACGCGTGGTACCTGCTCGGGTCGGCCTGGCCCGACAGCAGCGGCACCCAGCCAGCGTTCATATATCCGCCCGGCGTCGAGGACAACATGCGTGCAGGTGGCCGCGCGGCCATCGTTGCACCGAACGGGGCACTATCGATCAACGACTATGTGCTCCTGTGGCCGAATCAAAGCGGTGAGGGCGTGGACTACTTCGGCTCGCTTCACGCGGTGCGCAACGGCCGGCTGCTCGACGTGTGGCCGACGTTCGAAAGGGCAACAGACCTTCAGTAACGAGGGGCGGCTCCCGTGTGGCATCTTGCCGGAAGTTGACTGTCCCCGAAGTGCCTGCTTCGGTAGGGGGCAGGGGTCGACTGGTCCAAGATGTTGCGTGCATCCGTTGACTCCATGCCGGCATTCCGCCGTCCGAGCGGAGCCGTCGCTCGGCCCTGCGGTTTAAAGAATTAAAGAAGACTTCGGACATCTTGGGATCTACCTGGAACATTGCAGGGTTGGAGATCTCACCTCATCTCTGACGCTGACTGCTGGATGAACCCTCCTTCTCGTTCGCCTCTTCTCCGTTGTTGCTCACTGTTGCGCGTTGGTTTCTCCATGTTCGTCGTTGATGGGCTTTCCTCTGTGGCGACCTGACGATCGGATCCTCCCTGAGGTCACTGACGATTCGCTCATGGCTCTGGCCAGACCGCCGTCGCCGACGGTCTGATCGGGCGGAATCCGTGCACCATCCGGGGCGGAGGGATCGAGCACGCCGGGGAGCATCCGATGCTCGATACGACCACCGTCCTCGAGCTCGCCGAGGCCATCGAACCGCGGCTTCGTTGCATCGCGCTGCTCGGGGGTTTCGCAGGCATGCGCAGCGGCGAGCTCCTCGGCCTCCAGCGCCGGGACATCGACCCGCTCCACGGCACAGTGAGAGTGGAGCGCCAGGCTCACGAGTTGACCGGCTTGGGCCGTGTGCTCACGCCTCCGAAGTCGGAGGCGGGGCGCCGCACCGCGGTGCTGCCCTCGTTCGTCCTCGCCGCCCTCGAGGACCACCTGAGGGACTATGTGGCCGCTCCCGTGGACGCCATCGTCTTCACCCGACCCACTGGGCTCCCGCTGCGCCGACAGGACCTCTCCCACGCCTGGAAGGCCGCCAGTACGGCCGTCGGAGTTCAGGGCGTGCGCCCCCACGATCTCAGGCACCACGCCGCCACGGTGATCGCCCGCAAACCCAACGTCACTTTGCGTGAACTGATGGCAACGATCGGCCACTCGTCGCACATTGCGGCTCTCCGCTACCAGCACGCCACGGCCGAACGCAGCAAGGAGATCGTTGCCTATCTTGACGATGTGATCGGCGCCGCCACTCCCCCAAATCGTCCACCGGCGTCCACAGCAGTGCCTGAGGGTTTTGGCATGGGTGTGGCATCGAACGAGAAGGTCGAAAGTGGCGGTTCGGGGATTCACGCCACCAACCAGGGACAACAAGAAGAGGCGGCGGGCGGAATCGAACCGCCGTACGGGGCTTTGCAGGCCCCTGCCTAAACCACTCGGCCACGCCGCCGCGTACGAACACGAACGGGCGGCCAGCCTAACGGCCGGCGACACCTCGCCCCGGACCAACCCGCGACCCGGATGTCAGCGCCTGATGCGGGAGATCACCCAGAACACGCCAGCAATCAGGGCGACGATGACCGCGATCTTCACGAAGAAGAAGATGACCCCGGCCAGGCTCGCGAGGATCCAGAAGGCCACGATCGCCCCGACCACGCCCACCGCCGTCATGGCGACCGCGTGCCCGAAGGTCACGGGCTTCTTGCCCTCC
The DNA here is from genome assembly GCA_964457065.1 of uncultured Acidimicrobiaceae bacterium. Taxonomy (GTDB): domain Bacteria; phylum Actinomycetota; class Acidimicrobiia; order Acidimicrobiales; family RAAP-2; genus Bog-473. The sequence continues at coordinate 8,034 of CAYWDQ010000087.1, read as the reverse complement.
CTACTTGTCACGTCTTTGCTCACAATCCCAATGCTACGTTCCCGCCATGGCCGCTGGAGCGTCACTGCGTGAACGGCGGCGCGCCCTGCTGGCCGAGCCCGGCCTGATGGGAGTGGAATTCTGCCGCCGCTACGCTGCCGAGGCGGACGCCTGGCTCTCCGGGCTGGCCGACCAGGCGGCCGGCGAGAACACCCGTCACCTGGCCCTCTTGGCCGTGGGCGGGTACGGGCGCCGGTCCCTGTGCCCCTACAGCGACCTCGACGTCGTGCTCGTCCACAGCGGCCACCGGGACATCAAGTCCGTGGCCGACGCCATCTGGTACCCGGTGTGGGACGAGGGCGTGCACCTGGACCACTCCGTGCGCAAACCGGCCGAGGTGCTGACCGCGGCCGCCGAGGACGCTCGCGTCGCGCTCGGCCTTCTCGATGGCCGACTCATCTGGGGCGAGCCCAAGGTGGCCGATCCGCTGCTCCAGAACGCACGCACCGCCTGGCGCGAGCGGCTCGGTACCAAATACCTGCCCCTGCTCGAGGTGCAGATGGCCGAGCGTCGCAAGACCGCGGGCGATGTCGCCTTCCTGTTGGAGCCCGACCTCAAGGAGAGCCACGGTGGGCTGCGCGACGTCAGCGTCCTGCGTGCCATATCGGCCTATGCGCCGCTGCTGGCCGACTACGCCGACCTGGCGTCACTCGACGCAACGGAGGCGTTGCTCACCACCGTCAGGGTCGAGCTGCACCGCATGGCCCAGCGCGAGCACGACAAGCTCCTGCTCCAGGACCAGGACCAGGTGGCCGCCGCGCTCGGCTTCACCGATGCCGACGCGCTCATGCTGGCCGTGTCGACCGCGGGGCGGCAGATCGCCTGGGTGAGCGACGACGTCTGGCGCCGGCGACGCCTGTGGGATCCCACCCCGCCGCCCCGGCGCCGCTTCCGCCGCGGCGCGCCCGTCGCAAGCCCGGCACCGACCCCCGCGCAGCTCGGTCCCGACATGGTCGAGGTCGACGGGGAGATCGCGCTCACTCCCCTCGCGCCCGTCTCCGACGACGCCTCACTGCCGCTGCGCCTGGCTGCCACGGCGGCCGAGCACGACCGGCCCATCGCCAAGGGTTCGCTGTACCGCCTGGCCGATCGCATGCCCCCGCCCGGCGACCCCTGGGCGCCCGAGACTCGCGAGGCGCTGGTGGCGCTCCTCGGCCTCGGCCGTCCCGCCGTCGACAAGATGGAGTCGCTCGACCAGCACGGCCTGCTCGTGCGCCTCATCCCCGAGTGGTCCGCCGTCCGCAACAAGCCCCAACGCAACGCCTACCACACCTATACCGTCGACCGGCATCTCCTGGAGGCCGCCGCGCTGGCCGCCGAGCTGACCGACACCGTAGAGCGACCGGACCTGCTGCTGGTCGGCACGCTGCTGCACGACATCGGGAAGGGCTTCCCCGGCGACCACACGACCGTCGGCATGGAGGTCGTCGAGCGCATCGCAACCCGCATGGGCTTCTCGCCCGCCGACGTCGCGGTCCTCGTGGATCTGGTGCGGCACCATCTGCTGCTGCCCGACACGGCCACCAGGCGTGATCTCGACGACCCGACCACCATCGCCCGCGTTGCCCGCGCCGCCGGCAACCGACTAACCCTCCACCTCCTCGCCGCGTTGACCGAGGCCGACAGCCGGGCCACCGGACCTTCGGCCTGGGGGCCATGGAAGGCGGGCCTCGTGGCCGACCTCGTCGCCCGCACCGACCGCGTGCTCCAGGGCGAGACCGAGCCGGCGGGGCCGGACCCCATCCTGGCGGCCAACCAGGACCTGATGAAGGAGGTGCGCAACACCGGACTGCCGTCGGTGTCGCTCCAGCCGCCCCACGTCATCGTGGCGGCACCTGACCGTCGCGGGCTGTTCTCCTCCGTGGCGGGGGCCCTGGCGCTGAACGGCATGGACGTGCGCGCGGCCAACGTGAGCGGGGACGACGGGGTCGCGGTCGAGGTGTTCACCGTCGAGGTGGCCCGGGGCACCTGGCCCGACACCGCCAAATTGCGCGACGACCTGGCGGCCGTGCTCTCCGACCGCATGGCCATCGGCGAGCGCCTCACCGAACGCGAGCGGGTCTACCCCTTGCGGCGGGGCTCGGCGGCTCATCTCCCGGGCAGCGATGTCAGCGTCGACAACGAGGCCTCCGAGACCGCCACCGTCCTGGAGATCCGGGCACCGGACCAGATCGGACTGCTGCACCGGATCACCCGGGCCATGTTCGAGGCGGACCTCGACGTGGTGTCGGCCCGGGTGTCGACACTGGGCGAACTCGTCGTCGACGCCTTCTACGTCCGGGAGTCGGATGGGGCCAAGATCACGGACGAGGGCCGACTCTCCGCCATCACGACCGCATTGAGGGGTGAATTGGGTCTCTAGCGCCCCATATTCCCCAGTAGAATCCCCGCTGCCATGTCGGGAGACCACATTCGTCAGCGGAAGGGCCCCCCTGTGTGGGTGGTCGTCGCCGTCTGTGCCGCCGCGCTCGTCCTCGCCGCCGCCGGCTTCGCCGTGATCGACCACGTGCGCAACAACGAGGCCTCGGCCACACCGACCGCTCCCCCGGTGGCGCTCACCGTGTCGTCGGTGTCACCGACCGGTACCAACGTGGCAGCAGGATCCACGATCTCGGTGCAGCTCTCGACCGATCTCGCCCCCGGCAGCCCCATGCCGACCCTGACGCCTGCCGTCACCGGGTCCTGGGCGGTCCTCTCACCGTCGCTGCTCCAATTCCAGGCCACCGGGCCGCTGGTGCCGGGCGCGACCGAGACCGTCACGGTGCCCGGTGGGTCCTCCGGCGTGCTCGGTTCCGAGGGCCAGCACCTCGCCCAAACGTTCACTTCGCACTTCACGGTGGCGCCGGGGTCCACCCTGCGCCTGCAGCAGCTGCTCGCCGAGCTCGGCTACCTGCCCCTGACCTTCACGCCCGCCTCACCTCTGACCTCGCCCACCCAGGAGGGCAACGACCAGGTCGGATCGTTCTCCTGGCGCTGGCCCGACCAGCCGCTGGCGCTGCTGACCCAGTGGACGCCCGGGACGGACAACGTCATCACCCGGGGCGCGGTGATGAACTTCGAGTCCCAGAACGGCCTCACGACCGACGGCATCGCGGGGCCCGAGGTCTGGACCGACCTCCTCAACGACGTGCAAAGCGGGCACGGCGACGCCCTCCCGTGGGACTACGTCCTCGTCAGCCAGTCCCTGCCCGAGACGGCGACCGTGTACGAGAACGGCGCCGTGGTCTATTCCACGCCCGTCAACACCGGGGTTGCGGGAGCCGCGACCGCGAACGGCACGTTCCCCGTCTACGCCCGCTACCGAGTCACGACCATGAGCGGCACCAACCCCGACGGCTCCCATTACGTGGATCCCGGCATCCCCTGGGTCAGCTACTTCAATGGCGGTGACGCCCTCCACGGCTACGTGCGCGGGTCCTACGGGTTCCCCCAGAGCGACGGATGCGTCGAGATGCCGCCCGCCAACGCGGAGGTGGTCTTCCCGCTCACGCCGATCGGCACCCTGGTCACCGTGCAGGCCTGAGGCCCGGGCGAACGAGCCGGGGCACCCCGCCGCCCTAATCTCTCTCCTCGATGTCGACATTCAGGCGGGTCATCGACGTCGTCGGGCGGATCCTCATCGGCGGCGGGGTCGTGCTGCTGCTCTTCACGGCGTACCAGATCTGGGGGACCTCCATACAAGAGGCCCACACCCAGTCCGCGCTGCGCACCCAGCTCCAGCAGGAGACAAACAGCCAGGAGATCCGTCACGCCCTGGCCGAGGAATCCGCCCTGGACAAACTCCCGACGGGCCCACCGGTGGCGGCGCCCCAGACCTCGGACCCCGCCGAAGGCGAGCCGATCGGTGACATCCGCATCCCCGTGATCGGCATCAACCAGGTCGTGGTCGAGGGCATCAACACGCCGGACCTGCGCAAGGGCCCGGGCCACTACATCGGGACGCCGCTCCCCGGCGAGACCGGCAACGCCGCCATCGCCGGGCACCGGACCACGTACGGGCACCCCTTCTACAACCTCGACTCCGTGAAGGTCGGTGACCCCATCGTCCTGACGACCCTGCAGGGCATCTTCGTCTACGACACCACGAAGAGCTTCGTGGTGTCGCCCAGCGACACCAGCGTGCTCAAGAACGTGGTCGCCGACATGCTCACCCTGACGACCTGTAACCCCCGCTTCAGCGCCTCGACCCGGCTGATCGTCCAGGCCAAGCTGGCCCACTCGCAGCTCTTCCCCAACTCGGGCCTGCACACGGTGGCGCTGCACGCCGACCCCAAGAGCGGCGACCTCGCCGGAAACTCCAACGTCGAGCTCACCGACGCGCTCTTCTGGGGGTTCGTCACCGTCGTGGTCGGCGCCGGCATCCTGGTCGCCGCCTATCGGTTCCGGCGCCGACGCTGGGCGATCTACGGGGTGGGTGCCCTCGGCATGCTGGTCCTGCTCTGGTTCCTCTTCGGGGCCGTCAGCCCGCTGCTCCCCGCCAGCTTCTAGCGATCATGCTGGTCGAGCAACCGCTGCCCGATCACTTCAGGGGCTTCGCCGCCGTGGTCGAGCGCGACGGCGGCACGACCTACCCCGCCATCTGCCGGGCCGCGGCCGACAATGGCGAGATCCTGGCGCTCCTCGACGGGGCCCCGCTGCCCCAGCGCCGCCCGCTCCTCCTGCTCGCCGCCGTGCATTTCCTGCTCCTCTCGGGCGCGCAGCACGCACTGGCCTCGCACTACGACACCGTGGCCGAGGTGCGCGGCATCCCCTTCGACCGTTCGGGTGACGTGACCGCCGCGTTCGCCGACTTCTGCCGCGCCTACCAACCGGAGCTGACAGAGCTCATCGCCACCCGTACGACCCAGACCAACGAGGTGGGGCGCTGCACCGCCCTGATGCCGGGGCTCTGCCACATCGCCTCCCTGTACGACTGGGAGGAGCCGCTCTCCGTACTCGACCTCGGCACCTCCGCCGGATTGAACCTGCTCTTCGACGACTACTCCTACACCTACCGGGCCGCTGTCGGCGACGGCACGCGCCGCGCCGGGGCCGCGAGATCGGCCGTCGCCCTCGAATGCTCCGCCCGCGACGACGTCGGGCGCCTGCCCGAACTCCGCCTGCCCTCCGTTGCGGCCCGGGTGGGCGTCGACCTCTCACCGGTCGACCCCTTCTCGGATGACGCAGCCCGGTGGCTCCTGGCCTGCCAATGGCCCGACAACCTGCCGCGCTTCGGGCGGCTGCGCGCTGCCCTGGCCAACGTGCGCGTGACGTCGGACCCACCTCGCCTCGAGCGGGGGGACATGGTGACCGACCTGCCGCGGATCGCCGGCACCATCTCCGGGGACGGCCCGCTCGTGGTGTTCCACTCCTGGGTAGCGGCCTATCTCGACGAGACGCAGCAGCGCACCCTGGTCGACGAGGTCCGGGAGCTCGGGCGGACGCGGCCCGTGCACCACCTCTACTGCGAGTCGCCCTTCGAGACCCCCGGCCTCCCCACACCGCCTTCACCAGTGCCGCGTGACGGGCCCGACCTGGCGACGGTGCTCGTCCACATCGGGCCCGGCAGCGCCCCGGTCCGCCTGGCCGACACCCACCCGCACGGGTACTGGATCCGCTGGTGGCCCGCTACCGGTCCGGCCCCCACGGCGCGTCGCGCCGGGCCGGCACCTGCACCCCCTCCTCGGTGACCATGGCGGCCGATCCCACGGCGCCGCGGCCGAAGCGGCCCCGGATGGCGTCGACGGTGGCCGTCACCTCCTGCCAGGACTGCTCGCGTGCCGTGGCGCTCTCATTGTCCTCGTCCAGGCCGTCCCCCAGGTCGAAGGAGAGCTGGTCGGCCTCGCCCACGCTCAGGCCCGACGCGCTGACCCCGAGTAGGCGGATGCCCTCGCCGGGGTCGATGCCTGCCAGCAGCGCGGCGGCCACCTGCCCGATTGCGCCGCCCGTGGCGATGGGGCGCCCGAGCGTGTGCGAGCGGGTCTGCAGGGAGAGATCCTTGAACTTGACCTTGACCGTGACGGTGCGGGCCGAGGTGGACACGCCCCGGAGCATGGTGGCCACCGACTCGGCCATGCGCAGCACGTGGCGCTCGAGCTCGTGCCGGTCTACCAGGTCCTCGCTGAAGGTCTCCTCGTGGCCGATCGACTTGCTCGGCCGGTTCGGGTTGACCGGGTCCGGATCCTCGCCGCGGGCCAGGGCGGCCAGGTGGGCGCCGCTGGCCTTCCCGAGACGGCGCACCACCGTGTCGACCGGGAGCGCGGCCAGGTCGCCGACGGTGCGGACGCCGAGATCATGGAGGCGCCGCGCTGTGGCGGGCCCGACCCCCCACAGCGCCTCGACGTCGTGGTCGTGCAGGAACGCCAGCTCTGCATCCGGCTCGACGAGGTACACGCCGGGCCCCGGCTCGAGGCCGCTGCGGCTGGCCCGCGGCTTCGCGGCCCGCGAGGCCAGCTTGGCGATCATCTTGGAGCGACCGATCCCGACGGCGCAGCCGAGACCGAGCTCTTCGCGCACGCGCCCGCGCAACCCGTGGGCGATCCGGTCGGGCGGCCCGAGGAGGCGCAACGCGCCGACGACGTCCATGAAGGCCTCGTCGAGGCCGATGGGCTCCACCGCCGGGGTCACGTCGTGCAGGATCTTGTGCAGCTGCCCGCTCACCTCGGCGTAGCGGCTGTGGCGACCGGCGAGGAAGATCGCCTCGGGGCAGAGCTGGCGGGCACGCATGGACGGCATGGCCGAGTGCACGCCGTAGGCCCGCGCCTCGTAGGTGCACGAGGCGACGACGCCCCGCGCACCGGCCCCGCCCACGATCACGGGCTTGCCGGCGAGGGAGGGGTCGTCGAGCACCTCGACCGACGCGAAGAACGCGTCCATGTCGACGTGGAGGATGGTCGGGACGGGCGGGCGCTCACGCACCGAGGGTCAACCGGCGGAAGCCTTCGGCATAGCCGACGCCGACCCTCCGGCCCTCCTCTGCGGCGCGACGCCGCACCGCCTGCCCGGCCCACCCGCTCTGGCCGGCGAATTGCGTCCGGTGGCACTCGACCGCCGCCGCCTTGATCTCAATGGTGTCGGTCACATCGACCCATTCGTCGGGCTCGAGCGTGCCCGAGAGGAGCACATCGGACACCCGGTGTGCGGGGCCGGCATCGGGGAAGTAGTGCGGAAGAGCCGACGCCGGTGCCACGGCGTCGAGGAGCGCCGCGCCGGCGACGCGGTGATCCCGATGGTTGAAGTAGTCCCGCCCGAAGAAGATGGCGGTGGGATCGTGCCCGCACACCACCTCGGGGCAGAGCGCCCGCACCCGCTGCACCAGGGTGCACCGGAAGTCCTCGGAGTCCGCCAGCTCGCCGTCAGGGAATCCGAGGTTGTCCACGGAGGAGAGCCCGATCAGTGCGGAGGACTCCTCGAGCTCGCCGGCACGCTCGGCGGCGAGGCGCGCCGGCACCACCTCCGGGTCCGTCGTGCCCTTGCCGCCGTCGGTGCACACGACCAGGTGCACACTGCTGCCGGCCTTGGCCCAGCGGGCCAGGGTCCCGCCGCAGCCGACGTCGGCGTCGTCGGGGTGGGCGTAGACGGCCAGCACGACACCGGGCGTCTCGTCCATCACTTCCGCTTGGGCTCCGTCGTCTTGGTCAGCAGGCCCGCCTCCCGCTGGAAGTCGCCCGCCTCCTCGAAACCCTTGTAGACGCTGGCGAAGCGGAGGTAAGCCACGTCGTCGAGGCTCTGTAGGCGCTCGAGGACCGCCACCCCCACCTGCTGGCTGGTCGGCTCGCTGGTCTCCGCCCGCAGGGCGTCCTCCACGCCCTGCGCCAGCTCCTCCATCTGGGCGATCGTCACGGGCCGGTTCTTGCAGGCGGACCGCACACCCTCGACCACCTTGGCCCGGTCGAAGGGCTCACGCAGGCCGCTCCGCTTCACCACCCACAGGGGAACCTCTTCCACCCGCTCGAAGGTCGTGAACCGGCGACCACACCCCAGGCACTCACGGCGCCGGCGGATGGCCCCGCCGTC
>CAYWDQ010000086.1:0-13056 GCA_964457065.1 uncultured Acidimicrobiaceae bacterium | reverse complement strand
GGGCAACGCGACCCTCCTCTTCAAGGTGTTGGCCTACTTCCCCCCGACGGCCCCCTTCGCCATGCCCGTGCTCGTCGCCCTGGGCGACGTGGCGTGGTGGCAGTTCCTGGCCTCCGTGCTGATCAGCATCGCGTGCACCGTCGCCATGGCGCTGGTCGCCGCCGGCGTCTACCGCCGGGCCGTGCTCCGCTCCGGCCAACAGGTGCGCGTCCGGGACCTCGTCCGGCGTCCCGGCGGCTCGCGCCGCGGCACCGCCGCCGTGCCCCGCTGATCGCTCAGAGCTGCGGGTCGGCGGTGGGGACCTCGAGCCTCACCCGGCGCACGCTCTCGGCGATGCCTGCACCGTCGAGGCCGATGCTGGCCAGGATGTCGTCCGCCTTGCCCTGCGCGAGGAACTGGCGCGGGACGCCGAGGACGCGGGTCGCCGGCTGCGCAAGCCCGGCCGACTCGACCTGCGCCGACATGGCGTCAATGAGGAACGCACCGGCACCGCCGTGGCGTACGCCGTCCTCGACGGTGACCACGAGTCTGTGCTGGGCGGCATCCTCGAGCATGGCGACGTCGGCCGGGGAGACGACGCGCACGTCCCAGACCGTTGCGTCGATCCCCCCGGAGGCGAGCTCGTCGGCGGCACTCAGGCAGGAGCCCACCGCCTTGCCCACGCCGAGCAGGCACACGGTCCCGTCGCCGGCGCGCAGCCGCCGGGCCTCGAGCCCGCTGCCGACGTCATCGGGGTCGACGTGCCTGGGCGCGCTCTTGGGGAACCGGATGGTCGAGGGCCCGGGCAGGGCGAGCGCAGCCTGCAGCATCGGCTCGACCTCCTCGGCGGCCGACGGTGTGAAGACCGTCATACCGGGGATCGACAGGGCAAGCGCCAGGTCGAGGATGCCGTGATGGCTGGGGCCGTCGTCGCCGGTGATGCCGGCGCGGTCGAGCACGAAGACCACGGGGCAGCCGTGCAGACCGACGTCGAGGTTGGCCTGGTCGAAGGCGCGGCTCCAGAACGTCGAGTACACCGCGACGACCGGGCGCAGGCCGGCCATGGCCATCCCGGCGGCGGAGGTCGCCTCGTGCTGTTCGGCGATGCCGACGTCGAAGAAGCGGTCGGGGAAGCGGGCCTGGAAGGCCAACAGCCCGGTCGGCCCCGGCATGGCCGCCGTGAGCGCCACCACGCGCGGGTCTGCATCGGCCGCCGTCAGGAGCGCGCGGGTGAACGCGTCGGTATAGGTGGCGGCGGCCCGTTGGGGTGACCGGTCGGCTCCGTCCCCCTCGGGCGTCGCTCCCGGCGAGGCCAGGCCGCCGCTGTCGGAGCCGGCAACGCCACCCACCGCGACTCCGGCCGAGCTGCCCACGGTGTTCTCCAGCGCGACGGGCTTGGTCGCCTTCACGTCATGCAGACGCTGAATCTCGTCCTCCTCCGCGGGCGCGTAGCCGCGGCCCTTCTGTGTGAGCACGTGGACGACGATGGGGCCGTCCCACTCTGAAGCATGGGTGAAGGCCTGCTCCATGTGCTCGATGTCGTGGCCGTCGATCGGCCCGGCGTAGCGGACGCCCAGCGCCTCGAAGAAGGTGTGGGGTGCCACCATTTCGCGCAGCGCGCTGGTGAGGGAGTGCACGCTCGAATAGGCCAGTTCGCCCAGGGCGGGCAGCTCTCGCAGCCGCAGCCGCAGGCGCTCGCGCGCTGCGGTGTAGGTGGGGTTGAGCCGCAGCGTGGTCAGGCTCTGGGAGAGTTGGGACACCGTGGGCGCGTAGGAGCGGCCGTTGTCGTTGAGCACGATCACGACGCGGCGTCGCGAGTGGCCCAGGTTGTTGAGCGCCTCGTACGCCATGCCGCCGGTCAGTGCCCCGTCCCCGACGATCGCCACCACCTTGCGCTCGCCCTCGATGCCACGGAGGGAGAACCCACTGGCGATGCCGTGGGCGTAGGAGAGCGCGGTCGACGCGTGGCTGTTCTCTATCCAGTCGTGCTCGGACTCGGCCCGGTTGGGATAGCCCGACATGCCCCCCGCCTGCTTCAGGGTCTTGAATCCGAAGCGACGGCCGGTCAGCAGCTTGTGGACGTAGGCCTGGTGGCCGGTGTCCCACAGGAGGACGTCGCGTGGGGAGTCGAACACCCGGTGCAGGGCGACGGTGAGCTCCACCGCGCCGAGGTTCGAGCCCAGGTGGCCGCCGGTCGTGGTCACGGACTCGACGATGAACGCCCTGATCTCCTCGCACAATTCGGCGAGTTCTTCCTCGTTCAGGCCCTTGACATCGGCGGGCGTCTCGATACTTTGCAGGATCATGGCGGTGGCGCCAGGCTATCCGCTGCCGCCCTCCGCGAGGCTCCGGTGGGGCCCGAAGTAGGTGCACGCGGCGACGCCGAACGATGCCAGGGCCAGGACCTGGAGCCCGCGGGCGGGGCCGAGGGATTGCGAGACCCACCCGACGATGGGAGCGCCGGCCACCCAACCCACGTATCCGGCGGCCGTGAAGGTGCCCACGGCGCTGACGACCTGGCTGGCGAGGCGGCTCACGGTGCTCATGACGAGCGGCCAGAACAGCGAGGCTCCGCCCGCGCCGAGGGCGAGGCCCAGCGCGGCGACGCCGGCCACGGGCGAGACCGACTCGAGGAGGATGCCACCGCCTGCCACGCAGCCGCCCATGATCAGGGCCTTGCGGGTGGTGAGGCGGCCGAGCAGCGACCCGCCGGCGCCGCGCGTCGTGGCGGCCACCAGCTGGCCCACGACGTAGGCCCCGGCGCCCAGCAGCACGCCCGTGGCCAGGTGGTTGCGCAGGTAGAGCACGCCCCAGGTGTCGACGCCGCCTTCGGTCACCTCGGCCAGGGCGAAGACGAGCAGGAGCACGAGGAGGCCGTCGCGGCGCAGGCGCCGCAGGGGGTGGGTCGTCTGCCCCGCCCCGCCGGCCTGGGTGGGGGAGAGCGCCGTGCCGGGGTCGGTGACGAGGGCCCAGACACCGACCACCAGGGCCACCACCGCGACCCCCGGCCAGACCCAGCGCCACGACACGCCGGCGTGGATGACGAGTGCGGCCGCCGCCGCCCCGGCCAGTGCACCGGTGTTGAACAGGGCATGGAGGCGCACCAGTGCCGACGGGTTGCCCACGAGCCGGTGGGACGCCTCCGCGTTCATGGCCGTGTCGATGGAGCCGCCGGCCACCTCCACCAGGACCAGGACGGCGGCGAAGGCCCACTTCTCGCGGGTCAGAGCCAGCACGCAGAGGAGGACGGACCAGGCGAACAGCGCGATCCACAGGAGCCGGCGTGCCCCCACCCGGTCCGCCAGGTGCGCCATGACCGCGCTCGACGCACCGGCCACGGCGATGGCGACGGCCAGGAGCAAGCCCAGCTGGGCGTCGTTGAGCGAGAACGCGTGCTGGATGTTGAACAACATCACGGCCCAACTGCCCCAGAAGAGGCCGAAGGTGACGAACGCGGCCACCACCGGCCCCGCTCCGGCGAGCAGCCGGGGGCCGTCGGTCGCGGCCGGGGTCGCGCTCAGGGCTTGCCCGGGGTGCCCGCCTTGGCCAGGAATGCGGAGCGGTCGACCACGACCCGGGTGACCCGGCCCGCACCGACGAGGCCGCCGCCCTCGGCCTCGAGCCGGGCGGCGGACACGGTGAAGATGAGGCGCCGGCCCTCGACCTTGACCAGGGTGGCCTCGGCCAGCACCACCGATCCCAGTCCCACCGGTGCCAGGTGGTCGAATTGCACCCGGGTGGCCACGCTCGACTGGGCCGCGGTCAGGTGCCCGTCGGTGGCCCGGCAGGTGGCCTCCTCGCACAGGGCGAGCAGGCGGGGCGTGGCGAGGACCGGGACGTCGCCCGAACGGAAATGGTCGGCGGTGTCCTCGGCGCCCACGGTCAGCTCGAGCTGGGCGCTGAGACCGGCGTGGGGCCCGTGTCCCGCGGCGGTGTGCGTGTCGGAGGGGCCGTCGGGCACGACGATTACGATACCGCCGTGACCGACACCGCTCTCATCGAACCCGACGTGCTCGAACGCGTCCTCTCCGCCGCGCTGGTGGGCGGGGGCGACATGGCGGAGGTGTTCGCCGAGGACGCCGTGACGGCCAGTGCCATGCTCGACGACCGCAAGGTCGAGGAGCTCTCCTCGGGGCGCTCGCGCGGCGCCGGGATCCGGGTCGTCGACGGGGACACGACCGGTTTCGCCCACACGGCCGACCTGAGCGAAGCCGGGCTTCTCGCTGCCGCCCGAGCGGCCGCCGCGGTGGCCCGTGAGGGGGACGCCGGCGTGCGCACGGTCGGGCTGGGGCCTCCGTCGCGCCACGGCCCGGGCGATCGCACACCACCGGGCTCGGTGGACAAGGGCCGCAAGCTCGAATTGCTCGCCCGGGCGGACGACGCGGCGCGGGCGAGCGGCGACGCCATCACCCAGGTGCAGGTCGGCTGTGGCGACAGCCGGCGCCGCGTGCTGATCGCCAACTCCGAGGGACTGTTCGCCGAGGACGACCAGATCCGCACCCGCTTCAACGTGGTCTGCGTGGCCAACGGCGACACCGGCATGCAGACGGGGCACGAGTCGATCGCTCGCACGGAGGGCTTCGAGATCTTCGAGCGGTTCGCTGTCGAGGACATCGCCGGCAAGGCGGCGGCGCGGGCGCTGGCCAAGCTGTCTGCACGTCCGGCGCCTTCCGGTGAGGTGCCCATCGTGCTGGCCGGTGGGAGCGGCGGCATCCTCTTCCACGAGGCGTGCGGACACGGGCTCGAGGCGGACCACATCGTCAAGGACGCCTCCGTCTACACGGGCCGCGTGGGGCAGCTGGTGGCGAGCCCGCTGGTGACACTGGTCGACGACGGCACGGTGCTCGGCGAGTGGGGCAACTTCGCGGTGGATGACGAGGGATGCGCGCCCTCCCGCAACGTGCTGATTGAGAACGGGGTCCTCACGGAATACATGTGGGACTGGCTGCGGGCGCGCAAGGAGGGCCGGAAGTCGTCGGGGAACGGACGCCGCCAGAGCTACCAGCACCTGCCGATGGTGCGCATGACGAACACGTACCTGCTCGCCGGCACCGAGGACCCGGACGAGATCGTGGCGCAGACACCCTCGGGTGTCTACGTGAAGAAGCTCGGGGGCGGTCAGGTCAACACCGCCACGGGCGATTTCGTGTTCGGCACCACCGAGGCCTACCTGATAGAGGGCGGACGGATCACCGAGCCACTACGCGACGCCAACCTGATCGGCAACGGGCCCGAGGTGCTGCGGCGCATCGATGCGGTGGCCACGGACTTCGACATGACGCCGGGAACCTGCGGCAAGGACGGGCAGAGCGTCCCGGTCGGATGCGGCCAGGCCACGCTGCGCATCACCGGCGTCACTCTCGGGGGGACGGCATGACGGAGGACCTCCTCGGGCTGGCCACCTCGGTCGTCGCGGAGGCGAGCCCCGGGGAGGGCATCGAGGTGTACGCGACCCGCGGCACCGATACGGAGGTGCGCGCCTACGAGGGCGAGGTCGAGTCTCTCACCTCGGCCGACTCCTCGGGTGTGGGGATCCGTGTCCTCGTCGACGGGGCCGGAGGCGAGGGCAGCCGGGTCGGCTTCGCGTGGGCGGGGTCGCTCGACCCGGCCGTCGTTGCCGCCACACTGGCCGATGCCCGTGACAATGCCCGGTTCGCCACGCCCGACCCCGACGTCGTCCTGGCCCGACCTGACGGCGTGGCAGCCACGGAGATCGACTTGTGGGACGACGGCGTCGCGTCCACGCCGATGGAGAAGAAGATCGCCCTGGCCATAGAGCTCGAGCGGGCGACGCGCGCGGCGGACCCGAGGATCCGGCAGGTCTCCTCGGCCGACTATTCCGACAGTCGGGTGGAGGTGGCGCTGGCGACGACGACGGGGATCTCCTCGTCCCGACGGCGCACGACCGCCTTCTTGTCCGTCGACGCCATCGCCGGGGAAGGCGCCGAGACCCAGACCGGGACAGGCTTCAGCGTCGGCCGGGGACCGGGCGAGCTCGCGCCCGACGAGGCGATGGACGACGCCGTCGAGCGGGCCACCCGCATGCTCGGTGCCACCAAGGCGCGTTCGGCGCACTGCACCGTGGTCTTCGACCAGCGGGTGGTCTCCACGCTGCTCGCCGTGGTGGCGTCGGCTCTCTCGGGCGAGGCTGTCGTGAAGGGCAGGTCCTTCTTCGCCGGGCGGATCGGCGAGACCGTGGCGGCGGGCGGCGTGACGCTGGTCGACGACCCGACCGACCCCCGCGCCTTCGGCGCCGCGTCCCACGACGGGGAGGGGCTGGCCTGCAGGCGCAACGTCCTGATCTCCGACGGTGTGCTGCGCATGTTCGTCTTCGACACGGTCTCGGCCCGCCGCGCCGGGACGGTGTCGACCGGGTCGGCGGTACGGGGCGGCTTCGCGGGCACCCCCTCGGCCGGCTGTCGCGCCCTCCTGCTGGCGCCGGGGGCAAAGGGGCTCGACGAGATCCTGGCCTCGGTCGGCGACGGCCTCTATGTGCAGTCGGTCACCGGTGTGCATTCGGGTGTCAACCCGGTGAGCGGCGACTTCTCGGTGGGGGCCGAGGGGCTCATGGTCAGGGGTGGAACGCTGGCCGAGCCGGTGCGGGAGGTGACCGTCGCCTCCACGCTGCAGCGCATGTTGCAGTCGGTGGTCGAGATCGGCGGCGACGTGCGCTGGCTGCCCGGGGTGGCGGCCGGTCAGACCCTGGCCATCGCCGAGATGGCGCTGGGCGGAGACTGACCTCTCAGCTCGCCGCGGTCGTGGCGGGCGTGGCGCCCTTGCCGTCGCCGCCCGGGGAGGCTGTGTCCTTCTTGGCGGTCGATTCCTTGGCCGCCGGTTCCTTGGTGCCTGATTCCGAGCCCGACGACCCGCCGGTGGAGTCGTCCGTCTTCTTGGCGGCCGAGCCGTTGCTCCCGCCCGCGGCCGCTCTCGAATCGTTCTTGTAGAAGCCGCTGCCCTTCAGGACGATGCCGACGGCGCCGTACACCTTGCGCAGCGCGCTGCCGCACTCGGGGCACTCGGTCAGCGGGTCGTCCGAGAAGCTCTGGACGGCGTCGAGCCGGTGCCCGCACGCCGTGCACGCATATTCATAGGTCGGCAATGGATCCTCCGTTGGCACTCGCTGCCTGAGACTGCCAAGTTTAACCGCCGAACCGGCCGGGCGGCGTCGGCAGTCGTCCCAGGTCGTAGACTGCTGTGTCGTGTCCGACCGCATGCTGGCCAATCTCGACCCGCTGGGCGGCGCCCGCATGGTCGACGTCACACCCCGTGAGCCCACCCACCGCCGGGCCCTGGCCCGATGCCGGGTCTCGATGCTGCCCGAGACGACGACCAAGGTGGCCAACAACGCCATCACCAAGGGCGACGTACTGGCCGCGGCCAGGATCGCGGGGATCCAGGCTGCCAAGCGCACCGCGGAGCTCATCCCCATGTGCCATCCGGTCCTCGTGGGATCCATCGGCGTGAACTTCTCCATCGGGGACGACTACGTCGAGGTGGAAGCCCAGGTCGAGACCGTGGACCGCACCGGCGTGGAGATGGAGGCGATGACCGCGTGCGCTGTTGCGGCGCTCACCGTCTACGACATGTGCAAGTCCTCGGACCGCACCATGACCGTCGAGCGCCTGGCGCTGTGGGAGAAGTCCGGCGGCCGTTCCGGACCCTGGCGTCGGTCGGCGTGAGCCACCGCTGAAGCGTCACGGCGGTCCGGCGTGTCCCGGCTCGCCAACCCGGAGGGTGGTCTACATTCGGCGACGGTGACGACCGCGACCCGCCTGGAACCGCCCGACGTCGGCAAGGGCGTCGTCGGTGCCGTGACGTCGGTGGTGGGGCGGATCGGCGGTCGCGACGCAGTCATCGCCCGGTCGCTCGGCACCATGCGCCGTGGCGCCATCACCCATGCCGATGGAGTGAGGCTCGCCGAGGCGGCAGACCAGGCTCGCCAGCTCGGGATCCCCTTCGTCTTCTTCGTCGCCTCGAGCGGGGCCGACGTCCTCGACGGGGTGGCCGCGCTGCACGGGTGGGGGCAGGCTGCGGCGGCGATCTCCCGTTGCAGCGGGCAGGTGCCGGTGATCGCTGCAGCGACGGGACCCGTCGTCTCCGGGCCTGCTCTCCTGCTCGGGCTGTCCGATCTCGTGGTCATGAGCTCCGAAGCGGTGGCCTTCGTGTCGGGGCCGCAGATGGTGGCGGAGTTCACCGGCATTCAGATCGGGATCAACGAGCTGGGTGGGACCGCGACCCACGCCACGTCGAGCGGGCTGTGCGCGGTGGAGTCGGACGACGTGGACGGGGCCGTGGCGGAGCTGCTCGAGTACCTGCCGTCGAACACCGACGACGTCCCGCCGCTGGCGCCCGTCAGCGACTCGGTGCTCCGCCCCACGCCCGAGCTGCGGACGGTGATTCCGGACCGCAAGGCGGCCACCTACGACGCCCGGGAAGTGGTCCGCTCCCTGTGCGACGACGGCGAGTACCGGGAGCTCTGGCCGCGCTGGGCCGGGCAGATCGTGACCGCGTTCGCCCGCTTGGGCGGAATGCCGGTCGGCTTCGTGGCCAACCAGCCCCGCATCCTGGCCGGCACCCTCGACATCGCGGCGTCGCAGAAGGCGGCCCGCTTCGTGAGGTTCTGTGATGCCTTCAACCTGCCCATCGTGAGCCTGGTGGACACGCCGGGCTTCCTGCCCGGCAAGGATCTCGAGTGGCGCGGCATGATCCGTCACGGAGCTGAGCTGGCCTTCGCGTACGCCCAGGCGACGGTGCCTCGCCTCTGCCTCATTCTGCGCAAGGCCTTCGGCGGCGCGTACATCGTCATGGACTCCCGCGGGATCGGCAACGACGTCTGCCTGGCCTGGCCGGGCGCCGAGGTGGCCGTCATGGGGGCCTCCGGCGCGGTGCAGATCCTCCACCGGGGGCTCGAACCCGGGGAGCGCGCCGATCGCGAGCTCTCCTACGAGGAGGCCTATCTCAACCCCTGGCCTGCGTCGGAGCGGGGGTTGGTGGACGAGGTGGTCGATCCGGCGGACAGCCGGATCGTCCTGTGCGCCGTGTTGCGCCAGCTGTGCACCAAGCGCGAATTGCTGGTGGGCCGGAAGCACGATGCCGGGCCACAATAGGGGTTCACCTGGGTAATCACAGATTGTCACCAATTCGTAACAAGGCTGAGGTGCATTCGACGCCGAACCCGGTAAAGGATCGGGCATGATCAGCGATGTGGTCCCCCCCACAGACGACTCCCTGTTCGTCCTCGAGTCGTGCCACAGCACGTGGATCTTCGACACCGACCGGATGCGCTTCCGACGCGTCCTGAAGGGCCTGGCGCTCGACGTCCATGCGGCGACCACCGCCTGGCGGGCCTATTACGGGCTCGAGATCGACCCGATCTCCGAGTCTTTCGTCGTCCTGCTCAATCCGGAGGGCACCCGTCTGCTCCGTTCGTGGCGCCACGTGGAGCACTGCCCGCAGTGCGGCGGGAACCAGACGGCCGAGCTCTCGCTGGACGAGCTGCGGGGCGCGTCGCTGGCCTGAATTGGCCGCCAGCCAACGGGCGCGACACCGCAGGCCTGGGCGACCTCGTCTTCAGCCCGTGCTCGACGGCACGGCGTCTGATGGCCGCCTCGGTGGACGCGACAACTCCTGCAGCTACGTCCAGGTGCTGGACCAGACCTCCTCGCCGTCGGCCTTGTCCAACTCCATCCCCGTCGGGGCAAACGTGAGGGTCAGGTGGGGGACGGCGATCTGGCCCTCACCTCCGTCGCCGAGGAGGTACACGTCGGGTACGGTCCACGCCCGTTCCATACGGGTTGAAGACCTACTTCCAGTGGCCGCGCACGAAGTCGGCGTAGGCCGGGGCCATGTGGGCCGGCAGCAGGGGTGGGGTCCGTCGCGTCACTCTGAGCACTGCCGCGTCGACCGCCGGTACCGGCCGGAAGGTCTCGGCGGGCAGGCGCCGGCCGACCTCGAAGGTCCACCAGGGCACCCAGGTGGTGGAGAGCATCGTCGTGGGCGGCGTGGCTGCTCGCTTGCGGGCCACCTCCCACTGGACCACGAGATCGGCGCGCTGGAGCCCGCTGCCGGGGTCGTCGAGCAGGTGGTGGAGGATGGAGGTCGTCGCCCCGAAGGGGAGAGAGCCCAGTGCTCGGAACCGCACGCCGGGCATGCGGTAGTGCAGGACGTCACAGCACACGACCGTGACGTCGCCCACCCTCCGCCGCCCCACGTCGCGGCGCAGGAGATCGGCCCAGCGCGGATCCTTCTCGAGCGCGATCACACGGACGCCCCGGCGTGCCAGCGCGAACGTGCAGGCGCCGCGTCCCGCTCCGATCTCGACCACCAGATCGCCGGGGTCGAAGGCCGCCTGGGCGACGAGTGCGTCGGCGACGTCAGGCCGGAGGAAGTTCTGTCCGAGACGACGCCTGCGCTCGTCCCGTTCGGTCCGCTTGGCCGCGGACACGGAGGGTCATCGTGGAGCCCATAGACGACCATTGTGCCCCGGGACCTGGCCGACGCGCCACGCCCGCGCTCAGAGCGGTGCTGGAGGGCCGGGCCACCCCTGTCGCCGCTGCCGCCGATCGGCCCGCTCGATCTCGCGTTCGACGTCGGACCACATCAGCGGCTCCGCATCCTCGCCCGTGGTCTCGGCGGTCTGCGCGCGAGTCATGATCACGAAGGCCACCGTCCACAGCACAGCGATCGTGCTCAGCTTGGCCAGGAAGCCGGCCAGCTGCTGATCGAGGAGAGGCGACATTCCCACGACCGTGCCAGGGTGGGTGAAGGTGGGGTACAGGGAGTGGCGAGCGAAGATCCACACGATGGAGAGGAAGCTGGGCACGATCGACTGGACGATGAGGTAGCCGCCGCGCCCCAGGGCGGACAGACGCGGCGCCCCCGGCAACTCGGTCAGCACCGGAGCCCACAGGACGAAGCCGGAGGCGAGCACCACGAGCTCTATCAGTACCCGGGCGACGTCGGAGCGCGCCGCCAGGCTCACCGCCCCGGTCGTCAGGGTCGCGACTGCCACGACCGTGACGATGGCCACCGCGGGCACGGGCCGCACGGCCACGCGCAACACGGCGTCGACAGCGGCGGGCCGGGTCAGGCGAGCGATCACCGGTCGCGGCGTCCCGAGCACCAGGAGGGGCGGCACCGCGAGTGTCAGGAGCAGTCGCTGGAGCACCAGCGCCATGAGGAGCCAGTGGGCGGCCAGGTCTCCGAGGGGCCACGTCACGGCTGCGACGAGGACGACCACGCCGCCGACGAACAGGGCCCTCTGCCGCCCGGTCGCCTCACAGCCCTTCCGGCGGATCGCCCACACGTACCCCGCGACGAGGGCGGGGAAGGCAAGCAGCCACAGGAGATGGAGGTGCCAGCCGAAGGGTTGCGTCGCGGCGGTCACGCCCGAGCCGCCGCCGTAGGCTCTGAGCGATGGAGGCGCCCGCAAAGCTCGACCGGCTGGAACGCGTCACGGATCTCGTGCTCGTGCTGCTCGACACCCCCCAACCCCTCACGCTCGACGCCATCGCGCACCAGGTCCCGGGGTACCCCTCGGAGCATTCGGCGCGCCGCCAGGCCTTCGAGCGGGACAAGCGATTGCTGCGGGACGAGGGCATCCCTGTCCTGACGCAACGGCTGCCGGGCCACGAGCAGTATGGGTACCAGATCGACCGTGAATCGTTCTACCTGCCCGAGCTCGACCTCGAGCCCGACGAGCAGGTCGCCCTCCATCTCGCCGTCGCCGGCGTGCACCTCGGAGATCCTAGTGGGCGCGATGCGCTGCTGAAGCTGGGCGCAGCGGGCCTGGGCGACGTCCGTCCCATCGCGTCGATGGTGCCGCCCGCGGCACTCGTCGAGCTCTTCGAGGCGGTGCGCACGAGGGCCACGGCCGGGTTCTCCTACCGGGCCGAGATGCGCCGCGTCGCCCCGGTTGGCCTGTGGTTCCGCTTCGGGCACTGGTACCTGGTGGCCTGGGACCTCGAGCGTGGGGCCGTGCGCACGTTCCGGGTCGACCGGATCGAGGGCGAGGTGTCCCGGGGCGAGGCCGGGAGCGCAGAGGTGCCCGCGGACGTGAACGTGGACGTCGAGGCGGCGCTGCCCGCCGAGCCGTGGGAGGCGGACGGGGAGGACCGGATAGAGATGAGGATCCGGGTCGATGCGCTGGAGGCCCGCCGGGTCGCCGACGAGGTGGGCCGGGACAAGGTGGTGCGCCGTCTGGACGACGGGTCCGTCGAGCTCGTGCTCGGCGTCTCCTCGTTCGTCGCCATCCGTTCCTGGGTGCTCGGCCTCCTCGACCACGCGACGGTCGCCGAACCGCCGGCCTTCCGCGAAGAGCTGGTCGCCTGGCTCACGGCGCTGGCCGCCCCGGCCCCGCCGCTCCCGCCCGACATCAGGGTGCCTGCACCGGTGGGGGACGACGATGACGGGGCAACCGCTCCGCCACGGGGCGCGCCGGGCGCCGAGACCAGCCGCCGGTTGCGTCGGCTTCTGGCCGTGGTGGGGTGGCTGGCCCAGGTCGGGGAGGCTCCCATTGCCGACGCGGCGCGCCGGTTCGGGATGAGCGAGAAGGAGCTGGTGGCCGAGCTCGAGCTGGCGGCGTGCTGCGGCACGCCCCCCTACACCCCCGACACGCTGATGGAGATAGAGGTGTCGGAGCACTCGGTCCGGGCGTTCCTCCCCCCGGAGTACGCGCGGCCCCGCCGCCTCACGCCGGCCGAAGGATTCGCCGTTGCCGCATCGGCGCGGCTCCTCCTCGCCGTGCCGGGGTCGGAGGACGACGCGCTGCGCCGGGCGCTGGCCAAGCTGGACGCGGCGCTGGGCAGCCGCGAGGCGGTGGGGCTCGACGTCGACACGCCCGAGCACCTGGCCGTCGTTCGGGAGGCGGTCGACCAGGGTCGGGCGATGGAGATCGAGTACCACTCCGGCTCGCGCGACGAGCTCACGACCCGCACGGTGGAGCCGGTGCAGGTGGTCACCATCGACGGGCACTGGTACCTCGATGCGTACTGCCACCGGGCGGGAGACATGCGTCGCTTCCGGGTGGACCGCATCGGCTCGGTCGGCCTGCTCGACCATCCCGCCGAGCCGGCGACG
>CAYWDQ010000085.1:0-13195 GCA_964457065.1 uncultured Acidimicrobiaceae bacterium | reverse complement strand
CCCGGGACGGCACTCCCGTTCGCCGGCGAGTTTGGAGGCGCCGTAGACCGAGGTCGGGCACGGAGGGTCCCACTCGCGGTACGGGCGGTTGGCCGTGCCGTCGAACACGTAGTCGGTGGACACGTAGACCATGTGCGCCCCCACCAGGGCGGCCGCCTCGGCCACGTGGCGGGTGCCGATGGCGTTGACGGCGAAGGCCGTGTCGGTCTCGGTCTCGCACAGGTCGACCGCGGTCAGCGCTCCCCCGTGGAGCACGAGCTCGGGACGGAAGTCGGTGAACGTGGCGAGGACGGCGTCCCGATCGTCCACACGCATGGAGTCGATGTCGGTGGCGAGCACCTCGTGGTCGAGGCCGGGGCGTGGCCCCTCGGGTCCGAGCAATGCGCAACGACGCCCGGCCGTCGGGACTCGCCCCGCCAAGGCGTCGCGCAGGTCGCGCCCCAGTTGCCCGTCGGCCCCCGTGATAAGGATCCGCACCGCTCAGGCGCCTCCGGTTCCCCAGGATCCCTCGGCGATGGGGGCACGAGCCCGCAGCGGCTCCCACCACTCCCGGTGCGCCGCGTACCAGCGGACGGTGTCCGCCAGCCCCTCCTCCCACCCGATGGAGGGCTCCCAGCCCAGCTCACGGCGCAGCTTGGACGAGTCGAGGATGTAGCGACGGTCGTGGCCGGGCCGGTCGGGCACGATCGTCTTCAGTGACTCCGGCTTTCCCAACGCGGCGAGGATCCGGTCGGCGACCTCCATGATGGAGGCTTCGATGCCACTGCCCACGTGATAGGTCTCCCCCACCTTGCCGCGGGCCAGGACGGCGTCGATGGCGGTGCAGTGGTCGACCACGTGGAGCCATTCCCGGCGGTTCTCGGTGCTGGCGTACAGGGTGAGCGGCTCGTCGTCGAGCGCCAGCGCGCAGAAGTGCGGGATCAACTTCTCGGGGAACTGGTAGGGCCCGTAGTTGTTGGCGCAATTGGTGATCGTGATGGGAAGGTCATATGTCTCGGCGTAGGCACGGACCGCGTGGTCGGCCCCCGCCTTGGAGGCGTTGTAGGGGGTGCGGGGTCGGTAGGGCGAGTCCTCCGTGAACATCTCGTCGGTGTCGAGTGGCAGGTCGCCGTACACCTCGCAGGTCGAGACGTGATGGAACCGTGCCACCTCCACCTGGCGCGCCGCCTCGAGCATGGTCTGGGTCCCGATGACGTTGGTACGGAAGAAGAGGCCGGGGTTCAGGATGGCCAGGGAGTTGTGGGACTCGGCGGCGAAGTGGACGATGGTGTCGATCCCCTCACTCCGCAGTGCCTTTTCCGCTGCCGCGGGGTCACAGATGTCACCCTGGACGAACACGATCCGGTCCTCGATGTCGGACAGGTTGGGGCGGTTGCCGGCGTAGGTGAGCACGTCGTAGACGACGACATGGTCCTCGGGGTGCTGCTCGACCCAGTAACGGGCGAAGTTCGACCCGATGAAACCGGCACCTCCCGTCACGAGAAGGCGCATAAGGGCCCATGTTAGCCCGGGGACCTGGACCCCCCCTGCGTCAGCCCGGCCGCAGGTGCACCACGTCGCCGGCGCTCACCCGGCGGGGTCCGGACGCCGTCTCGACCACGAGCCGTCCCTCGTCGTCGATGGCCGCGGCCAGCCCGGTGAGCTCCTCGCCGGGCAGGACGACCCGGATGACCTGGCCGAGGGTCGCGCAGCGCCGGCGCGCCTCGTCGGCCAGGACGCGCCGCCCGGAAGCGTCGTCGAGCAGGGCCCGGCGTGCCCCCAACGCGCCCAGCATCCGTTCGAGCAGCGCCCGGCGGTCCACCGGCTGCGCGGTCGCGCCCACGTCGTCCAGGCAGGTCCCCGCCGCCTCGTCCGGCCCTGGCCAGGCCACGTTGATGCCGATCCCGACGATGACGGCGACCAGGGCGCCGCCGGTGAACTCCGCCTCGGCGAGGACGCCGGCCAGCTTGCGCCCGCCGACGAGCAGGTCGTTGGGCCACTTGAGCACCGGCTCGACGCCGGTGACGTCCCGGCAGGCATCCGCTGCCGCCAACGCCACCGCTTCCGTGCACAGGTGCACGTCGGCGACCTCGCACTGGGGTCGCAAGAGGACCGAGACCAGCAGGTTCGCCCCCGGGGGCGACTCCCATCGCCGGTCCAGGCGTCCCCGGCCGGCCGTCTGGTGGTCGGCCACGACCACCAGACCCTCAGCGGCCCCTCGGCGCGCCTCGTCACGGACCACGGTGTTGGTCGAGTCCACCTCGTCCAGCCAGCGGATCTGCCATTCTCCGCCCCACATGGCAGACACCATACGGCGCGTGCAATTGTGAAGGCCCGCCTCACGGAGGAAAGGTTCAGAGTGCTCCAGAAGGTCCTCATCGCCAACCGCGGCGAAATCGCCGTCCGGGTCATCCGGACGTGCCGCGAGCTCGGCATCGCGACGGTGGCCGTCTACTCCACGCTCGACCGTGACGCGCTGCACGTGCGCATGGCCGACGAGGCGTACGCCCTCGGCGGCGAGACGGCGGCCGAGAGCTACCTCAACACCGAGGCGATCCTGCGGGCCATCGATGAGAGCGGCGCCGACGGCGTGCACCCCGGATACGGGTTCTTCTCCGAGAACACCGACTTCGCCCGCGCCATCACCGAGCGCGGGGTGACCTTCATCGGCCCGCCACCCGAGGCCATCGAGGTCATGGGCGACAAGATCAGCTCCCGACTGGCGGCCGAGAAGGCCGGCGTCGCGGGTGTCCCCGGCCGCTCCGAGCCGCTCACCTCGCCCGACGAGGTCGTCGCCTTCGGTGACCTCCACGGCTGGCCGGTGGCCATCAAGGCCGCCTACGGCGGCGGCGGGCGCGGCATGAAGGTCGTCACGACCGCCGAGGACGCCGCCGAGGCGATGGAGTCGGCTGCCCGCGAGGCGCAGGCGTACTTCGGCCGGCCCGAGATCTACCTCGAGCGCTACCTGGCCTGGCCCCGGCACGTCGAGATGCAGGTGCTGGCCGACCAGCACGGCACCACGCTGTGGCTCGGCGAGCGCGACTGCTCGGCGCAGCGGCGCCACCAGAAGCTCATCGAGGAGAGCCCGGCGCCCGAGTTCCCCGAGCACGTCCGCCACGCCATGGGCACCGCGGCGGTCAAGGTCTCGGAGGCCTGCGGGTACTACAACGCCGGCACGGTCGAGTTCCTCTACCAGGACGGCGAGTTCTACTTCCTCGAAATGAACACCAGGCTGCAGGTGGAGCATCCCGTCACCGAGCTCGTCAGCGGGCTCGACCTCGTCGCGTGGCAGATCCGCATCGCGTCGGGGGAGGCGCTCGACTTCACCCAGGAGCAGGTCCGCCGGCACGGGCACGCCATTGAGGTGCGGATCAACGCCGAGGACCCGAGCGGCGGGCGCTTCTCGCCTTCGCCGGGCACCATCTCCACGTTCCACGCGCCGGCAGGCCCCGGCGTGCGCCTCGATGCGGGCTACGAGGCCGGGGACACGGTCTCGCAGTACTACGACAACCTGGTCGCCAAGCTGATCGTCTGGGCGCCCGACCGCGAGGCGGCGCGGCGGCGCATGCTGCGGGCGATCGGCGAGACCAGCGTGACCGGGGTGGCCACGACCCTGCCCGCCCACGAGGCCATCCTGAGCCATCCCGACTTCGCGGCGGCGACCCACTCGACCAAGTGGGTCGAGGAGACCCTCGACCTGAGCGGCCTCGTGGTGGAGCCGGCCGGAGCCACCGCCCCGGTCCCGGAGGACGACGGCGTGCCGACGGTCCAGCGTGACGTGACCGCCGAGGTGGACGGCCGGCGCTTCTCGGTGCGCCTCTGGGTTCCAGACCTGGGCCCGGTGGCCGTTTCCGGCCGCGCCGCCGGTCGGCCGAAGCGGGCCGCCACCTCGGCGGTGACCGGCACCGGGTCGGGGCAGGTGACCGTCCCCATGCAGGGCACCATCGTCAAGGTCCTCGTCGCGGTGGGCGACGTCGTCGAGGTGGGCCAGGCCGTCTGCCTCCTCGAGGCCATGAAGATGGAGAACGCCGTCGCCGCCGAGAAGGACGGCGTGATCAAGGAGGTGCGTGTGAGTGCGGGCGACTCCGTCGGCGCCGGTGACATCGTTGCGGTCATCGAGTAGGTGAGCGCCGGCTCCGCAGCCGCCTCGGCCAAGGACGCGGCCGCTGCAGTCATCGACCGGCACCTGGGCGAGCTGGTCGCGCTCAGCCACTCCGTCCACTCGACCCCCGAGCTGTGCTTCGAGGAGACGGCCTCGGCCCGGGCCGTGGCGGGAACGATGCGGGACGGCGGCCTTCAGGTCGACGAGGGGGTGTACGACCTGCCGACCGCACTCGAGTCACGCGCCGGCGGGGGCGAGCTCGTGGTGGCGGTCTGCGCGGAGTACGACGCGCTGCCCGCCATCGGTCATGCCTGCGGGCACAACATCATCGCGGCCACCGCTGTCGGCGCGGGTCTGGCCCTCGCCGCTGTCGCGGACGACATCGGGCTCACGGTGCGGGTGCTCGGCACCCCGGCCGAGGAAGGTGGCGGCGGCAAGATCCTGATGCTCGAGCGTGGCGCCTTCGACGGCGTCCACGCCGCCATGATGGTCCACCCCTGGCCGACCGAGCGCTTGACCGGGACCTGCTTGGCGGTGGCGCACTTCGACGTGCGCTACACGGGTCGAGAGGCGCACGCGTCGGCGGCCCCGTGGGAGGGCGTCAACGCGCAGGACGCCCTGACCGTGGCCCAGGTGGCGATCGGCCTGCTGCGCCAGCAGCTGCCGCCCGGGGACCAGGTCCACGGCGTCGTCACTCACAGCTCGTCGGCGGCCAACGTCATCCCCGCCGACGTCACCGCCCGCTACATGGTCCGCGCTCTCACCGCGGACCGGCTCGCCGCACTGCGACCCCGGGTGAACGCATGCTTCGAGGCCGGAGCGCTGGCCACCGGGTGCTCGGTCGAATACGAGGAGCTGGCGCCCGAGTACTCGCACATGGAGGCCGACCCCGTCCTCCTCCACGCCTACCGCGCCAACGCCGAGGCCCTCGGCCGCCACTTCGCGGACGACGATGCGGGCACGCCGCTCCCGACGTTCTCCACCGACATGGCCAACGTGTCGCTGGCGGTGCCCACCATCCACCCGCTCATCGGCATAGAGACGCACGGCGCCGTGAACCACCAGCACGAGTTCGCCGCCGCCTGCGTGACGCCCTCAGCCGACGCTGCGGTGCGCGACGGTGCGGTGGCGCTGGCTTGGACGGCCATCGACGCAGCCACGGACCCGGCTCTGCGCGAGCGGCTGCTCGGGGCATGATCACCGAGCACGCGCTCCTCGAGGTCATCGCAGGACGCGAAGAGGAGTTCGTCCTGTCGATGGAACGCGCCAAGACCATCATCGGGGCCAGCCCGGGCTTCGTCTCATTGCGCGTCGAGCGCTGCGTCGAACGGCCCAGTTGTTTCCTGCTCCTCGTCGAATGGGAGCGCCTGGAGGACCACACGGAGGGCTTCCGGGGTTCGGCGGCGTACCAGGACTGGCGCGCCGCCCTGCACCACTTCTACGACCCCTTCCCGGTGGTGGAGCACTTCGAGCTGGTCGTCACCGCCTGATCTCGAGGGGTGGCGCAGCACGCGAATTCGGGCCGGCTGCCCCGTTCGCTCAGGTCCAGATGACCCGCGCACGGTCGGCCGCGGCACGGACGGCGGATCCTTCCACGACGGTGCTGAATTCGCCGGTCGCCGGTGGAGGGAGGGCCACGAAGATCTCCAGAGGGCCATCGGGCGGCAGAGGGAACACCCAGGCGCCGAAGCGCCAGCCTCCCGTGCCGCCTCCACCTCCCCCGAACCCGACGTAGGGCTGAGTGGGAACGCCCTCATCATCCTTCGGGATGTCGCCGATGCCGCGCCCGAATCCGCGACCGCCGACACGCCCGTCGGAGAATCGGACGCCGACCCGCACCATGCCCATAGGACCCCGATGAACCCTCGCCTGGATCTCGTGCGCGCGAGAGGGGTTCATGAGGATGGCCACATTGACCCGGAATCCGTTCGGGAACACGTCGAGATGGGGGATCGCCACGACGGCGTCCTCTGTCTGGCTCAGCACCGCGTCGACCGGCAGCGTCGCCGGCAGCGTGCCTTCGGACGGCCGATCCCAGGCGGGAGGCGACCAGCGGCGGTCCGTCGGCAGCCGGGGAGGCGGCAGGGGCTCGAAGAAGGTCACCGGCCAACCAGGCTATAGCCGCCTGTGCGCCATTCCGCCGGACAGTTCGATCGCTTTCGTAGTGCTGCCTGAGGTGCTCCGACGTGCTCGTCGGGCGGCCGTAGAGTGACAACCGATGGTCGGAGGCGACCTACCCGGCGAAAAGCGACGTCCGGCTCATGCCCGTCGGCACGGGGTCAGCCGGGCCACCGAGGAACGCCTGGCTGAGCTCGGGCGCCGAGTGCCGCCGCCGAGCGATGCGGACCGCAAGGTCATGGCTGCCGACCGCGCGGCGCGCATCACGCGACGTCTCGCCGTGGGCTTCGTTGTCCTGCTCGTCCTGGCCTTGGGGGTCGGCGGGGCGGTGCAGTGGCTCCGGCCCGTGCCCCAGCCCGCACTGGGAGCGCTGGTCACGCCGATTCGCATACCCGGGCCGGATCCTTCGCTGCCGTGGCCCGCTACCGGCGAGGCGGCAATGGCCGTGCAAGGTCTCGGCACCTTCGGGCAAGTCCGAGATACCCAACCGGCACCCATCGCCTCGCTCGCCGGAGTGCTCACGGCCTACGTCGTCTTGAAGGATCATCCCATCTCAACCGGTGGCGACTCCGGGCCCACCATCCCGGTGACGTCCCAGACGCTCTCCTCCTACCAGGACGGCGGTGCGGCGGGCGAGCCCGAGGTCAAGGTGGCCGCCGGGGAGACCCTGACCGAGCTGAACGCGCTGGAAGGTCTGCTCGTCGACTCCGGCAACGACATGGCCACGCTCCTCGCCAACTGGGACGCGGGGACCACGGCGGCCTTCGTGAACAAGATGGAGCTCACGGCGGCCTCACTCGGCCTCAGCCACACCCACATCACGGATCCAACCGGGGCGGATCCCGGCACCGTCAGCACCCCGGGCGACCTCATTCGCCTCGGCGAGGCCGTCATGCGGATCCCGGTCTTCAGTCAGATCGTGTCGCTCGGCGAGGCCTCCGTGCCCTTGGCGGGGGTCCGCTACAACCCCAACTTCGACCTGAGCCGCGACGGGATCGTCGGGATCGCCGCGGGGTCGGACACCGCCACGAACGGCTGCTACCTCTTCGCGGCGCAGAAGACCGTCGACGGGCAGACCATCACCCTCTATGGCGCGGTGCTCGGGCAGTCCGGGCCGAACGGCCCCAATACCGCTGCGGTGGACGCGGGCGATGCACTGGTCCGGGCTGCTCTCGGTGCGATCACCGCCGTTGCGGTCTTCCCGGCGGGCCACGTGGTCGGTGATCTCTCCGCCCAGTGGGGCGCGTCGGCACCGGTCTTGGTGGCCGAGCCGGTGAACGTCATCGGGTGGCCCGGCCTACGTGTTGCCATGACGGCCCGGCTCGACAAGCTCACCATGCCCCTCGCGGCCGGATCACGCATCGGGGTGCTGCAGATACACCAGGGTTCCCACGTCACCACGGAGGCATTGAAGAGCACCGCACCGCTCTCGGGACCCTCCGCGTCCTGGCGCCTCTTTCGCTGATCGGAAGCAGAGGTCGGAGATGGTCAGGGCGTGGTGACCTTTCGTGAGGGCACGATGGCGTCGAGGATCCCGAGGTGCACCACCTCGTAGGAGATGCCGAGCTGCCGCAGGTGCTCCTCGAAGGTCTGCTCGGTGTACGGGCCGGGACCAGGCTGGGGGTTCGCGAATTCAGCGGAAGCCCGCGCTGTCTCACCTGGTGCGAAGAACAGCCAGGCGGGGTCTTTCGAGGATGCCACCCCCGCCGCCATGCTGGCCGAACGGCTGACGTCGAGCGAGGGTAACGGGCTCACCAGCGGACGGCCGCCGCTGAGGAAGTCGAGGTCGTACGCGGTCCAGTAGTCACCGTAGGCATCCTCAATGTGGTGAGCCCGCATGGCATCGACTGCCTGCTGCATGGGGGCGTCGCCGTTGTGCCACCCGGTGAAGAAAGCGGGTGACGCCGGGATGCCTGCCGAGTGAGCCGCCACCACCGTCAGGCCAAGGGCGCCGACAACACCGAACGCAGCGAGAGCCAACACGACGGATCTCCCTCGCCGGAGCGCGCGGCGCGACCGGCGGCTCGGGTCACCCTGCGGCGCGTCGCCCTCGGACCGTCGTGGCGCCGGTGAGGACACGAAGGACTCCTGCGAGAGAACCGAACCCCAGAGGCACACGATGAGTGCGGGCACGTAGATGCCGTAGCGTCCGTCGTTCCAGTAGCCCGTGCCCGGAGCCGCCGCATACAGGAATGGGTAGATGAGCACCCCGGCCGCCAACGCGACCGGCACGAGCCGGCTGGTGTCTCGGACGAAGACCCAGACGGCGCGCACAACTGCCCCAGCCACGAGAACGAGGACCAGGGTGTACAGCGTCTTCCCGACCACGGGTCCGCCCAGCCAGGCACCGCTCAGCAGGGTGCGCAGCCCAAGCTGCAGCGGCAGCATGTAATGAAAGAACACCGACAGCTTCGTCGCGTACGTGACGCCACCGTTGGCCGGGAGCGAGCTCTGCCGCAGGGAAGCGAACCCCGTGCGCGCGTTGGCGTACCACCAGGGCAACGATCCGAGAGCTGCGCCGCAGGCGGCCAACAACAACGGGGTGAAACGAGGCCGCCGAGCCAGGGCGCCCTCTTCCAGCGTCACCGACCGGCGTGAGGTGACCCGCCACCAGCCGACGAGCAGCACCAGGCACGGCAGCGCAAAGTACGCGATCTCCGGAGAGGCCCACCACCCGAGGCCGAGAGCCAATCCCAACAGCAGCCAGATCAGAGGCCCCGCCCGACGTTGAAAGGCCAGGATGCAGCAGAGCACGGCGGTCAGTCCGCAGCACAGGGTGGCGAAACGGAAGCCCCCCTCGCGAACGGACTGCCAGATCACGACATAGGGCCACACCCAGACGGTGGCACCGGCGGCCAGCGCCACGAGGCGGTTCCTCCCGGCCGCCAGCGTGATCCCGGCCACCAGGACTGCCGCGATCGCGGCGAGCAGGGCCGGTGTGGCATTGAGCGCCGGTTCACCTCCTCCCCCGACCTTGAGCCCCAGGGCGACGATGTAGGGCTCCAAGCCGCCGTAGTGCTGACCCCAGTAGAAGGCCGAGAAGTGGCCCGAGTCGATGGCGCGGGCCATGATGCCGACGATGGCCTCGTCGCCCCAGATGGGGAGATGCACGAGCAGCCACACGTGCAAGAGCACCCCGTAGACCACGGCCAGCACCCCAGCGACGAGCACGACGATCTCGCCGGCCCCGGGGCGCCTCCTCTCGGCCTCCGCTGGCGCCATGGCGGGTCGCGGCAGCTCCTCGACGTCGAGGGGCTCCGGGTTCGGCGTCAGGACGGCGTCGGAGGCAGGGCCCTCCGCGGTCACCGGTTCACAGATTCACGGTGCCACGAGCGCGCCACCGACAGACGGAGGCAGACCTCGTTCCGTGCCCAACACGCTCACCCTCCCGGCTGGTACACGCCGAACTCGCCGCGCAGGACGTCGGCCACCTCGCCGAGCGTGGCCATGGCCTTGAGCGCAGCCTTCATCGGGACGAGCAGGTTGCCCTCGCCCTTGGCCGTCTCGGCCACGTCGGCCAACGCGCGGTCCACCGCGGCCTGGTCCCGTGCCGCGCGCACCGACGTCGTGCGGTCGATCTGGAGCTGCTGGAGCTTCACGTCAATCGGGAAGACCTCGGTCTGCCCCTCCTCGGCGTCTGTGAAGCGGTTGACACCCACGACGACCTTCTCGCCGTCGTCCGCCGCCTTGGCGAAGCTGTAGGCGGCCGCCTCGATCTCCTCCTGCATGAACCTCGCCTCAATGGCAGCCACCGCCCCGCCCAGCTGCTCGATGCGCTCGAGGTAGTCGTTGGCGGCCGCCTCCACTTCATCGGTCAGCGATTCCACGAAGTACGAGCCCGCCAGCGGATCGACGGTGTCGGCCACACCGGACTCGAAGCCGACGATCTGCTGCGTCCGCAGGGCAATCTTGGCCGCCCTGGTCGTGGGCAATCCGAGTGCCTCGTCGAAGCCGTTCGTGTGCAGGCTCTGCGTGCCGCCCAGCGCGGCAGCGAGACTCTGGACGGTGACCCGGACGATGTTGTTCTCCGGCTGCTGCGCGGTCAGGGTCGACCCGCCGGTCTGCGTATGGAAGCGCAGCATCTTGGATCGCTCGTCCTTCGCGCCGAAGCGGTCGGTCATGATGCGCGCCCACATGCGCCGCGCGGCCCGGTACTTGGCCACCTCCTCGAACAGGTTGTTGTGCGCGTTCCAGAAGAACGAGAGCCTGGGTGCGAACGCGTCGACGTCCATGCCGGCAGCGATGGCGGCTTCGACGTAGGCGATGCCGTTGGCGAGCGTGAACGCGATCTCCTGTACAGCGGTCGATCCGGCCTCACGGATGTGGTAGCCGGAGATGGAGATGGTGTTCCAACTGGGTAGGTTGGCCGCGCAGTAGGCGAACGTGTCGACGATGAGACGCATGGAGGGTCGAGGCGGGTAGATGTAGGTCCCCCGCGCGATGTACTCCTTCAAAATGTCGTTCTGGATGGTGCCGCGGATCTTCTCCCCCGGCACTCCCTGCTCCTCGGCCACCAGCTGGTACAGCAGGAGCAAGATGGCCCCGGTCGCGTTGATCGTCATGGAGGTCGTGACCTTGTCCATCGGAAGGTCGGCCATCAGGAGCCGCATGTCCGCCAGCGAGTCGATTGCGACGCCCACCTTGCCCACCTCACCCTCGGCACGGGGGTGATCGGAGTCGTAACCCATCTGTGTCGGGAGGTCGAAGGCGCACGAGAGGCCGGTCTGGCCGGCATCGAGCAGGAACTTGAAGCGCTGGTTCGTCGCCTCGGCCGAGCCGAAGCCGGCGTACTGGCGCATGGTCCAGAGCTTCGAGCGGTACATCCCGGGGTGGACCCCTCGGGTGTAGGGAAAGGATCCCGGCTCCCCGAGCTGGGCGCCGGCGTCCCAGTCCTCCAGGTCGTCGGCGCGGTAAACGGGGCGGATCACGATGCCCGAGTCGGTGCGGCGTTCGGGGTTGCCCTGGGGGTCCTGCTTCTCCTGTGTCACGGCCAACAGGCTAGGGATGATCCGACCCCCAAGGGAAAACGAGCCGGGCGCCCGCCGGGCGGGCAGACTACGGGCCGTGGACGACACCCCCGAACCCGTTTTCTCGCACTTTGGCATCTGCGTGAGCGACCTGAAGCGATCCCTTGCCTTCTACTGCGGCGCCTTCGGCTTCGAGGAGGCCGAGTCGCACCTCATCGGAACCGAGTTCGCCCGCCTCATGGACCTGCCCGATGTCGCGGTCACCTCCCAGTTCATCAGGAAGGGACCCACGGCCATTGAGCTCCTCGCCTTCAGCGAGCCGGCTCCGTTCGGCGAGCGCGAGCGTCGGGCCGTCAACCAGCTCGGGCTGACGCACCTCTCTTTCCGGGTGCGTGACGTCGCGGCCACCACCGCCCGGGTCGAAGAGCTCGGTGGTGCGGTCGTCGAGTCGAGCCGGACCACCCTGGACTTCGGAGGCGCCCCGCTCGAGTTCGTCTACTGCACGGACCCCGACGGAGTCCGGGTCGAGCTCATGAACCTCGGCGGCTGACGCCGGCAGAGCCCGCCCCGGGCGACTAGGTCTGTGACTCGGCCAGCGCCTGGGCGTCGAGCTCGCGGTCGACGCGCACGGCGCTGCGCTCGTCCATGTGCATCCAGCGCAGCGCCACGGGGATCATCGGCCACAGCATGAGCGTGTCGCCGACGACCCACATGATGGAGCCCCCGACGTGGAGGTCGGTCACGTAGGAGGGGCCCCAGGTGCGGTGGGTGGCGAAGTACGCGGGGAAGAGCTCCTTCGTCGCGCCCGCCAGCGACAGGCCGGTGAACGTGTCGATGGGGATCGCCAAGAACAGGTAGAAGAACTGCAGGGCGGGGTGGAGGCGATAGCAGTTCGGGTCGCTCCCGAAGATCTGGCGCCAGAACATGTAGCCCACGAGGAGGAAGGCGAGATGCTCGGCGTTGTGGATGTTCTCGTGCTCGAGCGTGAGGTTGTACCAGCTCGTGAGGTGGCTGACCGGGATCAGCACGGCGTAGAACACGAATGCGACGGCCGGGTGGCCGAGGAACTTGGCCACCCGTGACCGTAGTGCCTCGGTGACGACGATGTGGGCGGTGCCGGTGGTGGAGCGCCACGCGAGGTCGAGCGGCGAGGCAATGGCGAAGAGCGGCGCGGCCACCATGATCAGCAGGAGGTGTTGGACCATGTGGTCCCAGAACAGCTCGCCGTCGTAGACGCCGACGAAGCTGAAGATGGCCACGCCCGTCGTCAGCAGGGCGCCGATCCACGCCGCCGTCTTGCCGATCGACCACGGGTGACGCGGGTGGAGGGCGTTGTTCCGCCTCACGCCCCAGAGGTAGAGGGCGAGGGCGGCGAGGATCATCGCCACCGGGACGAAGTCGAATTGCGTCGAGAAGAGCTGCGAACCCCGCAGCGGCGGGAGTCCCGCGTCGAACAGCGCGGCAATCACGTCAAGACGGTACCGCCCGACTCAGCCGTGCTGCCAGATGCGCTCGCGGACGCCCCGCCTGCCGTAGAGGGCGGCCGCATCGAGTCGTGCCAGTTCTTCGTCGTTCATGCCCCAGCCCAGGGCCCCGGCGTTCTGCTCGGCCTGGACCCGGTTCTTGGCGCCCGGGATGGGCACGGCCCCCTTGGCGACGAGCCAGGCCAGGGCGACCTGGCTCGGGGTGCGGTCGTCATGAGCCTCACCGATTCGGCGCAGCTCGGCCACCACCGTGTCGACCTCGGCCATGGGGTGGGCCGAGAAGGTCCGGCCGCGCGGAGGCGGGTTGGAGGCGGAGTACTTGCCACTCAGGCGCCCTTGGCCGAGGGGCGAGTACGCCAGGGGCACGACACCGAGCTCGCGGCAGCAGTCGAGGAGCCCGACGCGCTCGGGCATGGCGCGCAACAGTGAGAACTCCACCTGGTTGCTCGCCAGGCGCATCCCGCGACGACGGAGGGCGGCATCGATGGCACGCGTCTCCTTGGCCGAGTAGTTGGACACGCCGACCGCCTTGACCAGACCCTCGG
>CAYWDQ010000084.1:0-13251 GCA_964457065.1 uncultured Acidimicrobiaceae bacterium | reverse complement strand
GCCAACATTGATCCCCACCGAGACGATCGTCCCGTTGATGGGGCTGGTGAGGTTCGCCTCGGCCAGCGACTGCTGGTCCACCGTCAGCTCCGCCTGTGCCGTGTCGATGGCGGCCTGGTCCGCTGCGATCTGCTGGGGCGTGTCCGCCGACTGTGAGGCGCCGGTGCCGCCGCCCGAGCCCGCGGAGCCACCGCCGCCGGTGCCGCTGCCGGTGTTCCCGGTCGCCGAACTCCCGGGCGTTGACGACAGAGCCCGGGACGTCTGCGTCCCGGTGCCCGAACCCGTCCCGGTGCCCGAACCCGTCCCGGTGCCCGAACCCGTCCCCGTGCCCGAACCCGTCCCCGTGCCCGAACCCGAACCCGTCCCCGTGCCCGAACCCGTCCCGGTGCTGGTCGACGACCCCTGGCTCAGCGCCTGTGACAGTGCGGCCTCGTCCTTGGCCACCGTCGCCTGATCGGCCGACACCTGCTGCTGGTCCTTCGAGACCTGGGCCAGCGCGGCCTCGCAGTTCGCCGGGTCCGTGGTCGTGGTGGTGGTGGTCGTCGACGACGTCGGACTCGTCGTTGCCGCGCCGCACGCCTGTTGGGCCTGGGCCAGGTCCGCGGCTTCCTTCTGCTGGTCACTGCTCGTCTTGGACTCGTCCTGGGTCAGAGTGTTCTGGTCCTGGGTGATCGTGTTCTGGTTCCCGGTCGAGGTCCCGGCCTTGGAGGGTGTCGTCGTAGTCGTGGTGGTGGGCGTCGACGAAGCCGACGGCTTGCTCGTCGTGGAGGAGGACTCGCTGGTCTCGTCCTGCACGAGCTTGGCCTCGTCCGAATTCAGAGTCGATTCCGCCGAGGAGACCGACTCGCTCAGTGAGGTGGTGTCGAGTGTCCCCAGAGATTCACCCGCGGTGACCTGCTGCCCCACCGCTGCGGTGACCGTGGCGACCTGACCCCCGACCTGGAACGAGGCCGAGGCGTCGTTGACCGGTTCGACGGTCCCGACGACGGTGAGGCTCTGCCCGATGTCGGCCCGGGTCACCGTCGCCAGACGGTATCCCGAGTTCCCGCCGGCAGAGGCCGCCCAGGCGGCGGCCCCACCGCCGAGGAGGACCACCAGCACGATGGCGCCAGTCACCACGGCACGCCGGTGGCCGGAGCGGCCCCAGCCCGAGCGGGACGAGTTAGGCACTGCCACCGCCGGGGGCGCCCCCCCCGAAGCCGCCGGGGCCACCGGGACTGCCGCCGCGGAAGAAGCCGCCGCCGGCGAAACCGGACGTGCAGGTGGCACCGCCGGTCGACGTGATGCGGACCGTGCTCGCCGTCACGGCGCCGTTCGTGGCGGCGGGACCGAACGCAGTCACGCAGTCACCCACGGCCAGGTCCGTGGCCGCCGACGCCTGCGTCGCCGTCAACGTCGTGGATCCCGATGTCGTGACCTTGAGGTTCTCGGTCTTGGGGGCCACAGGCTTCTTGGCTTTTGCGCTCTTGGAGCTGCTGGACTTCGTGGAGCGGGTGAAGCTCCCAGGGGAGAGATCGATGCCCGTGAGCGAGATCGTCGAACCGCTGACCCCGGT
The DNA here is from genome assembly GCA_964457065.1 of uncultured Acidimicrobiaceae bacterium. GTDB lineage: Bacteria > Actinomycetota > Acidimicrobiia > Acidimicrobiales > RAAP-2 > Bog-473. The sequence continues at coordinate 11,696 of CAYWDQ010000084.1, read as the reverse complement.
CACCTTGCCCGATGCGATGGCGATCGAGGCGAGACCGGGGAACCGCCGTGCCCCACCGGCCGGGAAGCTCGGCCGCGTCCCGCTGGAGCCCGAGCCGCCCGTGGTGCCCCGGCGGAAGTTGAAGCCTCCGCCGCCGAAGGCGCCGCCGGTCGACGTGCGGCCCTGAGCGCCCGTCGTGCACGATCCCGTCGACGAGGCGGCGAGGACCGTGATGCTCCGAGCGGCGATCGTGGTCTTCGACGTCTTGGAGGGGGTGCCGGTCACGGTGACGCAGTCTCCGGCCGCCAGTGAGCCGACCGACTCGGTCACCGTCTTGGAGAACTGGGTCGTCGTCGTCCAGCTGACAGTGGTCTGGCCGGTGGTGGGATTCTGCACCTCCATGCTCGACGCCTGCAGGGCGGCGATGCTGCCGCTCGCGCCGGCAGGGGCATTCGCCGGCGTCGTCGCGGCGCCCGCGACCGTGCCGACCGTCGTGGCGGCCACAAGCGCGGTCGCGCCGGTGCCGAGGAATCGTGCCCAGCGCCTGCGGGTGGAGCTTCGGCTGGTCAGTGTCTGCATGTGGGATAACCCTCTCTCTTCTTCTCTATTGCTATTCGTTGCGTAGAGCGTCGATGGGCGCCAGGTGCGCGGCGCGGCTGGCCGGGTACACGCCGAAGGCGATCCCGATGGCGAGCGCGACGACGAGTGCGCCGACCATGGCCGTCGGGCTGATGGTGATCGGATCGCCCACCACCCCCGGCAGGAAGGTCGCGCCGATGATCCCGAGCAGCGCGCCCAGTGCGCCTCCGATCAGGCCGAGCACGGACGCCTCGACGAGGAACTGGCGGCGGATCACCCTCGGCGTGGCCCCCAGCGCCTTGCGCAGCCCGATCTCGCGGATGCGCTCGGTCACCGAGACCAGCATGATGTTCATGACTCCGATGCCGCCCACCAGCAGCGAGATCCCTGCGACCCCACCGAGCAGGATGGTGAGGGTGCGGTCGACCGAAGTGGCAGTGGAGATCAGGGACTGCTCGGAGGTGATCGTGAAGTCGGCGTCGGCCGGGGTCGTGATGCCGTGCAGCTGCAGGAGGAGATGGTCCGCCTCCTGATAGGCGGCAGTCAGGTCATCGGTCGAGCGGGCCTGCACGGCAATGGAGCTGACGGAGTTGCGGGTCGTCCCGCCGAAGATGCGCTCGGCACCGGTCGTGATCGGGATGACCGCCAGGTCGTCCGGGTCCGACGTGCTCGAGGAGGACGAGGACGATCCCGTCGATGTCAGCACGCCGACCACCGTGAGCGGGACTCCGTTCACGTCGACGGTCTGACCCACCGGGTCGACGCCCCGGAAGAGCTCGGACGCCGTCGTGGCGCCCAAGACGGTCACCGCGGTGTGGTCCGCCACGTCCTGGTTGTCGATGAAGCGGCCCTGGGCCAGGGTCCGGCCCCTGACGGTGAGCCACGTCGGGGTCGACCCCTGCACCGAGGTGGTCCACGTGCTGCTCCCGGCGGTGAGGGTCTCCGAAGACGAGGTGATGGGGGCGACCGCCTTGATGTCCGGGGCCACGATCGGGCTCGACAGTGCCGCCACGTCGGAGGTGGTGAGCGTCGACGCGGTGCCGAGCGCCTCGCGGATGCCGGTGCTCGAGGTCGAACTGCCGGGGGAGATGGTGAGCACGTTCGAGCCGAGCGCCGTGATCTCGGAGGTGACCTGGCCCTGGGCGCCCTCGCCCAATCCGACGGTCAGGATGACCGCGGCGATGCCGATGAGGATGCCGAGGACCGTCAGCGCAGACCGCAGACGATGACTGAGCACACCGTTGACCCCGGTCCGGAACGTCTCGAGCCAGCTCATCGGATGCTCTCCATGTAGCGGGCGTCGTTCTCCGTGAGGAGACCGTCGCGGATGCCCAGGACCCGACCGGAGGCGGAAGCCACTTCGGTGTCATGGGTGATGAGCACCAGCGTGCGGCCGGCCTCGTGCAGCTCGTCCATGAGGCGCAGCACGTCGGCCGCCGAGACGGAGTCGAGGTTCCCCGTGGGCTCGTCGGCCAGGATCAGGTCCGGCTCGGTCACCAGCGCCCGCGCGACGGCGACGCGCTGCTGCTGCCCGCCCGAGAGCTCGCCGGGGCGGTGGTGCACCCGTCCGGCCAGGCCCACGCGCGCCAGCGCGTCCATGGCCCGCTCCTTGCGCTCGGAGCGCGGTATTCCCGCGTACACGAGGGGCAGCTCCACGTTCTGCCAGGCCGACATGGAGGCGAGCAGGTTGAATTGCTGGAAGACGAAACCGATGCGCCGGTTGCGCACCTCCGCCAGAGCGGCCTCGCTCATGTTGCTGACGTCCTCGCCGGCGAGGTGGTAGACGCCCGCCGTCGGCGTGTCGAGGCAGCCCAGGATGTGCATGAGGGTCGACTTGCCCGAGCCCGAGGGCCCGATCACGGCGACGTACTCGCCCTGGGCGATGCTGAGGCTGATGCCGCGCAGCGCGGCGACGGCGATGGAGCCGGTCCGGTAGACCTTCGTCACCCGCTCCAGCTCGATCACCACGCCGTCCGACGTCCCCGGTGGGGGAGTGCCGTGGGTGGGTGCGGTCATCCGCCACCACCGCCGCTGAACGCGCCGGCGCCACCGCCGCCGGTGAACCCGCCGGCCGGGAAGCCGCCAGCGCCACCCAAGCCACCGCCGCCGAACCGGCCAGCCCCGCCGGTGCCGCCGAAGAGGCCACCGCCGGTCCCGCTCGCGCCGGCCTTGAAGGAGACCACCTGCTCCAGGACCTTGTCTCCCGTCGCGACGCCGCTGGTGATCTGTGTCTCCCCGGCCTCGGCGGCTCCCACCGTGACCGGCTTCACGACGTGGCTGCCGTTGACGACCTGGGTGACCGTCGCCTGCCCGCTCGAGTTGTAGGAGATGGCCGCCGTCGGGACCTCGGTGACGTCGTTGAGCTGCTTGACGATGATGCTCACGTCGGCGGTCGAACCGGCGTAGAGGCCCGACGGGTCGCCCGTGACGTCAATGACGACGGGGAAGGTCGTCACGTTGGAGGTCTGGCTGCCGATCAGACTGATGGAGGCGACGGTGCCGTAATCGGTCGTCGTGGATCCTGTCGGGATGATGTCCGCCTGGTCGCCGTCGGCGATCTGGCCGATCTGGGTGTCGTCCACCGTCGTGTTGACGATGTAGGAGTCGGTGCCGACGACGACGATCTGGGCGCTCGACGTGCCCGTCCCCGTCCCCGTGCCGGTGCCGGTGCCGGTGCTGCCCGTACTGCCGCCACCACCGGTTCCGTTGCCACTCCCGGTGCCCGTACCGGTCACCTGCTGACCCACGTTCAGGCTCACCGAGGCGACGGTCCCCGCGATGGTCGACGTCAGCGAGGCGTCGTTCAGAGCTGTCTGGGCGTTGGAAAGCGAGGACTCGGCAGAGGTCACCGCGGCCTGGTCGGAATCGATCGTGGTCGTGCTGGCGCTCGAGGCCTCGTCGGAGGCGAGTCGCGCCTCAGCCGACGCCAGCTGTGCCTGCGCCGCGTTGACATCCTCCGACAACGCGGTGGTGTCGACCGTGGCCAGAACCTGGCCTGCCGTCACGGTCTGGCCCGCCTTGACGTTCACCGCGGTGACTGTCCCCGACACGCCGAAATTCAGGTTCGCCTGACTGGCCGGCTCGATCGTGCCCGAGCTGGCGACCGTCTGTTGGATGGTGCCGGTGGTCACCGAAACGGTCTGCGTCGTGATCACGAGACCAGTCGGGGTGGACGAGCCCGATGTCAGCCAGTAGGCGAGGCCCCCCGCTCCGGCGAGCACCACGACGACGACCACGATGATGGCCGTACGATGCCGGCGCCAGAAGGTCGTGGTCTCGGGCGGGAGCTCGCCCTCGTCGCTCAGGGGCAGCTCCTGCGTCACGTCGACCGGATCATCCACGGTTGATGCTGCTCTGGCCATGACCGACAGTTCAACCGAGCCATTTCACAATGAGCCGAACCCCAGCTGTGAGCCGGCTTGGGGTTGTATGTAAGAATGGGTTAACGGTCCAGGTCAGAGCACTTTCGACCCAAGATCACATTATCAGGAACCACACAGCGGGCACCCGTCGCACGCCAATGGCGCGGGTGCAGGCTGTCCGTACAGCTCACCGGACGCCGGGAGACATTCGTGCCACCCCTCACGAGCCCCCGGTTCTCCCGGCGCCGGTGCAGCTTCGGTCGGCCTCATCCGCCGGCCGGCACCAGAGCCGTGGGGGAGTTGCCCCCACCCATCTTCCCTCTCGCCCTCCATCGACCACACCGACGCCCTGCGGCCCGGCTACGAGATGTGCGCCTCCTCCCGGCACGAAGGCGGACCAACCGCTCGACCGGGCGCACTCAGGCCGGCACCATCGAAGAGGCCGTCAAGGCGGCGGAGGTGGCCATCACCAGCTTCGCCAATGACGACGCGGTCCGCCAGACCGCGCTGAGCGACCGCCGACTCCCCGCACCCCTCGACGACGCTCCACGACGTCGCCCTCGGAAGTGGCTCAGATGACCCGGCCTCCCACCAGCCCTTTCATTTCGACCGGACCGCCGATAATGTTCATTATGTTAAGTTGTACCGAAATTCCCGGGGCGGACCCGATTGGACCGTCGCGACTCCCCCGGGGAAGGCGTACTGGCACACCGCAACGAGGTTGCCGGGTGTGCGACAGGCGGCTCGGGGAATCGACTCGGGCGAATCCGTGGAATCCTGGGCTCGCCGGGGCATGCGCCATCCCGAGGTCGCCAGCGGCACGGTCCACGGACTCGGTCGGATGGCGTGCGCGATTCCGGGGGGATACGAAAGATGGCTTGATTTGCGTAGTGGATTTCATTAAAGTGACAGGCGCTAGGTCCCCTTGGTTAAAGGGTCAAAGTCCGGACGGATGAGAAGGGGAAATACCAGGTAGAGGGCTTGTAGGATCAGAGAAATGCGAGTACTATCCCCGGAATGTCCGGGGATTTTTGCGCGCTCGCTGTTACGTCTGATTTGCCGTGGGTTGGGTCCCGATGAGCGAATCGACATCACTCCCCGATCCCGAGCTCCAGGCCGAGCAGGCACACCTGGAGCACGCGCACGATTCCCTGGCCGCCATGCGGCGGCGGGCCGAAAGGCTGCTGCGAGACCTCGTCGGCGCCGGCAGTCCAGACCTCGACTACGTCGCGGCCCTCTCTCGCCGCGTCTCGCTCCTGGCCGAAAGCCCGAGGCCGCTCCTCTTCGGGCGGATCGACGAGAAAGGGGGTCCCACGTGGCACATCGGCCGCCGCCACGTCGAGGACATCCGTTCCGACCCCGTCGTCGTCGACTGGAGGGCCCCCGTCGCCGTTCCCTTCTATCGGGCCAGCACCAAGGACGCGCTGGGGCTCGCCCGGCGCCGCCAGATCATGGTCGACCGCCACGCCGTCGTCGCGGTGGCAGACGACCTTTTCGACGGCGCCGACGGGGACGTCGGCGCCACCCGACTGCGCGGGGGCGATGCGTTGCTGGCCGAGCTCGAACGAGCCCGCACCGGCGAGATGCTCGACATCGTCGCCACCATTCAGGCCGAGCAGGACGAGATCATCCGCGCCCCCTTGGACCAGTTGCTCACCGTCCAGGGCGGCCCAGGCACGGGCAAGACGGCGGTCGGCCTCCACCGGGCCGCCTTCCTGCTGTACAACCATCCGACCCTCAGTCGAGATGGCGTGCTCGTGCTCGGCCCGAGCCGCGCCTTCCTGCGCTACATCGCCCAGGTCCTCCCCTCGCTCGGCGAGGAGGCCGTCGTCCAGACCACCATCGCCGACATCGCACCCAAGGCCAAGATCCGGGTCGACGAACCAATGGAGGTGCGCCGAATGAAGGGCGACGCCCGGATGGGCGAGCTCCTCCGGCGGGCACTCGAGGGGCGTCGCAGCCTTCTCGACGAGGATGTCGGCCTGCGCGTCCGCTTCGCCCGGGCGACCTTGAGCGCCGAACGGGTGAACGAGCTCGTGGCGTCCATCGTCGCCCGGCCCGCGCCGTACAAGTCCGGCCGGCTGGCTCTGAGGTCCCGTCTCGTGAGCGAGGCCCGTCGGGCGTTCCGCGCTTCGGCGCGGCTGGGTGCCGATGAGGCCTGGTTCGAGGGCGAGCTCACCTCGACGGAAGAGTTCACCGCCCTCCTCGACACACTGTGGCCCGCAGTCTCCCCCGCCTCGCTCGTCCGCGAGCTGCTGTCCTCTCGTGCACAGCTGGAACGCTTCTCGGCCGGTCTGCTGTCCGAGGGCGAATGGCAGCTGCTCCTGAGGTCTCGCGATGCCACCGTGTCCTCGACGGCGTGGAGCCTCGACGACCTCGCCCTGCTCGACGAGGCCGCCTTCCTGACCGGAGGCCGGACCCGAACCTACGGCCACATCGTCGTCGACGAGGCACAGGACCTGACGCCGATGCAGTTCCGCATGATCGCCCGGCGCGCGCCCTCGGGTTCCGTCACCGTGCTCGGCGACCTGGCCCAGGCCACCGGCCCGTGGACCTACTCGGACTGGGCCGAGGTGAGGGCCCACCTGCCCGAGACGGCGCGCCCGCATCACGACGAGCTCACGCTCGGTTACCGGGCGCCCGGGCGGGTGCTCGGCTACGCGTCCCGCCTCCTGCCCGAGGCGGCGCCCAGCGTGGCACCCACCTCCTCCATCCGTCCGGGACGCACCGAACCGACCGTGCTCACGGTGGCGGACGACGAGCTGATCGCCGCCACGCTGGGCGAGGCACGCACCCTGGCCGCGGACCACGCGCTCGTCGCAGTGATTGCGCCCCAGGAGCTGCTGCCCGCGCTGGCCCGCGCCGTACGGCGCGACGGTGCCGTCGGCATGCTCGAGCGCGACGCGATGAGCCGTCCCATCACCATCGTCCCGGCGCCCGCCGCCAAGGGTCTCGAATTCGACGCCGTCGTGGTGGTCGAACCCGCGGCCATCGCCGGTGAGGATCGTCGCGGCCTCCGGCTGCTCTACGTGGCCCTGACCCGCCCGATTCAGCACTTGAGCGTGGTGCACGCCCGTCCCCTCCCCGGGTCGCTCGTGGGCTGAGCGCCACTCCGTCCCCTACGATCCATCCCCATGGCACTCGATGTGGACGGCAAGGTCGCCCTGATCACCGGCGGCAGCAACGGCATCGGCGAAGCCGTGGCCCGGCACCTGGCGGGCAACGGTGCGCACGTCGTCATCGCCGACATCGACAGTGCTCGCGGCCGCGCCGTCGCCGACGAGCTGGGCGGGCACTTCGTCCAGACCGACGTGGCCGACCCCGCAGCCAGCACGGCAGCCGTGGCGGGCGCGGTCGAGGCCTTCGGCGGCCTTCACATCGCACACCTCAACGCCGGGGTGACCTCGTGGTGCGGCATGGGCGACGACTTCGATCCCGAGGCCTACCGACGTTCCATGTCGATCAACCTCGACGGCGTCGTCTACGGCATCGCGGCCGCCCGGCCGGCGATCAAGGCGAGCGGCGGCGGGACGATCGTGGCCACCGCGTCCATGGCCGGGCTCGTCGCGACCCCGTTCGACCCCATTTACGCCGCCAACAAGCATGCCGTCGTCGGACTGGCCCGTTCACTGGGCGCGGTCTACGAGCCCGAGGGGATTCGGATCCACGCCCTCTGCCCCTCCTTCGCCTACACGAACATCATCAAGGGCTCGGAACAGACGCTTCTCGACATGGGGTTCCCCATCATCGACGTCGCCGACGTCGTTGCCGCCTTCCAGCGCATCCTCGATTCGGAGAGCACCGGAGAGTGCTGGTACGTCGTTGCCGGGCGAGAGAGCGAGCCCTTCCGCTTCCGCAACGCCCCGGGGCCGCGGGGGAATTGAGCGACCGTGCCCCCGGGGACCGGGGGGCCACGGGCTGTACCATGGGTGCGCAGCGACACCGACCGGCGATGGGTCCCGCCGGGGGGCAACGCCCCGAACTGCCGCGACGACATGGCTGATGGCTCCTGACAGGCGGCACGGGAGGGCCGGGCCATGGACGAGCAGCTGCACGAGCGACCGCAGGGCCACGACGCCGTCGCGCCGGAGCACGGCGCGACGCACGATGACCACGAACAGGACCTCCTCGACGAGCCCGTCCTCCCCCTCCTCGGGCTCTCGACGACGACCCTGGCCGCCATCTTCGTCGGCGGTGCGCTCGGCACCGTGGCCCGCTACCTGCTCGAGGTGCACCACCCCGTGGCCGCCGATGGGTTTCCCTGGGTCACGCTGCTCGTCAACCTGACCGGTTCCTTCGCCATCGGGCTGGTGATCCCGCTCACCGAGCATGTCTCGCACCGGCCCCCCGTGCTTCGGCCGTTGTGCGTCATCGGGTTCCTCGGTGGATGGACGACCTACTCCACCCTCGCTGTCGACGCCACGCTGCTGGCCAAGCACGGTGACGTCGTCACCTGCCTCGCCTACCTGGCGGCCACCGTCGCCGGAGGGCTGGCGCTGGTCGTGGCCGGGCACGCGCTCGGTCGCAGGGTGACCGGTTCATGAGCTCCTCCCCCACTCTCGGCCTCGCGCTCGTGGTGGCAGTCGCAGGCGGTGCCGGTGCCGTTCTGAGGGCCTTGCTCATCCACCACGTGGGCCTGCGGCGTTCCGACCCGTTGCCCGTCGGCACCATGGTGGTCAATGCCTCCGGCTCCCTGCTGCTGGGCATCCTGACCGGGCTCTCCCTCTACCACGGGCTCGGGCCACACGTGCTGGCGGTGGCCGGGGTGGGGCTGTGCGGCGGCTACACGACCTGGTCGACCGCCAGCTGGGAGACGATCCACCTGCTCCACACGGGCCACCGCGCCGAAGCCGTCGGCTACACGCTCGGCGGGCTCGCCGTCTGCCTCGCCGCCGCGGCGGCCGGCATCGGGCTCATGGCACTGGTGTGAGCGGTCGTCTCAGGAGGCGTACGCATCGAGGGGCGGGCAGGTGCAGACCAGGTGCCGGTCCCCGTACGCCTGGTTGATCCTCGCCACCGGAGGCCAGTACTTCCACCCCGTACGGCCCATCGGGAACACCGCCACCTCGCGGTCGTAAGGCCGCTCCCAACTCGACACCAGTGCGGTCGCGGTGTGGGGGGCGCTGCGCAAGGGGCTGTCCTCTACCGACCACCGTCCCGCGGCCACGTCGTCGATCTCGGCCCGGATGGCGATCATGGCCTCGCAGAACCGGTCGAGCTCGGCGAGGTTCTCACTCTCGGTCGGCTCCACCATCAGGGTGCCGGCCACCGGGAAGCTCACCGTGGGTGCGTGGAAGCCGTAGTCGATCAGTCGCTTCGCGACGTCGTCGATGGTGACGCCCGTGGCCTTCGTCAGTGGCCGCAGGTCCACGATGCACTCGTGCGCCACCAAGCCGTTCTTGCCCGTGTAGAGGATCGGGTACGACGGCGCCAGGCGGGCGGCCACGTAGTTGGCGGCCAGAACAGCCGACTTCGTGGCATGGGCCAGGCCCGGACCGGAGAGCAGGCGCATGTAGGCCCAGCTGATGGAGAGGATGCCCGCGCTCCCGAACGGCGCCGCGCTCACCGGGCCGATGCCCTCGCGCTGCTCGGGGCGCGGGTGCATCGGGTGCGACGGCAGGAATGGCACCAGATGCTCCGCCACCGCGACCGGTCCCACGCCCGGACCGCCGCCGCCATGGGGGATGCAGAAGGTCTTGTGCAGGTTCAGATGCGAGACGTCACCGCCGAATTGGCCGGGCTTCGCCAGGCCCAGCAGGGCGTTGAGATTCGCCCCGTCGATGTAGACCTGCCCGCCCTGTTCATGGACCAGGTCACACATGTCGCCGATGTGCTCCTCGTAGACGCCGTGCGTCGACGGGTAGGTGACCATGATCGCCGCCAGATCGCCGGCATGCTCCTCGCACTTGGCTCGGAGGTCCTCGAGGTCGACCGTGCCGTCGTCGAGGGCGGCCACCACCACGACTCTCATACCGGCCATGACGGCTGACGCAGCGTTCGTGCCGTGTGCGCTCGACGGGATGAGACACACGTCGCGCCCGGGCTCGCCGCGGGACTGGTGGTAGGCGCGAATGGCCAGGAGGCCGGCCAGCTCGCCCTGGCTGCCCGCATTGGGTTGGACCGAGACCCTGGCGTAGCCGGTGACGCTGGCCAGCCACCTCTCGAGCTCGTCGATCAGTGCCAGGTAGCCCGGCGTGCTCGCCAGCGGGGCGAACGGGTGGACGTCGGCGAACCCCGGCAAGCCGACCGGCTCCATCTCGGTGGTCGCGTTGAGCTTCATGGTGCACGACCCCAACGGGATCATGCCCCGGTCGAGTGCGAAGTCCTGGTCCGACAGCCGGCGCAGGTAGCGCAGCATGGCGGTCTCGGAGTGGTGCTCCGAGAAGACCGGGTGGCTCAGGATGGGCCCCCGCCGCAGGAGGGCCTCCGGGAGCGCCGCGGTGCCCCCCGCTCCCCCGCCGCCGGGCGCTCCGAAGGCCTCGAGGACCGCCGCGACATGCGCCCCGGTCGTGGTCTCGCTGCACGAGATGCCGACCCGGTCGCCGTCGACCAGGCGGAGCAGCACGCCAAGGCCGCCCGCGTCCGCGACGATCCGGGCGGCGCGTCCGGGAGCCCGGACGACGACGGTGTCGAAGAACTCCTCGTGGTCGAGGGCGAAGCCCGCACGGCGCAGCGCCGAGGCCAGCCCGACGGTCCGCTCGTGGACCCGGTTGGCGATGCCGCGCAACCCTTCGGCACCGTGGTACACCGCGTACATGGACGCGACGACCGCCAACAGGACCTGTGCCGTGCAGATGTTCGAGGTGGCCCGCTCGCGGCGGATGTGCTGCTCGCGCGTCTGCAGCGCCAGCCGGTAGGCGGGCTGGCCCTCGGCATCGACCGACAGCCCGACGAGGCGTCCGGGCAGGTCCCGCTCGAGACCGGCTTTCACCGCCATGAAGGCCGCGTGCGGGCCGCCGTACCACAGCGGCACACCGAAACGCTGCGACGACCCGACGACCACATCGGCGCCCCAGTGCCCCGGCGGCTTCAAGAGGGTCAGTGCCAGGAGGTCGGCCGCCACGGCGACCATGGCGCCACGCCGGTGAGCGTCCTCGGTGAGACCGGCGAAGTCGCGGACGGCGCCCGAACACCCGGGGTACTGCTGCACGACGCCGAAGAACTCGCCTTCGGGCAGCCCCGCGGCGAGGTCGGCCACCTCGACCTCTATCCCGAGTGGGGCGAGGCGTGTCTCGAGGATCGCAATCGTCTGCGGGAGGCAGTCGCCGTCCACGACGACCCGGTGCGTCTCGACGGTGGCGCGCCGGCGCATGAGGGTCACGGCCTCCGCCACGGCCGTCCCCTCGTCGAGCAGTGAGGCGTTGGCCGTGTCGAGGCCCGTCAGGTCACAGACCATGGTCTGGAAGTTCAGGAGTGCCTCCAGGCGACCCTGGCTGATCTCGGGCTGGTAGGGGGTGTAGGCCGTGTACCAGGCCGGGCTCTCGAGCACATTGCGCCTGATGACGCCCGGTGTGATCGTGCCGTGGTAGCCGAGCCCGATCATCGGCTCGGCGACCACGTTGTCCGCGGCGAGCCGGCGCAGTTCCTGGAGCACGTCGCGCTCGGTGACGGCCGGCGGAAGGTCCAGTGCATCGAGGCTCCGCACGCTGTCCGGGACCGCGGCATCCATCAGTGCGTCGAGACTCTCGTAGCCGAGGACCTTGAGCATGCCCGACTGCTCCTCGTCCGAGGTCCCGACGTGGCGGCGCACGAAGTCCTCGAATGGCTCGAGTTCGC
>CAYWDQ010000083.1:0-13329 GCA_964457065.1 uncultured Acidimicrobiaceae bacterium | reverse complement strand
GGCACCGCGACATCATCCTGCACGAGTTCGGCAGCTGCCCCACGGGCCCGCCGGTGCTCTCCATGGGCGCGGCGTTCTCCACCACCGGGTATGCCGCCGGCTCCATCGCCGCCATCCTCGTCAGCTCGTGCGCACCGCCGAGCGACGTCACCCTGTCCTGGGGCCAGGTGGCAACGTCGGCCCAGTCCGGGTCGCGGGCCGTCGGCATCGCGCCTCTGGGCAACGGGACGGGCTACTGGGAGGCCGAGGCGGACGGCATGGTGGCCGCCTTCGGCGCCGCGCAGAACTACGGGTCGCTCAGCGGCCGGCTCAACTCGCCGATCGTGGGCATCGCGGCGACCCCCGACGGCGACGGGTACTGGCTGGTGGCGGCGGACGGCGGCATCTTCAGCTTCGGTGACGCCGCCTTCTACGGCTCGACCGGATCGCTGCGCCTCAACAAGCCGATCGTCGGCATGGCGTCGACCCCCTCCGGCAAGGGTTACTGGATGGTGGCCTCCGACGGCGGGATCTTCAGCTTCGGGGATGCGCCCTTCTACGGTTCCATGGGCGGGTCGCCGCTCAACGATCCGATCGTGGGGATCGCCGGCGACACGGCGACCGGTGGCTACTGGGAGGTGGCCTCCGACGGCGGCATCTTCAGCTACAACGCACCCTTCCTCGGGAGCACGGGCGCCATCCACCTGAACAAGCCGATCGTGGGCATGGAGTCATCGCCCAACGGGAAGGGCTACCGCTTCGTGGCCTCCGACGGCGGCATCTTCACCTTCGGGCAGGCGCCCTTCGAGGGTTCCACGGGCAGCCTCGCGCTGGCGGCCCCGGTCGTGGGCATGGCGCCGGACAACGCGACCAACGGCTACTGGATGGCCGCGGCGGACGGTGGGATCTTCACCTTCGGCGGAGCCTCGTACCTGGGCCGGCTCGCCAACTCGGCCGGGTAGCCCGTCCGGGGACCCACGCCCCGGTCGCCCTGTCACAGGACGCCGCGCTCGCTGAGCTCGGCCAGCTCGGCGTCGCTGAGCCCGACGAGGTCGCACCACACTTCGTGGTTGTGCTCGCCGAGGCGCGGCGCCCCGGTGGGGACCGGTGTCGGGTGTCTCGACAGGCGGGGATAGGGCGCCTGCTGGCGCACCGGCCCGATGACCGGGTCGTCGATCGACACGAGGTCGCCGCGGGCGGTCATGTGGGGGTCGGCGAAGATGTCGGCAGCGCTGTAGGCGGTCCCCACGGGCACGTCGTGCTCGACGCAGCGCGCCGTGATCTCCTCCGCGGTCAGCGACGCGGTCCATTCGCCGACCAGCCCGTTGATCTCGTCACCCCGCGCCGCCCGTTCGGCCAGCGTGGCGAACCTCGGGTCAGCGGCCAGGTCCGGCCGGGCCATGGCGGCGCAGAGGCGTGAGAAGTTGGCGTCGGAGCCGGCGACGATGCACACGAAGAATCCGTCGGCCGTCGGGTAGTTGTCGAGTGGGGCCGAGTGCGACAGCCGGTTGCCCTCGCGCTGGCGCACGATCCCCAGCCGGTCGTAGCCGGCCAGGGTCCACTCCAGGATGCGCAGGATGGATGCGTACAGGGGTGCGTCGATGACCTCGCCGTCGCCGCTGCCACCCGCGCCGCGCTCGCCGGCGTCGCGCCCGTAGAGCGCCGCCACGGCGGCGAACGCGGCGAACACGCCGGTGAGATAGTCCGAGACGGTCACGCCGGGCCGCACGGGGGGCCGGTCGGGTTCGCCGGTGAGGTGAAGGAGGCCGCCGAACGCGATGCCCAGCCGGTCGAGGCCGGGGCGGGGCGCGTAGGGCCCGGTCTGCCCGAACACGCTGATCCGCACGTAGACGAGCTCGTCGGGCAGGTCCTCGGGGCCGAGGCCCCAGCGCTCCATGGTGCCGGGTCGGAAGTTCTCGCACAGGACGTCGGCGGTCGCCACGAGACGCTTGAAGAGATCGCGTCCTTCCGGCCGCCGCAGGTCACACGTGACCCCCCGTCGCCCCCGGCCCTCGACGGCCCACGACAACGAGTAGTCGGGCCCGTCGTCCAGCGGGACGAAGGGCCCCATGGTGCGCATGAAGTCCCCCTGCCCCGGCAGCTCGACCTTGATCACGTCGGCTCCGAGCTCGCCGAGCAACCCGGCGCAGAAGGGCGCGGAGATCCGCGTGCCGACGTCGATCACCCTGATGCCGTGGAGCGGCCCCTCGGTCGGACCGCTCATGGGTCCGGTTCGGCGACGCCCTTGTCCCGCTCGGCCATGACGGCCCGCATCGACCCCTTCGCCTTGCGCGCCGCCAGGGCGTCCAGGGCCGTGGCCGAGTTGTGGACCCAGTGGTGCGCCATGAAGTGGTACTTGAGGGCGTCGCGCTTGCCCATCAGGTCGGCCGTGTGGTTGATGGTGTCCTTCACCGTCTGGGCCGTGACCGGAGGGACGAGCGCGACCCGGTCGGCCAGCTCGCGCACCTTGGCCGTGAGCTCCGCCCGCGGCACGACCCGGTTGACCAGGCCGAGGCGCCACGCCTCCTGGGCGTCGATGGTGTCACCGGTGAACAGGAATTCCTTCGCCTTGCGGATCCCGATCTCCCAGGGCTCGACCAGGAGCTCCACGCCGGCGCCGGTGAGGCGGAGCACCGGGTTGGAGAAGACGGCGTCGTCGGCGGCGACGATCAGGTCGCACATGGCGGCGAGCATCAGCCCGGCGGCGACGCAGCTGCCCTGCACGGCGGCGATGGTCGGCTTGCGGAAGTCGTGGATGCGAAGGCAGCGCTCGAAGTACATCGTCTTCTCGTGCTGGAACTTGCCCTCCGGGGTGTCGCGCAGCGCGACCCACGGGTCGTCCCCTTCGCCACCGACCAGCGCCTTGAGGTCGTGGCCCGAGGAGAAGTGCTTTCCCTCGCCGGCGAGGATCACGACCCGCACGGCGTCGTCGGCGTCGGCCAGGTCGAAGGCGGCATCGATCTCGTCGATGAGCCGGGAGTCCTGCGCGTTGGCGACGTCCGGCCGGTTCATGGTGATGGTGGCCACCGCACCATCGGTCTCGTAGCGGATCGTCTCGAAGCCCTCTGCCATCGCTCCCATCTCTCCCATCGCTCCCATTCTCCCTGTGTCGCTCATCCTGGCGCGCTGCGCCGCCACGCGCCGGGCCGCCCCGCCCGCCGGCGCCCCGCCGCTCGAGCCGCTCAACCCCTGGGCAGCCCGAGGACGCGCTCGCCCACCAGCGTCCGCTGGATCTCGTTGGTGCCGGCGAAGATGGAGGAGGCCTGGTAATACAGCCACGAGCGCTGCCACGCGCCGTCGGCGGGGTTCCCGGGCGCGCCCTCCCAGAGGGGCGAGGCGGGCCCGAGCACGTCGAGCGCCGTCTGGTGGAGCCGCTTCGACATCTCGCTCCAGTACAGCTTGAGGGCGCTGCCCTCCGGGCCGGGTGCCTCACCCTTGGAGAGGCGGGTCAGGGAGCGCCAGTTGTGCAGCTGGAACAGCCGGACCTCGGTTGCCGCCTGCGCCAGCTGCTGGCGTAGCCGCCAGTCGTCGAAGCTCCCGTTCTCGTTCGCCAGGCGCAGGAGCTCCTCGATGAGCTGCGAATGGATGACGAGCTGGCGCGGATTGATCCCGCGTTCGTGCGCCAGCGTGGACCCGGCGACGGTCCACCCAGCGCCCTCGGCGCCCACCCGCCGCTCGTCGGGCACGAAGACGCCGTCCAGCTCGACCTCGTTGAACTCGGCTTCGCCGGTCGACTGCACGAGCGGGTGCACGCCCACGCCGTCGGCGTGCATGTCGATGACGAGCGCGGTGATGCCCTGTTGGCGCTTCGGCGCATCGGGATCGGTGCGGGTCAGGCACAGGCCCCAGTCGGCGAATTGCGCGTAGGAGGTCCACACCTTGCGGCCCGTGACGCGATACCCACCCTCGTCGCGCACGGCACGGGTGGTCAGCGACGCCAGATCGCTGCCCGCGTCGGGCTCGCTGAACAGCTGGCACCACAGCTCGCCGGCCGAGAGGATCCGGGGCAGGAAGCGCTCCTTCTGCTCGGCCGTCCCGTGCGCCAGCAGGGTGGGCCCCACGAGGTTGATGCCGATGCGGCCGACGAGCTCGGGCGCCCGCGCCCGCGCCAGCTCCTCGATCACGACGTAGTTCTCCAGCGCACCCAGGCCGCGGCCGCCGTACTCCTGGGGCCATGTGATGCCGACCCAGCCGTCGGCGGCCAGGTCGCCCTGCCACCGCCGCCCGAACGCGACGGTCTCGGCGAGGTCGTCGAAGCGGGGTGGCAACCCGACGCCGTAGGGCCAGGGGAGGTGCTCCATCAGCCAGGCCCGGAAGGCCTCGCGCAGCATCTCCTGCTCAGGGGTGGTGCGCAGATCCATCCGCCGCAGCATGGCACAGCGGCCGCGAGGGGTGACACCTGTGTCAGCCATCACCGTAGACTGCGCCGCCGTGGACTTCGACCTCTCGATCGATCAGCAGGCCCTACGCGACGCGGCGGCCACGCTGCTCGACCGTCTGGCGGGCCACGACGCGCTCAGGGCGCGGGTGGGCGCCGGTGCGGTGGTGGGCAGGAGCCCCGGTGCGGGCACCGGCGAGGTGCCGCCCCACGGGGACACGGGACCGGGCGCCAGCGCGGACGCCGTCGCGGACGCCCCCGCGGGCTACGACGCCGGCGTGTGGTCGGCCATGGCGGAGCAGGGCTGGCTCGCCATCGAGGTGCCCGCCGACGAGGGGGGCCTGGGCCTCGGCATGGTGGAGCTGGCCGTGCTGTGCGAGGAGATCGGGCGGCGCCTGGTCGCCGCGCCCTTCCTCCCTTCGGTCGTGGCCCTCGGCGCACTGTGCTCGCCCGAGGCGCGGGGCGACGCCGGGACCAAGGAGTGGCGCGAGGCGCTGAGCGAGGGCGCCGCGGTCGGCTGCGTCGTCCTCGCCCCCGCCGAGGGGATCTCGGTCGTCCCGACAGGTGTGGGCGGCGACGTCCGCCTCAGCGGGCGTTCGACTCCGACGGCCTACGCCCCCTCGGCCGACGTGGCGGTGGTCGCGGCGGGCGGGGGCGTCTACGCCGTGGACCTGCGCACACAGGGACGCCCCGTGCCCGTGCCGGCGATGGACCGCACGCGCGAGCTGGGAGTCCTGGAATTCGACGGCACACCGGGCCGCTCCCTGGGCGGGACCGCGGCGGCCGAGCTCCTGGTGGACAGGGCTGCCACGCTCGCCGGCGCCGAGATGCTCGGTGCGGCCGACCGGGTGCTGACGATGACGGTCGAATACGCCAAGGACCGTGTCCAGTTCGGCAAGCCCATCGGGTCGTTCCAGGCCGTCAAGCACATGCTGGCCGACGCCCTCGTCGACGTCGAGGGCATGCGCTCGACGGTGTACTACGCCGCGTGGTGCGCCGCCGCCGACGACCGCGACCGCTCGCTGTCCGCCAGCATGGCCAAGGCGTGGTGCTCGGACGCGTCGCGGCGGGTCATGGGCACCGGGCTGCAGGTTCATGGTGGCATCGGCTTCACCTGGGAGCACGACATGCACCTCTACGTGAAGCGGGCCCAGCTCGATCAGGTCAGTTTCGGTGACGCCGCGTTCCACCGCGACCGCATCGCAGCCATGCTGCGCGAGCGGTTGGACTCGGGCCAGGCGCTGGCCTAGGACCCCGACGGCGCCGGGGCGCCTTCGGCAACGGCGCTACGAGCCGAGGTTGTGCACGGCGACGCCGTCGATCTGCAGCACCACCAGCGCCTCCCCCTCGACGCCGTGCGCGACCTGTTGCCCGCTGCTGAGGCGCTGCGCCGGTACGACCACCGTCACTCGGACGCCGACGAGATAGCCCGAGTTGATGACCGCCTTCTCGAGGACCTGGCCCTGGGTCGATGTCGCCTGCGGGGCGCACGACGCGGATGTCGTGCGTGGGATGCGGCCGGTGTAGGCGGCGAGGCTCTCGGTCCGCGTATAGGTGGTGCCGCTCCCGGTCCATGGCGTGGTCCCCCCCACGATGGCGGTGTACGCGCGCAGCGCGCAGGTGATGGCAGCCTGATCGAGGACCGCGAGGAGCTTCGTCTGGGTACCGACCACCTGGTAGATCGCCATGCGGTCCGGGGGGACGTACCCCACCTGGCGCACCTGGGTGAGCGTCCCGGTCCTCGTGGTGGAGAGCGTGTTCACGATGTCCATCGCGAAGGACGTCGAGCCGGTGGGGGAGCCGAACGTCCTGCTCGAGGCGCTCTGCACGGTGAGCGTGGCGCCACTGGGCGCGGACGACGCGCCGAGCACGGCGAAGAGCACGGTGAGCAGCCCGAGAAGGCCCACGAGCGCGAACGGGATCAGGTTGCGGCGAGGCACGCGGCAGACGCTAGTTCGGGACCTCACCGGCGAAGGGGACTCCGTGCCGGTGGTGGCCCTCCTGGCGCAGCCGGTCAGCCGGCAGCGGCCCGGCGGCGCAACGCGGCGCGGTCAGCCTTGCCCGACCCGAGCAGAGGCAGGTGTTCGAGCCGCTCCACGCGCTCGGGTGTCTTGTAGGTCGCCATGCCGCGGCCGGCGAACCAGCGCCGGCACTCCTCGAGATCGAACGGGGCGGCCGACTCGACGAACGCCGCCACCCGCTCTCCCATGAGCGGGTCGGGGTAGCCGACCGCCACGGCGTGTCGGATGTCGGGGTGGGCCTCGAGCGCGGCCTCGACCTCGGAGGCGGAGATGTTCTCGCCGCCGCGGATGATGACGTCCTTGAGCCGGCCGACGATCCGCACCCATCCGTCCTCGTCGACGGTCGCCAGGTCCCCGGTCCGGAACCACCCGCCCCGCGCGATGACCGCTGCCGTCTGGGAGGCGTCGGCGTAGCCGGCGAACATCTCGGGCCCGCGGACCCACAGCTCGCCGGCCATCCCGGTCGCCAGCGGCGCGCCGGTCTCCGGATCCGACACCCGCAGCTCCACCTCGCCGACGGCACGTCCGTCGGTGTCGCGCGCCTTCTCGAAGGAGTCGTCGTCCGTGCTCGTGGTGACGGTCGGCGCCTCGGTGGAGCCGTAGGTGCGCTTCACCCGGCAGTCGAACGTGCGCGCCGTGTCCTCGACGAACGCCGGCGTGACGGAGGCGCCGCCGCTCGAGACGAGCCGTACCGACGAGACGTCCGTCCCGGGTCCCTCGGCGAGGGCGCGTGCCATGGCGATGAAGAAGGTCGGGGGACCGGCCAAGAACGAGATCCTCTCGCGGGCCACGAGCGTGAGCGCCTGCTCCGGGTCGAAGCGGCGGACCAGGACCGATCGCAGGCCCGCCGCGCCGGGCACCAGCACCCCGTTGAGCAGACCGGAGATGTGCGCCATCGGGGCCGGCATGAGCACGGCGTCCGCCGGCCCGAGGCCGTGCACACCGGCCATCAAGGTGGCCTTCCAGCTCAGACCGCGGTGCGTGTGCAGCACCGCCTTGGGCACGCCCGTCGAGCCGGAGGTGAACAGGACCAGCGCCACGTCGGCCGGCCGGCTGGGGCACGTGCCGGTCCCGACTGGTGCCCCCCCCAGGGTGCCGGCCAGGGCGTCGGGGTCGGAGATCGTGTCGGCCTCCAGCTCGATCACGAGCGCCGGGTCGATCTGCCCGAGGGCCCCCGCGACGTCGGCCGACCCGAAGGAATGGAGGACCGGCGCCGCCACGGCGCCGATGCGCCAGCAGGCCCGGGTCAGCACCGCCGCAGCGAGGCTGTTGGGCACCTGCCAGGCGACGGCGTCGCCCGACGCGACGCCACGCTCCCTGAGCCCGCCCGCCACGATGGCCACCAACGCGTCCGCCTGGTTCGCCGAGAGCCGGGTCTCCCCGTCGACCACTTCGCCGCCGTGGGCGGAGATCAGCGCGTCCAGGGTCGGAACGTCCCAGGGCCCTCCGGGCCGCCGGTAGCGACGGGCCAGGCGAGGCACCCAGGTCGGTCGGAGGCGGGCCGTCACGGGAGGGCACCCTACCTGCGCCCCAGTAGGGTGACGCCGATGTCAGCGTCGTCGACGGAGCCGGTGTGGACCTCTCGCTGAAGAAGGAGGACGAGGAGTTCGCGGCGTCGTTCCGCAACTGGCTCGGCGGCCACCTGCACCGGCCGCCCGCCTTCGTGGACCTGGCCGACGAGGTGGCCTGGGGGCGTGCATGGCAGGCGACCCTGGCGGCGGACAGGTGGGTGGGCGTCCACTGGCCGAGCGCGTACGGGGG
Organism: uncultured Acidimicrobiaceae bacterium; assembly: GCA_964457065.1. Classification (GTDB taxonomy): domain Bacteria; phylum Actinomycetota; class Acidimicrobiia; order Acidimicrobiales; family RAAP-2; genus Bog-473. The sequence continues at coordinate 5,190 of CAYWDQ010000083.1, read as the reverse complement.
CAGGAGCGCGACGCCGGTGCAGGTCGCGCTCTACCAGAGCGAGTACGCGCGCTCGCAGGCGCCCCAACCCGTGAACAGGGTGGGCATCAACCTGGTCGGGCCGACCCTCCTGGCGCACGGGACCGAGGACCAGCGCCTGCGCTACCTTCCGCCGATCCTCTCGGCCGAGGAGATCTGGTGCCAGCTCTTCAGCGAGCCCGACGCCGGGAGTGACCTCGCCTCTCTCTCCACGCGTGCCACCCCGGTCGACGGGGGGTACCTGGTGACCGGCCGGAAGGTGTGGACGTCGTACGCACAGTTCGCCTCGTGGGGCCTGTGCCTGGCGCGTACGGACCCGGAGGCCGCTCGCCCGCAGCAGGGCATCACCGCGCTCATCGTCGACATGTCGGATCCCGGCGTCGACGTGCGCCCGCTCGTGCAGATGACGGGCGACGCGGAGTTCAACGAGGTCTTCCTGACCGACGTCTTCGTGCCGGCCGAGCACGTGGTGGGGACCGAAGGCCAGGGTTGGACCGTGGCCGGTTCCACCCTGGCGCACGAGCGGGGGACGAACTTCCCGTTCAAGGAGCAGGTCGTCCACGAGACCTACCTCGCCCGGCTGTACGACGAGGCGCGGGACAACGGTGGGCTGGACGACCCCCTCGTCGCCGACGCACTGGCGCGCGCCTATATCGACCTCGGCGTGCTCCGCCTCCACAACCTGCGGACCCTGACACGCCTGGGCCGCGGCGAGGAGCCCGGGCCGGAGTCGAGCTGGATCAAGCTCACCTGGACCGCCATGACCCAGGGTCTCTCCGACGCCGGTCTTCTCGTCACCGGCCGCGACCCCACCTCGGCCGAGGCCGGGCCGTGGGCGCGCCAGTGGCTGTGGAGCAAGGCGGCCGGCATCGCCGGCGGGACCTCGCAGGTGCAGCGCGACATCATCGCCGGGAGGATCCTCGGGCTACCCCGCTGACCGGCCGGCGCCCGGCGGTGCCTCCCGGGAGGCCTCGCGGTGGCGGTGCCGGACGTACAGCACGGTCACGAGGGCGCCCATGGAGATCCCGACCAGCAGCGTGAGAATGTCATGGGGCGAGTAGTGGCCCGTGCAGAGCCGCCCGATCCCGTACGAGCTCGCCGCGACCGACACCGAGAACCCCAGCGATGCGAGGAGGTTCCAGATCACGAACTGCCCGTGCCGCATCTTGGCCGTCCCCGACACGATGGCCGGCGTGAAGAACACCGCCAGCCGCCCCCACGTGGCGTAGGCCCGCTCGCCGCGCTCGACCATCCGCCGGCGTCCCGCCTGATGGCGGCCCGGGCGCTCGAGGAGCGCGCGTCCCCAGCGGTTCCCGATGGCGTAGCCGATCAGACCGCCCACCTCTCCCGCCACCGTCGCCACCGCGACGACGAGCGCCAGGTTCAGCTTTCCCTGGCTCGCTGCCACGCCGGCCGCGCCCAGTGCGGTGGCGCCGATGAAGGGTACGCCCGCCCACGAGGCCGCCACGGCCACGAACAGACCCAGGTACTGCCACCAGGTACCGGTGATCTGGATGGAGGCCAGGATGTGCACGGTCGGAAAGCGTGTGCGTGTGGGCGCGGGCGGGGGCCGCGGCCCTAGGCCCGTGCCCGCGCGCGGCGGCACCTGGGCGCCGGGGCGTCGGGGGCGTCGGCTCGGCTCATGTGGCCGGTGCAGCGTCGGGGGTCCCGGGCGCCCTCTCCTGCGGGGATTCGGAGCCGGCGAGGAAGGCGATCCCGACGATGGCGACGATCAGGCCGACGAATGCCGACCCGGCGTGCGACGACCCGCTCTTCGCCAGCGTCTCGCCGTACACGACGATTCCCAGGATCACGCTGGAGAACAGGGTCACGGAGTTGCTCGATGCCATGGCGGGCGCCAGGACGCCGGTCTTCAGCGCCGACTGCTGGAGCGCGAACCCCGTCACTGCGGAGAGGATCAGCACGTACACCGACCAGCTGCTGAGCAGCGCGAGCACGCCGCCCCCGATCTCGGTCACGAAGGTCTTGGTCACGGCTGCCTGGAGGCCGTAGCCCAGACCCGCCGCCGCGCCGTAGGTCAGTGCCTTGGACGCACCCGTGAAACGCCGGCCCACACCCGCCAGGACGAGCACGAGGAGGCCCGTGATGAGGCATGCCCCCCACCACACCGACGCCTCCGGGTGGGTCGTGCCGCCCTGCGGCTGCCCCGCCGAAATGAAGAAGACGATGCCCACGAGGGTCAGGGTGGCCCCCGTCAGCTCGCGCCGCCCGACGTGTTGACTCGTGAGCACGACCCCCAGGGGGAGCGCGAGCACGAGGCTGAGCGCAGTCAGGGACTGCACCGCGACGAGGGAGGCCCGGTCGAGGGCCATCGCCTGCACCACCCAGCCCGCGGACTGCAGGACGGCACCGGCCAGCCAGACGGGACGATGCAGGATCTGGATCAGGAATCGCGGGTCGCCCTCCGCTGCCGCGGTCGACAGCGTCCCCTTCTGCTGCAGCACCGTGCCGAGAGCGAACAGCACCGCTGCGAGGATGGCGAGCGCCTCACCCATGCCTGAACAGGTTAGGCACCGCGATCGCGCCGTGAGGGGGACGTAACCTGTTGCATGCCCGGAATGGACTCGCTCAGCCGCCGTGCGGCGAGCAACCTCGTCGCGGTGGAGATGGATCTTGCCGGCGCGACCGCAGAAGGCGACGCGGACCGTGTCCGGTTGCTCCAGACGCTCCTGTCCTCCGGCGGGCAGGTCCTGCTGTACCGGCCGCAGCTCCAGCACTACGCGGTGCTGTTCGGCGACATCGGGAGCGCCGATCACGTGGCGGTGATGGTTCCCGGCGTGGGCGACGGATCTAACCTCTGTGACGACTGGATTCCCGACGCCCGGAACCTCTACGACGGGGCCGAGTCCACCGCGGTCGTGTTGTGGAAGGGCTACGACAACCCGGTCGACATCCTGGCGGCCGCGGAGGGGTCCATCACGTGCAACGAGGACCTCGTCGCGGCAGGACGCGACCTGACGGCATTCGTGGCCTCGCTCGCCCTGCGCCCCGACCAGACGCTGGCGGTGGTGGCCCACAGCTTCGGGTCCATCGTGACGGGTGCCGCGCTGGCCGACTGCGGCCTGCAGTGCACGGACGTCGTCGTGGCGGGAAGCCCGGGCATGACCGTCGACGACCTCCGTGACCTCCACCTCGAGCAGTCGCACTTCTTCTCGGAGCAGGCGCCGGGCGACGTCGTCGCCGAGTTGGGCGTCTTCGGGACGGCTCCGGCATCCCCGACCTTCGGCGGCACCCGCATGAGCACCAACGCGCCGGATCATGCCGAGGTGCAGGCGCACTCCGAGTACTTCGCACCCGGGTCCGAGGCGCTCGAGAACATGGTCGACGTCGTCACCGGTCAGTACTCGGAGGTCGTGCGTCACCACACGGCGCTCCCGGAGATCGCCGGTGGGCTCGTGGCGTGGCTCCTCCGGATGCCGGCCCTGCCCGTCAGGATGGCGGGGCGGCACTACCGGGGCCCCGGCTACCGGCTCTTCGTGAACTGGTGCCGGCTGGTGGACCTGGGGGCGAGCGAGACGGGCAACCTCGTGACCGAGGTGCTCGACGAGAGCGAGCGGGCCCTGCTGTGGGTCGCCCATCGTGTGGGGGCCATCCCCGACACCGCTCCCTCCGCTGACACCGCTCCCTCCGCTCCCGGCGCTCCCGGCGCTCCCGGCGCTCCCGGCGCTCCCGGCGCTCCCGGCGCGGGAGCCGACCCGGCGGGTCCGGACCCCGACCTCTACTCGAGCTGACCTCAGGGAGCCCGACCCGGGGCGACCGGGCCTTCAAGCTCTAGCGAAGGCGAGGGGCCGAGCGGGCGCTCCGGCACCTGACAGCCGTGTCAGCAATCGGGGCGGCGAGACGCTACCTTTGCCCGGTGCCCGTCTGGCTGAGCGAGCAGGAGTACTCCACGTTGCGGGCCGCCTGTGCCCAGTTGATGCCCTCCGACCAGGGGGCACCCGGAGCCGAGGAGGCGGGCGTCGCCGACTACATCGACACCTTCCTCGGCGCGTTCTCGTTCGACCCGCCCCGCATCTGGGCCGGGGGACCGACGTCGGGGCGCAAGGGTGGCGCGGCCGGGTTCGCCACGTTCCACCGCCTCAGTGCGCTCGACGAGCTGGCCTGGCGCACGCGGCTCGAGGGGTCCCAGGGTCTGCCCGAGCGGGAGTTCAACGGCCCGGTGGTGGGTCTCCAGCAGCGCTACCGGGAGGGGCTCGCCGCGCTCGGCGAGGACTTCGGCGACGTGGACGGCTCCGAGCAGCGCCGCCGGCTGCAGGCCGACGACGCCTTCCTCGAGGTCCTGTGGGAGCACTGCTGCGAGGGCATGTACGGGCCGCCCGAGTACGGCGGCAACCGGGACGGCATCGGGTGGGCCTACATCGACTACGAGGGCGACGTGCAGCCGCGCGGTTACAGCGACGCCGAGGTGTCCCAGCCGTGACGGCCGACGCCGTCATCATCGGGTCCGGTCCGGGCGGCGCCACCGCGGCGGAGGTGCTGACGCGGGCCGGGTGGTCCGTGGTCATCATGGAGAAGGGTCGCAACCACCTGCTCGACCCCGACGACCTCACGAAGCCGGCGGGCGACTACTCCAACGACGAGATCAAATTCATCTCGCGCTACTTCCTCGGACCGGACCCGCTGACAGAGCCGCGCGCGTTCCGGCGCAACGCCGCCGAGGGCGAGCACACGCACGTCGGGGAGGTGAACTCCATCCCCACGACGGTCGGGGGAGGCGGGACCCACGCCGACGGCAAGGTGCCGCGCTTCCGCGAGGAGGACTTCCGGCTCTTCTCCACCCACGGGCCGCAGGTGGGTGCCGCCGTGGACGACTGGCCGATCGACTACGACGAGCTCGAGCCCTATTACGCCGAAGTGGAGCGGGCCATCGGGGTGGCCGGACGCGCCGGTGCCAACCCGTTCGCCGCCTGGCGGTCGGGCCCCTACCCGATGCCGCCGGGGGCGCCGATGTACGGCGCCGTCCTGTCGTCGGCCGCGGCGGAGAAGGTCGGGCTCCATCCCTACGAGGCGCCGACGGCCGCCAACAGCATCGCCTACGACGGGCGGCCCGCCTGCAACAACTGTGGCTTCTGCGCGTTCTTCGGCTGCCCCATCCATGCCAAGGGCGACCCGGTCGCGCTGCTGACCCGGGCCATGGGCACCGGCCGGGCC
>CAYWDQ010000082.1:0-13335 GCA_964457065.1 uncultured Acidimicrobiaceae bacterium | reverse complement strand
TCCCCGACCCAGGCCGAGCCCTTCCCGTCGGCGGTGCGGCCGACCAGGTTCACGGCCGCGGTCGGCTGCAGGTGGGAGAGCCGCAGTCCCGTCGAGCTCCCGAGGTACAGCGTCGTGAGGTCGAGCTCCGCGAACCCCGCCAGCACCGCGTCGCGGGCGCGCGCCCGGCCGAACGCACCCGACAGCGACGACAGGACGTCCTCGAGGACCGAGGAGTCCGTCTCCTCGGGCGCCAGCCCGAAGTCGCGCCCGAGGCTGCCGTTGACGGGCTCGACCAGGGGAAACGCGTCTTCGGCCGGCGACGCCGCTCGGGCGTCGGCGAGCGCCGCGGCCACCATCTCGTCGACGCCGGCCGACCCCACGACCCCCGTCCGGCGCGCGCTGCCGACCGACCCCGCGACCATCGTGATCACGCTGACGGAGCGTGCACGGTGGACCCCGTTGGTCGTGGTCGAGTTCAGCGCGAAGCGGACGTCGGCATGGCTGCCCTCCTCGACGAGCACGAGGCAGCCGTCCGCGCCAGCGGCATCCGCGACTGCGAGACCTCGCTCCACGAGCTCCTGGGCCGGGATCATCGGCGCCCCCCCTGCACGCTCAGCGTCCCGCCTCCTCGCGCGTGTTGAGCACTCGCACGCCGCGCACCAGCACCGCCGGGCACCCGTGCGAGACCGGTGCCACCTGTCCCGGCTGCCCCTTGCCGCAGTTGAACGCACCTCCGAGCACCCAGGTGGACGCGCCGCCCACGGCCTCCATCGCGCCCCAGAAGTCCGTCGTCGTCGCCTGGTAGGCCACGTCCTTGAGCTGGCCCGCGAGCTTGCCGTTCTCAATCCGGTAGAAGCGCTGCCCGGTGAACTGGAAGTTGTAACGCTGCATGTCGATGGACCAGCTCTTGTCGCCGGCGATGTAGATGCCGCGGTCGACCCCCGCGATGAGCTCGTCGGTGCTCGGACCCTCTGCGCCGGAGTGGGCCAGCGAGACGTTGGCCATACGTTGGATGGGTACGTGCATGGGCGAGTCGGCGAAGGCACAACCGTTGGAGCGTTCGAACCCCATGGCGGCGGCGATCGAGCGATCGAGCTGGTAGCCCACGAGCGTCCCCTCGCGTACGAGGTCGAAGGACTGTCCCTCGACGCCCTCACCGTCGATCCCGATCGTTGCCAGGCCGTGTTCCACCGTGCGGTCACCCGTCACGTGCATCACCGGTGAGCCGTAGGCGAGCGTGCCGAGCTGGTCGAAGGTCGCAAAGGAGGTCCCGGCATAGGCCGCCTCGTAGCCGACGGCCCGGTCGAGCTCGGTGGCGTGCCCGATCGACTCGTGGATGGTCAGCCACAGGTTCGACGGGTCGACGACGAGGTCGTAGGGGCCGGCCTGGACCGACGGAGCCCGCAGCTTCTCGGCCAGCAGCTCGGGCAACCGGCCGAGCTCGGCGTCCCAGTCCCAGTTGCCGTCGCCGGCGGGGCCGGCCAGGAATTCCCAGCCCCGGCCGACGGGTGGTGCCAGCGTGCGCATCGTCTCGAACCCGGAGTCCGAGAGCGCCAGCGCCTCGAGCTGGGCCTGCATGCGCACACGGTGCTGGGTCGCCCGCGTTCCGTTGAGATCGGCCAGATACGTCTGCTCCGACACGGCCAGCAGCGAGGCGGTCGTGTGCGAGACCACGGGGTGGTGACCCAACCGGGTGCTCCACTCGGACAGCAGCGCGACCTTGTCGGCCATCGGCACGGTCGATGGGTCGACCTCGAACGCGCTCGACCACGTGACGTCGCCGTGCGACGGCTCGGGCGCCAGCTCCACGCGCCCGCTCCCGGCCCTGCTCGTCACCCTGGCCATCTCCACGGCCTGTCGGACGAGGTTGGCCGCCTCCTCCGGCCGCACGTCGATGGTGGCGGCGAACCCCACCGCTCCGTCGACGACAACGCGCACGCCCATGCCGAAGTCGGTGTCGTCGGCTGTCGTGTCCGGTTGCGCGTCGTGGAGGCGCACCACCTGGCTCCGGATGCGCTCGACCCGGAGCTCGGCCGCCTGGCAGCCGGCTGCGGCACCGAGCGCCGCGTCGGCCAGAGCCGAGAGGTCGTCGGCGGCGAGTGGCATCAGGCGACGGGCGTGGGTTGACGCAGCGGGAGGCCGGCAGCGGTGTAGATGGCGTCGATGAGCTCCATGGTGCGGATCGCGTCGACCGCGGTCGTGGGGAAGGATGCACCGTCCTCCACGGCCGCCGCGAACGCCTCGAGTTGGAAGTCATAGGTCGCCTTGCGACTGAAACGCTCCTTGCGCGTGCCGAGCGAGGTCGTCACCTTCATCCGGTGCCCGTACTGCGGGCTGAAGGGGTTGAAGACGGAGATCTTGCCGTTGTCGGCCGTGACCTCCGCGTGGAGGCGGAGCACCGACGACGAGAACATGGAGCATCCGATGTGGGCGCGACCCCCGTCGGGGAGCGAGAAGTGGGCGTCCATGGCCCGGTCGACGCCCGGGGACGACAGCTTGGCCTCCGCACTGATCACGCGCGGCCCGGGCGCCAGCAGCCGCAAGAGGCTCACGGGATAGCAACCCATGTCCATGGTGGCGCCGCCGGCCAGTGCCAGCTGGTAGCGGATGTCGCCCTTCTTCCAGAGGGGGGCCGAGAAGGACACGTCGATGTTCGTGACGTTGCCCAGCTCACCCGAGCGGACGATCTCCACCAGGCGCTTGGCGAAGGGGTGGTACTCGTAATGGAACGCCTCCATGACCACCAGGCCGGGGTTGGCGGTGGTCGCCTCCGCCACCGTCCTGGCCTCGTCGGCGTTGGCGGTGAAGGGCTTCTCGCACAGGACGTGCTTGCCCGCCCTGATGGCGGCGATCGTCCAGAAGCCGTGCAGCCCGTTGGGGAGCGGGTTGTAGACGGCGTCGATGTCCGGGTCGCTCACCAGTTCGGCGTAATCGCCCAGGACGCGGGGAATTTCGTGCTTGCGGGCGAACTCCTCCGCCCGGGTCCGGTCGCGGGCCGCCACGGCAACGACGGTGGCACGTCCGGTCCGGCGGGCCGGCTTGACCAGGGCGACCGGAGCGATCTTGGCCGCCCCCAGGATGCCGATTCTCAGCACGCCGGGGTCATCTGGGCGTGCAGACCCGAGTCGAGCAGTGAGGGCGGGCTCTCACGGACGTTTCCGCAGTATGGGACGGAGCGGCCGTGACGTCGGCCGACGATACCTGGCGCAACATGAGCACGGACGCTAACGCACGCGGGGCTCGCCCGACGCTTGGCCACATCCGGGGGCTCGACGGCATCCGGGCCCTGTCGGTCCTGGCGATCATCGCCTTCCACACGGGTTTGAACTCGGTGCCCGGCGGCTTCTACGGCGTCGACTCCTTCTTCGTGCTCTCCGGGTTCCTGATCACGTCGCTGCTCGTCAAGGAGTGGGGCGGCACGGGCACGATCCGTCTGCGCAGGAGGCAGGGCAGGACGACGTGCAGATCCTCAACGAGGTGACCCCGGGCTGCTCGTTGTCCATGCAGACCCAGATCCGGGTCCTCTGGTACACGGTGGCGCCGGATGCCCCGTGTGACGTCGACCACAACCCGGACTCGGTGCTCGACACCTGGCGCAGATGGGTCGATGCCTACAATCCCGATGTGGTGGTGTACCTCGCCCGGGGCGAGACCTTCGACCAGGTGATCGGCGGGCACTGGCAGAACCTCGGGCAGGCCGACTTCGACCGCTACGTCGAGAGCCGCTTCCGTCAGGCGGTGGCGGTCCTCGGCTCCCGGAGGGCGAGCGTGGTGTTGCTGACGTCGCCCTACTACGACAGCGGGGTCTCGCCGACCGGCGCCCCGTGGCCGGAGAACGATCCGGCCCGCGTGGCTGCCGACAACGAGGCCATGCGTGAGGTGGCCGGCACCTCGCCGGCTGGGGCCGACAGCAGCGGGGTCTACGCGTTCGACCTCAACGCCGTCGTTTCGCCCGAGCGGACGTTTACGGCCAGCGTCGGGCAGGTCAACGTGCGCTGCGGCGACGGCGGGCACTTCACGCGCTCGGGCGGGATCTACGTGGGGCTCCGGCTGGCACCCGAGCTCGCGGCGATCGGCCAGGCCTACGCGGCCGCCTCGCCGGGTGGCGCCTGGCCGGGGCCTCTGCCACCATCGATCCCCTCATGGTTCCCGAGCCTGCCCTGCCAGTAGTCCGGCGTGCCGGCGCCTCGGACGTCGAGGCCATGGCAGCCCAGTTGGCCGAGACCTTCTGGGACGATCCCGTCTCCGGCTACATCTTCCGGGACGGCGCGCGGCGGGACGCGGGTCTGCGCGCGTACTTCCGCACCCAGCTTCGGGCCGACTACCTGCCGTTCGGGGGCTGCTACACGACCGACGGCTACGCCGGCTCGGCCATCTGGGCTCCCGCCGGCAAGCCGTTGCTGACCGGCCCGCGGGGGATCCTCACGATGGTGCCGGTGTTGCCGTACGTGGCGACCAACCTCGTCGCCACCCTGCGGCTCATCGGCACGGTGGAGAAGCTGCACCCCCACCAGCCGCACTGGTACCTGGCCAGCCTGGGCACCGCTGTCGGTGAGCAGGGCAAGGGCGTCGGCAGTGCCCTCATGCGCCCCGTGCTCTCGCACTGCGACCGGGAGGGGATTCCCTGCTACCTCGAGTCGTCCAAGGAGCGCAACATCCCCTTCTACCGCCGCCACGGCTTCGAGGTCGTGCAGGAGGTGCCGCTGAGCGGGGGAGGACCGTCCATCTGGACGATGTGGCGGGAGCCGCAGCCGCAGCCGGCCACCTGAGCGGCCCGGGGCTCAGGTGGGGTGGATGCCCTCGGGCATGGACAAGGCGTCGTTGACCACGAGCCCGAGCACGTCGATCACCGAGCGGGCGGGCGCTGACGGCAGGCCCCGGCGTCGCTGCGCCACCCCGACACGGCGGCGGGGCAGGCCGGTGACCGGCAACACCGAGAAGCGCCCCCGCTGGTGGCCCGGCACGGCGGTCGCAGGGAGGATGGCGGGACCGTAGCCGTCGAAAGCCAGGGAGGCGATCAGGCGCACGCCGTCGAGCTCCATGGCCGGCCGCAGCGCCACCCGGGCCGGCACCGTCGCGCCGTCGATCTCGGCCCGCAGCGCGGTGCCCGGGGCCGGAAGGAGGAGCTCCAGCTCGGAAAGGCGCTCGAGGGGGATCGAGGACTCCGCGCTCAGGGGGTGGTCCTTTGGGAGGACGGCCACCAGGTCCTCGTCGAAGAGCTGCGCAGCCATGATCTCGTCCCCGCTCAGGGGGAAGGTGACCACGGCGAGGTCGAGCTGGCCCGAGGCGAGCTGCTGCTCCAACTGCATGCTCGAGCCCTCGGCCACGTTCAGGTGGATGTGGGGGTGGCGCACCCGGAGGAGGTCGAAGAGCTGGGGCACGAGCCATCGCCCCGTCGTGCCGATCATGCCGAGGCGGACCGTCCCGACCACCTCCTCGCGCAGCGCGGTCACGTCGGCGACCATCGCCTCGAGCTCGTTCATCACCCGGCGCGCCCGCTCGATGACGACGTCGCCCTCTTCGGTCAGGCGCCCCGACGCCCGATCGACGAGCAGCACGTCGAGCTCACGCTCCAACCGGGCCACGTGGGCCGACACGTTGGACTGCACCGTGCCGATGGAGGCCGCCGCGGCGGAGAAGCTCCCGGTGTCCGCGATGCCCAAGAGTGCTTGCAGATGTTTCAGTTCCACCAGGCCCTCCTACCGAGAATGCTTGCCCGAGTTGAGTTACCCATCAGTATAACTGATACCAAGTATCTGCTAAAGCTGCTTGACTGATCTCCGAGGGGCCGACACAATGTGATGCAGACCGCAGGGAAATGGAAGCCCCCCCTCCAGCCCTGATGAGTCTTGAGAAGGGATCGCCCTCCCCCCCGGCGATCCCTTCTCCTAATTCCGGGCCCATGCCGGGCCGCTCCGTGATGCGTTCCGGCGCCCCGGAGATGGGTGTGCGAACTGCTTTAGGCTGCGTAGCCGTGGCCCCGAGCGCCGTCTTCATCGACCTCGACCGGACACTGCTGTGCCGGGCGTCGGGCCAGGTCCTGAACCGAGCCCTCGTGCAGGAAGGGGTGCTCCCGGAGGGACGCTCCCTCCCGGGGGACAAGCTGCTCTACGCCGTGAACGACCGCTTCGGGGAGAACCTGTTCTCCATGTCCCTGGTGCGGGCCGCCGCCCGGGTGGCCCGGGGCTGGCGCCAGGAGCAGGTCCAGGCGGCCGGCAGGAGGGCGGTGGCGGGGCTCAGCGACCTGGTCGCCCCCTTCGCCCCACAGCGCCTGGCCGCCTTCCGCGCCGAGGGACACCGGCTCGTGCTCTCGACCACCACGCCCGTGGACTTGATCGCCCCGTTCGCAGAGGCCCTCGGCTTCGACGACCTGATCGCCACCGCCTACGAGACCAAGGACGGCCGCTACACAGGCCGGCTCTACGAGGGGTTCGTGTGGGGGACCGGCAAGCTGCGCGCCGTGCGCGCGTGGACGTACGAAGAGGGGATCGATCTGTCCGACTGCCACGCCTGCAGCGACAGCATCTTCGACGTGCCGTTGCTCTCCAGCGTGGGCACGCCCCACGCGGTGAACCCCGATCCGTCCCTCACCGTGGTGGCCACCGCGCGCCGCTGGTCCATTGAGTACTGGGACCGACCCCCGGGCGTTCCCAGCCTCGTCGGCCTCGAGCCGTACCACATGCTCCGACCCTTCGTCCGCAAGCTCACCTTTCCCTATGCGCGCTTCGACGTCGCCGGGGTCGAGAATGTGCCCGCACGAGGCCCGGTCCTGCTGGCCTCCAACCACCGGAGCTACTTCGACGTGGCCGCGCTCGCCCTCCTCGCCCGCGCCATCGGCCGTCCCGTGCGCTTCCTCGGCAAGAGGGAGATCTTCGACGCACCCGTGGTCGGCTCCATCGCCCGCGCCATCGGAGGCATCGCGGTGGACCGCGGGAGCGGGTCGGGTCAGCCGCTGCGCGAGGTCGAGGCGGCGCTCAAGGCGGGCGAGGTGGTCATCGTGACCCCGCAGGGGACGATCCCGCGCGGCCATGACTTCTTCGACCCCGTGCTGCACGGCAAGACGGGCGTGGCGCGCCTCGCCGCCTCGACCGGCGCCACCGTCGTCCCCGTCGGGCTGTGGGGCACCGAGAAGGTGTGGCCGCGCTCGGCACGGGTTCCCGACGTCACTCTGGTGCGCAACCCGCCCAAGGTGCTGGTGCGGGTGGGCAAACCGGTGCCGTTGTCGTTGACCGATGCCAAGGCGGACACCGAGACGATCATGCAGGCGATCAGCGCGTTGCTGCCCGCGGAGTCGCGGGTGCGCCACGAGCCGACAGCCGAGGAGCTGGCGCGTACCAAGCCGCCTCGGTGAGGGCGCGGTTCGCCAGCGCGACCACCCGCGCCGTCAACGCCGCATCGCGCCGCCTGGGCCGCGGCCAGGGCACCGTTGCCGGAGGCCGGGCCGGGCTCCGCCTCGACCCGAAGCTGCTCGAGCACCTGAGCGCGGGACGAGAGGTCGCGCTCGTCACCGGGACGAACGGCAAGACGACCACGACGCGACTGCTGACGGTTGCCCTTGGAGCCACCGGTGACGAAGTGGTGAGCAACGAGACGGGGTCGAACATGCCAGCGGGTCATGTCGCCGCTCTCGCCGGGTCGCGCGCAACGCGGGTCGTCCTCGAGGTGGACGAGGTCTACCTCCCGCGAGTGTTGACCGCGACCACGGCCGTCGCTGTCGTGCTGCTGAACCTGTCGCGGGACCAGCTCGACCGCACGAACGAGGTTCGCATGGTGGCGGGCCGCTGGCGCGCCGCACTGGCCGCGGCGCCCCACACCCATGTCGTCGCCAACGCGGACGACCCGCTTGTGGCCTGGGGTGCGAGCGTGGCCCGTGACGTGCACTGGGTCGGAGCGGGTCTGCGGTGGCAGCTCGATGCCGTGGGCTGCCCCGCCTGTGAGGGACGCATCGAATTCACCGAGGGCGGGTGGTCGTGTGCGGGGTGCGGCTTCGCCCGCCCCGAGACCGAGGTCGCGCTCGTGCACTCGCCGCAAGGCCTGCCGAGCGCGGCGTGGGCCGATGGGAGGACCCACGCCATCGCCCTGATGCTGCCCGGTCGGTTCAACCAGGCCAATGCGCTCATGGCGGCTGTGGCGGCGGAGGCGTGCGGCGTGGACGCAATCGCGGCGCTGCGAGCCATGGAGCACGTCGAGGAGGTCGCCGGCCGCTTCACGGTGCGCGCCTTCGGCGAGGTGCGGGCACGCCTCATGCTGGCCAAGAACCCCGCCGGGTGGGACGAGTTGCTGTGCCTGGTGGCCGGTTCCGATGCGCCGCTGGTCGTCAGCATCAACGCGCGGGTGGCTGACGGGGCGGATCCCAGCTGGCTGTGGGACGTGCCCTACGAACGGCTGGCCGGTCGCGCCGTCGTGGCTACCGGCGACCGCTTCCGCGATCTCTCCGTCCGGCTGCACTATGCGGGCGTGGCGCACACGACGGAGCCCGACCCGGTCCGGGCGGTGGCCCAGGCGGCCGACGGCACGGGTGCCATCGTCGACGTCATCGGGAACTACACGGCGTTCCACGACCTGCTCGAGGCGCCTGAATGAGCGGTCCGCTGCGCGTGGCAGTGGTCTACCCCGACCTTCTGGGTACCTATGGGGACGGGGGGAACGGGCTCATCCTCACCCGGAGAGCCGAGTGGCGAGGCCATGACGCCGAGCTGCTGCAGGCGGTCTCCGACCGCCCGCTTCCGGGGGCGGACATCTATTGCCTCGGTGGGGGTGAGGACGGGCCGCAGGTCCGGGCCGCCCGCACGCTGATCGACGACGGGACCCTGGTCCGGCGCGTGGCGGACGGGGCGGTGGTGCTGGCGGTGTGCGCCGGCTTCCAGGTGGTGGGACGGACGTTCCCGGGTGCCGACGGGGAGCCCCACGAGGGCGTGGGTCTGCTCGACCTCGTGACCGTGAAGGGAGCCGGCCCGCGTGCGGTGGGGGAGGTGGTGGCCGAACCCGTCGGCGTCGAGGATCTCCCCGTCCTGACGGGATTCGAGAACCACGGGGGCCGGACGACGCTCGGAGAGGGCACCGTCGCGTTGGGTCGGGTCACCGCCGGCATCGGCAACGGCGCCGGCGGCGGTGGTGAGGGCGCGGTCGGTGGTCGCGTGGTCGGGACCTACCTCCACGGGCCGGTCCTGGCGCGCAATCCGGCTCTGGCCGACCGCCTGCTCTCCTGGGCGCTGCATGACGCCGTGCTCGAGCCACTGGACGACTCGGCGTCGGAGGCCCTGCGCGAGGAGCGGCTCGGCGCTCTGCACCGCAGGCGGCTGCGGCGACGGAAGTAGCGAGGCGATTCGAGTGCGCACACTGCTGAACCTGTTGTGGTTCGTCTTCTCGGGGCTGTGGCTCGCCATCGGCTACGCCGTGGCCGGCGTCGTGTTGTGTCTCTTGATCATCACGATCCCCTTCGGGGTGGCGTGTTTCCGCCTGTCCGCCTTCGTGGTGTGGCCGTTCGGACGGGCAGTGGTGCCCAAGCCCGATGCCGGCGCGCCATCCGTGGTGGCCAACATCATCTGGTTCCTGCTGGCGGGCGTGTGGATGGCTTTGGCGCACGTCGTCCTCGGTCTGGTGCTGTGCCTCACGATCATCGGTATTCCGCTCGGCCTGGGGAACTTCAAGCTGGCCGCCGTCGCCATCGCACCACTGGGCAAGGAGGTCGTGCCCATCAGCGACCCGCGCGCCCAGCTGCGCGTCATCGCCATCTGATCGTCCGATTATTTGGTGGCCAGTACGATCTCCGTGTCGCCCGGCCAGTCCCAGAACAGGCCCTCGGGGGAGTGCTGCCACAGCAGGTCCCGCAACGCGGCCTCGAACGCCGCCCTCGAGTCGCCGAAGCGGCGCGGTGCGGCGTACGACGTGGAGTAGTAGCCCGCCACGATCGAGTCCACGTCGCGCACGATGTCCCCTCGGCCCGGCGCATAGACCATCCAGCAAGCGCCGAAGAGCGACGCGCGCAGGTCGCCCAGGTACAGATGCGGTGCAGCCCGCCCGCCCCGGTACAACGGCGACGGGTCGTCGCGGGTGAACTGCCGCACGAGCGCCACGATCTCGTCCTCGGGGATTCGAGGGCGAGCCGGCCCCGGTGGCTCAGGCCGGCCCTCGGCGCAGTGGCCGATCAACGCCACGGCGCCACCGGATTCGAGGAGCCCGTACACGGTGTCGAGCACGTCCACGCCAGCGGTCCAGTGGTAGGACTGGCCGAACGTCACAAGCCGGTAGGGGCCTGTGACGAGGCTGCCGAGATCCTCAGCCACCCCCTGGACCCACCGAATTCCCCTCAGCCCCAGCGCCGCGGCCCCCCGCCCGCCCTCGGCGAGCATCCCCGGATCGGGGTCGACGGCCACCGACTCTTCGAAGGCCGGTGCCAGCTCGACCGCCAGGACCCCCGGTCCACAGCCGACGTCGAGCAGGCGTCCGTGGCCGTCGAGCGAGAGCTCGCGCTGCAGCGTGGCGACCAGGTGGCGCGAATAGGGCGGCCGCCCCGCCACGTAGTAGCCGGAGGCCTCACGGAACGCGCCCGGGTCCGCCGTCACGCCGACCGGTTGACCTCGATGGAGAGGAGGTCCCGCGCCACCACGACCGCGCCGGCGAAATGCTCGTTCGCAAGTGCCACCCATTCGTCTTCCGTCCCGGGCCGTGGCGCGGGCACCAGATGCGTCAGGAGAAGCGTGCCGACGTCGTTGCGGGCGGCCGTCCGGGCGGCGTCCTCCACAGAGGAGTGGTAGTCCAGGACGTCGGTCAAGCGGGCCAGGCCGAGCGGCTCAATCAGGTCGCGCCGGACGACGGTGTGGACGAGCATATCGGCCCCCGCGCACAGCTCGTCGAGACCGGGACACGGGACCGTGTCGCCCGCGATCACCACGGACGTGTCGCCCTCGTCGATCCGGTACCCGACGGTGGGACGAACGGGAGCATGATCGGTGGCGGCCGCCGTGACCCGCACCGATCCTGCCTCCAGGACGAGGCCGTGCTCGCACTCGGTGACATCAGCCGACGGCCGCCATTGCAGGTCCGCATGGTGAGCCATGCGGTACCCGATGTCGGGCTCGAGCATGGCCTCCGTCGCCTGGAGCAGGCCGGTGGTCCCGCGCGGTCCGTACACGGGCAGCGGGTTGGGTTGGAACGACGTCACCCAACGCGAGGTGATGATGTCATTGAGATCCGTCGTGTGATCGCTGTGCAGATGGGTCAGGAACAGTCCCCGCACCGCGCCGGCGCTCGAGCCCGCAGCCGCGGCGCGCATGAGGACGCCGCGGCCGCAGTCGAACAGGAGGTCGCCGAGCTGGGTGCGCACCAGTGTGGAGGGTCCGGCACGCTCAGCGTCGGGTAGCGGGTTGCCGCTGCCGAGAACGATTGTCTGCATTGGGCTCCTCTCGGGCTCCGCATGCGCCGACGCCCCCGGAGCAGCATGGCACTGTTGGCACCATGCTGCAGCGAAGATGGGGAAGGAGCGAGTGTCTCGATGGAGTGCTGACGACACGGAGTCCCACAGCGGGGATCGCCATCACCTCGGCGATCCTGGAGCGCAACGGCTGCGAGGTGGTCGCCACGGGTATCGGGCAGTGCGCCCTCGCGCTGAGTCGTCGCCACAAAGGTCGTATCGACCTCCTCCTCACCGACGTCATCATGCCCACGATGCAGGGCACAGCGCTGGCCGACGCGTGACGCGCCCAACGGCCCGGCATCGTCGTGATCTACATGGCCGGGTACGCCAAGGAGGCCTTCGGAAACCCCGCCGTGCGCCCGGTCGTCTTCACTCGAGGTGCTCGGACTTCACATGCCCGGCTGAGGGCCAAGTTCCCGATCGGCGGGCCAACTCGTGTCAGTCCGGCCATTCCTTGACGCCACGGCGGGACGGCGGATCGTCGAGCGCCCAGGCACGGCGCCAGGCCGACGCGTCGGGCCCCCGGTGGGCCGTCTCGGCGCCTTCGATCGGGGCGATCGCGCTGACGGCGCGGCGCGCTTGCCACCAGTCGGAGTGCACCTCACGCGACAAGGTGGCGACTGCTGCCTCCACGCGGGCGGAGAAACGGCGAGCACTCTCGCCCTCGTCGGGCGCCATGGGAGCGCCGAAGAGGACGGCAATGGGGGAGCGGCGCAGCCTGCCACTCTGGCGTGACTCGGTGCCCGAGCCGCCGGGTGCCCTCGTCCCGGGCTCAGGGGTCTTGGGCAGCACATGGCGAGTCCCATGGAGGTAGACCGGGACCACCGGCCGCCCGGTACGCCGGGCCAGGTAGGCGGCCCCCCCGTGGAAGGGCTGGGTCCAGCCGTCGGGCGAGCGCCCGCCTTCGGGGAAGATGACGAGATTCCAGCCGTCCTCGACGACCTCGGCTGCCGTGTCGGCCGACCGCCTGCTCACTTTGCTGCGCTCAATTGGTATGGCCGCAAGCGCGAAGGACCACAGCACGGACTTCCAGGTGCGGTCGAAGAAGTAGTCGGAGGCGGCGGCCACGATCGTCCGGTGGCGGAACTCGACAGGCAGCGTCGTGAGGAGCAGGGGTGTGTCGATGTGGCTCGCGTGGTTGGCGGCGAAGATCACTGGCCCTTCGACGTGCTGCAGGTGCTCCAGCCCGCGCACCGTCGCGGGCGCCAACAGGCGTGCCGCCGGCCGCGTGATGTTGTCCATCACCACCGCGCGGGCCAACCGGACCGGGTAGCGCCGTGACCACTCGTGGTCGTAGTCCAGCCCGACCTTCCGCTCGGGGTCGGGCCGTTCGAGCGTCGTCGGCCATGTGGGCGGAGCGAGAGGGAAGCGGGCCGAACGCACCCGCCGGAGAATCCCTGAGGTCGCCATCAGTGCACGTCCGACATGAGGATCGGCGGGTTGTGCATGTGGGTGAGAGTGGGGGAGGGGCCGACCACGTCGGAGGCGATCTCGAGGGCGTCGTTGAGTGAGCTCGCGGGGGAGAACCCAAGGCGCCGCACTGCCTTGGCGTCTCCGCCGACCACGATGACCCGGCCCACGTGTGCCATCGCATGCGCGCACCAGTACCACATGTAGAACGGGTGGACGCCGTGGTAGGCGTGACCCGTCCGGTACAGGTGCACGTACCACGGGTCGGTCGCGAAGGACTCCTCGAATTCCTTGTGCATCTGCACGGGGTCGATGGTCTGGGTCAGCACCTGCTCGTAGAAGTCGATGTAACTCGGGTGGTGGCCTGGGTGGAACTCGGGCCGGGTCGGATGCCGCATGATCACGACACCGCCCTCGCGCACGAGGGGTTTCCCGCGGTACATGTTGAAGAAGTACCCCAGGCCGAGGCAGGCGACCAGGATCGGGTTCATGATGGAGTTGACGTTGTAGGGGCAGATGTAGGGCAG